>JAEXVC010000278.1 GCA_023406715.1 Bacteroidota bacterium | reverse complement strand
CTCGACGAGCCAACCAACCACCTCGATGCCGAGTCGGTTCAATGGCTAGAGATGCACCTACAGCAGTACAAAGCAACAGTAATTGCAATAACCCACGACCGCTACTTCCTTGACAATGTTGCAGGTTGGATTCTTGAACTCGACCGAGGCGAAGGTATTCCTTGGAAAGGGAACTACTCATCATGGTTGGAGCAAAAGTCGAACAGACTAGCCCAAGAGGAAAAGCAGGAAAGCAAGCGTAGAAAAACACTTGAGCGCGAGCTAGATTGGGTTCGTATGTCGCCCAAAGCCCGTCAGGCAAAATCCAAGGCTCGTCTTTCGGCCTACGACAAACTACTTAATGAAGATGTAAAGCAAAAAGAAGAAAAACTCGAGATATTTATACCCAATGGTCCTCGCCTTGGAAATACGGTAATTGAAGCCAATGATGTTTCCAAGGCTTTTGGCGATAAGTTGCTTTTCGACAATCTTAACTTTAGTTTACCACCAAACGGCATTGTTGGGGTAATTGGGCCAAACGGTGCTGGTAAAACAACCCTTTTCCGCCTAATTATGGGATTGGAAAATGCCGATAAAGGTGATTTTAAGGTAGGGGAAACAGTAAAAATTGCCTACGTTGACCAACAACATAAAGCCATTGACCCCGAAAAAACTGTTTTTGAGGTTATTTCTGGAGGATTGGATAATATTATGCTTGGCAACCGCCAAATTAATGCCCGTGCATACGTTGCCCGTTTCAACTTCTCTGGCGGCGACCAGGAAAAGAAATGCCATATGCTATCGGGTGGAGAGCGCAATAGGTTGCACTTAGCCCTAGCTCTTAAGGAAGAAGGTAACGTAATTCTCCTAGATGAGCCAACCAACGATATGGACGTTAACACACTTCGTGCGTTAGAGGAAGGTTTGGACGATTTTGCAGGTTGCGCCGTTGTTATATCGCACGACCGTTGGTTCTTGGATAGAATTTGCACACACATTCTAGCCTTTGAGGGCGATTCCCAAATCTACTTCTTTGAGGGTGGATTCTCCGATTACGAGGAGAACAGAAGAAAACGCCTTGGTGACGATGCACCTCACAGAATTAAGTACCGTAAATTGATGGAATAAAATAAAGTAATATTGATACAGCAAAACATCAATAAAATAAGTCTTTCAAATAAAAATTTGGCATGGAAACAATCGAGAAAATCAACTACAGCTGCGAGGAGGAGAAAACATTCTCAATGCTTTGCCACCTATCTGCGCTATCTGGAATTATCATCCCATTTGGGCACATAATTGGGCCACTTATTGTATGGTTAATGAAAAAAGACCAGTACCCCGAAGTTGACCGTCAGGGCAAAGAGGCGTTGAATTTTCAAATTTCTGCAACAATCTATCTTATGATTGCTGGGATTCTAGTACTCCTTTTAATAGGATTTCTTTTACTAGCTGTAATTGGGATTTTTGCATTGGTTTGCACAATTATAGCCTCAGTTAAATCGGCCAATTCAGAAAGATTCAACTATCCATTAAGTATCAATATCATTAACTAGAATAATTTTCGTTATCGAAAGGGAGCCATTTTTGGCTCCTTTTTTGTTTACATAGAAAAGAACTCAAGAAAAATGAAGTAATTTTACAAAGTCATTTAAATACTTTTTTATGAAAAAGATTCTTTTTACACTGCTTATATTCTCATGTATAAATGCATACTCTCAGCACCCCGAAAAGTACTTTAAGTTTATTGAACCAAATAAGGAAGCCATAAATACTAAAATAACAAAACTAATATCAATAGACAAGGTTGTAAAGGACACCGTTTGGGCCTATGCAAACCTAAAAGAGTTTGGAAACTTCCAAAAACTGGGCTACAAGATTGAGCTACTCACACCCCCTTCACTAGCGGCAACTAAGGCTTTAAACATGGCAACCGATATTAGCCAAATGGCCAACTGGGATCACTATCCAATCTATGCAGTTTATAGGGAGATGATGAAGAAGTTTGAAACCGATTACCCTAATCTTTGTAAACTCGATTCCATTGGAACTACTGTTGAAGGCAGAAAACTATACGTGGTTAAAATATCCGATAATGTAAACGAGGACGAAGCTGAACAAGAATTCTTCTACACAAGTACAATGCACGGCGACGAGGTCACTGGTTATGTGCTAATGCTTCGTCTAATAGATTACTTGCTGAGCCAGTACAACTCTAACACTCGCATAAAAGCCATTGTTGACAATATGGCAATATATATTAATCCCAATGCCAACCCCGACGGAACCTACTATGCAGGCAACAATACCGTTAGCGGTTCTATAAGAAACAATGCAAACAGTGTAAATTTAAACAGGAATTTCCCAGATCCGAGGGCAGGAGATCATCCTATCGGGGAAAGTTGGCAACCTGAGACTTTGGCAATGATGAACTTTGCAAGTCAGCATAGGTTTACCGCCTCAGCAAATTTCCATGGAGGAATTGAACTAGCCAACTACCCTTGGGACACCTGGACATCGACACAACGAAAGCATGCCGACCACAATTGGTATTACACCGTTAGCCGAGCGTACGCCGATACTGCACAAAAGTATAGCCCTGCAGGCTATTTCACAGGTGAAGATAATGGCGTCACCCACGGTGGTGATTGGTATGTTGTGGAAGGAGGCCGACAGGATTATATGAATTACTGGCATCATTGTCGCGAGATTACCCTCGAAATTTCAGATATTAAATTATTGAGTTCAGATTTGCTCCCTGCGTATTGGGATTATAATAAGGAGTCGATACTCAACTATATGGAAGTCTGCAATGGCGGAATACAGGGCATTATTAAGGACGAAGACAACAACCCTATAAAAGCAAAAGTGTACATATCTGCCCACGACAAGGACAGCTCCGAGGTTTATTCCAACAACACTAACGGTTTTTATGCGCGCCCCATTGAGCCAGGAACTTGGGATGTAACCTACTCCGCCTTAGGGTACGAGTCAAAGAGCCAATCAATAACTGTAACCGATTTGAGAACCAAAATAATTCAAGATATTACCCTACCGAAATTGAAATATGAGGTTACATTTGAAGTTAAACACAACGGAAATGCACTTGCCAATGCAATCGTAACACTGAATGGTAGTGTTGCTTTTACAAATAGCGAAGGAAAGGCAGTGTTTAGTAATTTTCCTTACGGTAAAGGCTACAGTTACAATGTGAGCGCAACCAACTATGTAACCGTAGAAGGGCAAACAGATGTAACAACAAATAAAACAATCCCCATCAACATTTATATGGTAAATGTTGATGAACTGACCGATAACAAAACTATTTCTGTTTTTCCAAATCCTTTCTCCGAAAGCATAAGTATTGCCCTCCAACTTGACAAACCTGACTTTGTTGAAGTTTCTGTTTATTCTTTGGATGGTAAACAAATTTTCAGGACTCAAAAAACTAACTATAACGCTGGAGATGTGAGAATTTCTTTACCAACATCTTCAATGAACAAATCTTTAAATTCAGGAAATTATATCGTTAAAGTAAGCACATCTGAAAAAAATTACTCAAGAGTAATTCAGTACTTACCGTAGATACCTATTTTGATTATTTTTGAGCCAACAAAATTACTCTTTATCTTATGAAGAATGCTATTGTATTGTTTTCGCTTATTGTATTGATTTCTATATCAGTTAACGCTCAGCAAAACAGGGCTATTCCATCCGAAAAGCCAAAATTAATTGTTGAAATTGTGGTTAGCCAAATGCGTTTCGATTATATAACCCGATACTGGGACAAATTCTCCGACGGAGGCTTTAAACTACTTGTAAACGAGGGAGCCAACTGCAAGAATGCGCGATACAACTATCTTCTAACTCAGCCATACCCAGGAATTTCAACTATATCAACAGGCACAAACCCTTCGATGCACGGCATCATATCGGACAAATGGTATTCCAGAACCAACGGGCAGGAAGTGCTTGCTGTAAGTGATGAAAAAGTATCAACCGTTGGCGGGAGTTTTTTTAGCGGCAAGGCATCGGCAAAAAACTTAGTGACTAGCACTTTGGGCGACGAACTAATCCTCAATAATCCAAAATCTAAAGTTATAGGAATATCACTCGATGCTGGCTCCGCCATACTACTAACAGGCCACAATGCCACTGGAGTTTACTGGTTCGACCAAGAAAAAGGGACTTTTGTTACCAGTAGTTACTTTGCAGAAAACATTCCAGTGTGGCTAGATACTTTCAACAATAAAGGGTTCTCCAAACTTTACGTTGACAGAGAATGGAGAGCGCTAAATCCAATTAACACTTACGAGGAAGCTGATACTGCAAAGGTAAAGTCAGTGGAAACAAAGAAAAGACTATCGGATAAACTAAAATCGTTTGTAGAAGGTATAATTGGGAAACCACAGCCTACCACTAATTATTCGAGGCTAACTGAATCGCCTTTCGGAAATCTCCTAACTAAGGATATGGCCATTGCCACCGTTGTAGGCGAAGACTTAGGACGCGATGAGCACACTGACCTGCTATGCTTAACATTTAGTGCAAACAGAAATATTGGGCAAAAGTACGGCCCTCACTCCATTGAGATGGAAGATACGTACCTTAAGCTGGATAAAGAACTATCGCATTTTCTTGATTTTTTATCGATAAATATTGGGAAAGAGAATGTGCTTGTTATACTTACCTCCGACCAAGGAATAGCATCATCACCAGACTACCTCGAAAAGTCAAAAATTCCTGGAGGATATTTTGACCCCAAAAAGGCAATGATTTTACTGGGTAGCTACCTAAACGCCTCGTACGGACAGGGTGCATGGATTACAGCCTACCACGAAAAACAAATTTTCCTGAACCGTAGGTTAATTGAAGACTCCAACATCAAGTTGGAGGATTTCCAGCAAAAAGTTGCCGATTTTATGCTCGAGTTCTCTGGCGTAGCAAATAGCACTACAGCACACACATTACAAACGGCAAACTTTGCAAATGGAATAATGGTCAAGTTTCAAAACAGCTTCAACCAACGTCGTTCTGGCGATGTTATTATCAACCTAGAACCAGGCTGGGTAGAGCGAAACGGTTCAGTATCCTCGGGTAATTCCGCCTACGATTACGACACTCACGTTCCATTAATTTGGTATGGTTGGAAAATGAAGCGCAAGTCAATTCTATCGCCTGTAAATATGAACGATGTCGCCCCAACACTGTCTACCTTGCTTGGCACAACTTGGCCGAATGGAAGCATGGGGACTCCAATAAAGGAAATTGTGGAGTAATTAGATTAATTTAAGCAAGTCAGGGTTACCTTCAATTCCATTGCCAACCACCACCATGTCGGCACCAGCATCGAATGCTGATTTTATTTGTTCAGGGCTTCGCAAACCACCACCAACAATAAGTGGAATTGTGATGTCGGATTTCACCTTTTGAATCAATTCTGTTGGAACAGGGTTGGTAGCTCCGCTCCCTGCCTCAAGATATATTAATTTTAAGCCCAACTGCTCGCCTGCCAAAGCTGTTGCGGCAGCAATTTCGGGCTTTGTAGAAGGAATTGGCAATGTGTTACTCATATACTGAACAGAGGTTGTTCCACCGCTCTCAATCAAAATATACCCAGTAGGAATTACCTCAATCCTGCTCTGTTTAAGTTTATACGACACTTGAACATGATTCCCAATTAAAAACTCCGGGTTACGCCCGGATATAAGCGAAAGCAATAAAATGCCATCGGCATTGGATGTGAACTGTAGCGCACTTCCAGGAAAAAGGAGCACGGGTAAAGAGGTATTGCTTTTCACAGTTTTTACAAACTCATCGATGTTTGAGTTAACCAAGCTTCCACCAACCAACACCAATGACACACTCGACTTATTTGCTAATTCAAGTACATGCTTTATATCGTATTTTGTTTCCTTATCGGGGTCGAGCAGTAAAGCAACCACCCGTTTTTTCGATTTAATTATATTTTGATAGATATTTCCCATTGCCTCAAATTTACAGGTTAACCCAAACCAAACAGTAATTATCGAAATACTCAAAATTTGCCCTCATATAATTCCACTCGCCGTTATGTTTAACCTTAACAGTACACCAACCTCTATGCAGCATATCAACCTCAACCAGAACATCAACCTCGGTGCTAAAGCATTTTGAAACACCCCACGGAAGTTTATAAACAGCCTCCTTTACGCACCAAATTAACGAGAGTTCATTTGCTCCATAGTTTGTAACGTGGCAAATCTCCCTTTGTGACATAAACTTTGGGGCAACACGCTTGTAGTTCCGTTCAGTTTTCTCAATATCTACTCCAATGGGTTTACTGGGATTAACGGCTACAACAACCTTGTTGCCGGCATGGCTTATTGATATATGAGAATCGTTGGTTGGCAAATAAGGTCTTCCATCGGGTTGATAGTGATACCTATCACCTAACCCCAATTGCTTAATAAGATTGAGAACAGCCAAACGTTCAAGCCTACGACGAGGGTTTACAGGCAAATCGACTAACGAACCGAATTCTCTCAGCAACACATCCTCGTTCTCATCAATCTGCCAAATGGCAATATGATTATCGTCGCTATGTATCTCCTTGAAAATCGGCATAGTGTATTACTTTGTCTTCCACTCAAACGATTCTATGAACTCTACCACATCTTTTGTAAAAAAATCGACAGCGGGAGCCAAGGAATCCTTGTTGGGTTCAACCCTAAAATAAAGGGCCCCACGAATGTAATGTTTCGACGAATCGGTAAGGAAAAACTGAATTGAACTAGCCGAGTTCCCTCTAATATCATACAAAACGCCGTACACTTTTTTTTCAGAATTTGAAAATATTCGTTCATCAATTGCATCGGCCTTAACGGTATGCTTGTAGGCTAATGAACGAGCATCCTCCATCATTGCATTCAGGTTACCCGAAACATCCTTGTAGCTCAAATGAATTTTGGCCTTATACTGAGGAAAATCAACATTCAACCATTGTCCTCCATCCTGACCTCTGTTGCTCTCAGGATTAACCTTGCCGTAAACTGGGTACTTAAACTTAAATGGATAAATTGAATCGAAAAGGCGATATTGCTTTTCAGGAAAATCGATTCGGAAATACCCACGCGGCTTTGGTACCGATGCGGAGTCGCAACTCCAAATCAAAACAACAAAGAATATTGCTGAGAAAAAATATATTCGATTAAGCATTATCAGTAGGTTGAAAAGTTATTTGAACTTTAATTCGTTTTATACGCTTATTATCAACGGCATCGATAGTGAAATTGAAATTCTTGCACTTTACCATCTCATTTTTGGCAGGAATGTGCCCTGTGATTTCCAGTATAAGACCGGCCAAGGTTTCTGCTTCGCCACGAACATCGTCGAAAATATAATCATCACAATTAACTATCTTACAAAAATCATTCAACTGAACCTTTGCCTCAAACATATAATTCAGACTATCTATTTTTGTGTAGAGTTGAATATCCTCATCAGACTCGTCGGAAATTTCACCCACAATTTCCTCTAAAATATCCTCCAGGGTTATAATTCCACTTTTACCACCATACTCATCAACAACAATAGCCATATGTATTTGCTTAACCTGAAACTCGGCTAACAAGGCATTAATTTTTTTGCTTTCAGGAACAAAGTAAGGCGCACGAATAAGATTCTGCCAACGGAAAGAGTTATCCCTATCGATGTAAGGAATTAAATCCTTAACGTAGAGAATTCCCTTAACACCATCGAACGAAGTATGGTAAACAGGTATTCTACTATAACCAGAATCGACCACTACTTTTTTCAAATCCTCAAAAGGCGTATCATCCTCAACGGCAACAACATCAATCCGAGGCTTCATAATTTCGCTAACCATTATGTTCCCAAAATTTACTATCCCATGAAGTATTTTCTTCTCCTCAGCAATCCCGTCAGTTGTAATATCTAAAGCATCGCTAAGTTCATCCATAGAGATGTTCTTTTTGGGGGTAAACCGTTTACCAATTCTAGATGTTGAAGAAATTAATAGACTATTCAGAGGCCTTAGAGCCTTTATCATTAAATAAATAGGATAAGCAACAAAGCGTGAAAACTTTAAGGATTTGTTGGTGGCCAAGACTTTGGGCATAATCTCACCAAAAAGTAAAAGTATAAAGGTTATTATAACAACCTGAAAAACAAAACCAGCAACAGGGGCTTTGGAAAAATCAATCAAGGAATTGGTTATAAATGACGAAAGAATAACAATAGCCACATTCACAAGATTATTACCAATAAGTACCGTTGCCAACAGTTTCTCAGAATCCTCTATGTTCTTCAGAACATACTTGTCAGATTTATGGGTATTACGCTCAACTGCATCTATATCCGATGGCGATAGCGAGAAGTAAGCCGACTCGGTTCCGCTCATTAACGCAGAACAAACAAGGAGCAAAAGCAGGATTAATAAACTTACTATAATTCCAAAGGTAATTGGGAAATAGCCAATCCCTTGTAAGTAATCAACAATTTGGTTACCAAATGTTTCCAAGCAAAATAATATTAGTTACAAAAATGGAATAAGTTGTAAAAATAACAAAAAAAGCGCACTAATGCTCAAAAGTATTTTTAAACAAAAGCCGACAACATTAGTAAATGCTGTCGGCTTATACTATTTAAAAATCTATCGACTAGAATGGTAAATCGTCGCCAGGCTCGGGTATTGCAGCCTCTGAATCGGATAAGGTTGATTTTGCACTTGCTGGCTCTGCGTAACCCGATGATTCTTGTTGACCCTGATTAGGTCCTAAAAACCTAAAGTTATCGCAAACTATCTCGGTGGTGTAGCGCTTATTACCATCCTTATCGTCGTACGATGAGGTTCTGATTCTGCCTTCAACAAAAAGAAGTTTACCAGATTTAACGTACTTCTCAGCAATATCAGCCAAACCACGCCAAACCACGATGTTGTGCCACTCGGTTTGAGTAACTTTTTTGCCCGATTTGTCGGTGTAGGTTTCGTTTGTAGCCAAAGGGAAACGAGCGACGGTTGTTCCGCCTTCAAGGTGACGTACCTCAGGGTCTTTACCTACATTCCCAACAAGAATAACTTTGTTTACTGACATAGATTTATATTTTAAAAGTTTGATAACTAAGTTAATAAAATTTGTTGAACATTAATTCAATCTGGTTGAATATTTTTTGAAATAGGTTTTTGAGTTTATGAATTGTAAAGTTAATTTTTTAAACTATACTTTTTTAATTAAGGCTTTCTTCGAAAATACTTTTCGGTAGGTTCGGCAGCCAAATATAGGTCAATTAATCGAGGGACCGACAGTTCGTGCAAATTACTTATCGACACTTTCCTAAAATCAGTTTTAATCTTATAGGTAACCTTATCAGCCTCAACAATTATAAATCGGGCATACAGCGTTAAATGGCTTAGTTGATGTTTTATTGGTTCCGAGATACTCAAAATCTTCACATCACCTTTTCCTAGAAACGCCTTCCAATCATCAAGTTGAATTAACTCCTCTGGAGTAAGTTGTGTTGGAGTTTCAATAAGCGGAAACTCGTAAAGCGAGTGCCAAATATCCTTTCCTTCCCGCCTGTTAACGTAAGTAAATCCCTTATGATTAATCATCAGATAATTGAAAAACCTATCCTTAGGTACAATCCGCTTTCCCTTAACAGGAAAACTATACACAATATTGTTCCGATAAGCATAACAAAACTCTCGCATTGGACATTCATCGCACTTGGCTAGGCGTGGAGTACAAACTAACGCTCCAAAATCAATAATAGCCTGATTGAATGTAGCCGGATTCTGCTTATCAATCAACTCAAGACCCAAGTTGAAAAACTCCTTTTTGGCCTGACTGGTATCAACTGAAGTAAAAATGCCAAACACGCGAGATAGTATTCGGTACACATTCCCATCAATTGCAGGAACAGCCTCGTTAAAAGCAAACGAAGCAACCGCCGCTGCAGAGTACGAGCCTAAACCCTTTATTTTAAGAAGTTCATTATAATTACTAGGTAACTTGCCATTATAATTTTCCACAACCTGCTTTGCACCTGCCTGCAAATTGCGGGCACGTGTATAGTAGCCCAAACCCTGCCATGCCTTCATAACATCATCGGCAGGAGCATTGGCTAAATCGTTAATTGTTGGAAACTGCTCAACAAACCTCAGATAATAGGACATTCCTTGGTTCACCCTCGTTTGCTGCAGTATCACCTCCGAAACCCATATATAATAGGGATTACTGGTTCTGCGCCAAGGCAAATCCCTACCACTATTCCTATACCAATTTATAAGCAAATCTTTAAAATCCATAATATCAAATTAATCGCAAAAAAATAATCATCAAAATTAATGTTAACCGTTTCAATTATCCACATAAATCATTTATATTTGCAGTCCGAAAAATTAGAATATTGTATAACCAATTGATAATTAAAGATTTTTAAAAATGACCAAAGCTGATATCGTTAACGAGATTTCCAAAAACACTGGAATCGAGAAAGTGACAGTTCAAAAGACCGTTGAGGCCTTCATGGAAACTGTAAAAGACTCATTGGTAAAGGAGAAAAACGTTTACCTAAGAGGATTCGGTAGTTTTATCGTAAAGAAACGTGCAAAGAAAACTGCTCGTAACATTTCTAAAAACACTACCATTATTATCCCTGAGCACTTCATTCCATCGTTCAAGCCAGCTAAAACCTTTGTGAACAAGGTTAAGAACCATGTTAAGAAGTAATTGTTCTATTTTATAAACCATTAATACTTAGGAATCATGCCAAGTGGAAAAAAGAGAAAAAGGCATAAAATGGCCACTCACAAACGTAAAAAACGTTTACGCAAGAATCGTCATAAAAAGAAAAAGTAGTATTCTTTTTCTTTTAACAGAATAGGCAACCTGTCAACCTAAAGTGCCGCATAAGCGCTTTAGGTTGCTGCGTTTGTATATACCTTACTAAAATATATTACAATGGTTAACACCGAGCTAGTAATTGATGTACGTGAAACTGAGATTGCTATAGCCCTTATTGAGAATAAACAACTAGTTGAACTCAACAAGGAAAAAAGCAATGTGCAGTTTGCGGTTGGCGACATCTATCTCGGTAAGGTAAAGAAAATAATGCCCGGTCTGAATGCAGCCTTCGTAGATGTAGGGTACGAAAAGGATGCATTTCTCCACTACCTCGACCTTGGGCCACAGTTCCAAACACACCACAAATACCTTCAGGCGCATTACGCTCGTAAGGCAAAAACAATCCCTCTTTCAAAGGTAAAACTTGAGAAGGAGATTAATAAGGACGGCAAAATAAACCAAGTGCTCAGTTCGGGACAAGCAGCTTTGGTTCAAATTGCCAAGGAGCCAATTTCCACAAAAGGCCCACGCCTAACTTCGGAAATATCCATTGCAGGACGCAATTTGGTTCTAATTCCTTTTGCCGACAAGGTTTCTATTTCGCAAAAAATCAGTTCGCAGGAAGAGCGAAAAAGGCTGAAAAGACTCCTTGAGAGCATTGTTCCAAAGAATTTTGGTGTAATTGTTCGCACCGCTGCCGAAGGGAAGAAGGTAGCTGTACTGGACGCAGAGCTGCGAAGCTTAATTAAGAAGTGGGATATGACGGTTGAAAAGATGAAAACCGCCACACTCCCATGCCAGTTGGCCAGTGAGTTGAAGCGCACTTCGGCCATACTTAGGGATATGTTGAACGGTTCGTTCAACAGCATCCACGTAAACGACGAGAACGTTTACAACGACATCCGCGAGTATATTGAAACTATTGCTCCGGAGAAGGAAAAAATTGTAAAACTCTACGACGGAAATGTTCCTATTTTCGACCAGTTCGGGATAGAAAAGCAACTAAAATCGCTTTTCGGGAAAACTGTATCCATTAAAAGCGGAGCATACCTAATTATAGAGCATACTGAAGCGCTTCACGTAATTGATGTTAACAGCGGAAACCGCTCAAAGTCAGGAAACGACCAGGAGACCAATGCGCTAGAGGTAAACCTAGCAGCTGTTGACGAAATTGCACGCCAACTCCGACTACGCGATATGGGTGGAATTATCGTTGTAGACTTCATTGATATGCACCAGAACGAGAACCGACAAATGGTGTTTGAAAAAATGAGGGAGTTGATGGCCAAGGACAGAGCAAAACACAACATCTTGCCACTGAGCAAGTTTGGACTTATGCAGATTACCCGCCAGCGTGTACGCCCCGAAATGCATATTGACACATTGGAGAAGTGTCCAACCTGCAAGGGCAGCGGCGAGGTTAGTCCTGTGGTAATTTTTGACGAGCAGATTGAAAATCAACTCTCGTTCCTTGCCACCGAACGCAATTATAAAAGCATTACCATTAAGCTGCACCCCTACATTGCAGCGTTTTTAAACAAGGGATTTATTTCGAAACGGATTAAGTGGATGCTTAAGTACAAAAGCCGTGTAAGGATTGTCCCAATATCATCGTACCATTTTTTGGAGTATCATTTTTTCGACTCCGACGATATCGAGATAGAATTATAGCCAACCATAACCCGCCTCTAGGAGGCGGGTTTTTTATTTGGTATTTCTTCAAAGATGACATATATCAAAATCTAGATATTTAATATTGACTATATTTGCAAGCATTAAACCTTTGTTTAAACCGAGTTGTTAATTATAAAATACAAAACGAATATCACTATGAATAGAATTAAGCGTGCGTTATTATCCCTGTTGGTGCTTGCAGGCTTAACTGCAAACGCCCAAATGGATGACCCAATACAATGGAGCAGTTCAGCAAAAAAAGTTGATGGTAACAAGTACGAAATTACCATTAACGCTAAGATAGATGAGGGTTGGCATTTATATGCCACCAAACTTCCAGAAGGGGGACCTCTTCCAACTAGTTTTACTTTTAACGAGCCTAAAGGCTACAAGCTAATTGGCGAGGTTAAAGAACTTACTAAATCTACAACCGAACACGACGAGGTGTTTAACCTTGACCTATCTTACTTTGCGAAAGAAGCTAAATTCAGCCAAATTGTTGAGTTAACAGGTAGCGAGGCAACCGCAAGCATTGGTGTAGAATACCAAGCATGCTATGCCGATAAGTGCATTTACCTTGAAAAAGATATTACTGTTGCGCTAAAGGCAGATGCTGAAGTTGTGGCAACTACAGCTGAGCGAAAAACAGAAGAAACTTCGGTTGTATCGGCAGAAACAGATGTGAAAGTGGTTTCATCACCAGAAAAGACTGAGGAAAAAGATTCATCGCTTTGGGTATTCTTCTTTATTGCTTTTGGAGCAGGACTACTTGGCCTTTTAACACCTTGTGTATTCCCTATGATTCCTATGACTGTGTCATTCTTTATGGGAAAACAGCAAAACAAGATGAATGCAATTATAAACGCATTGGTATTTGGCATTTCAATTATTGTGCTTTACACATCGTTGGGATTTATAGTATCGCTATTCAACCTTGGTTCTGATTTTGCCACCACGCTAACATCGCACTGGATAACCAACACAATATTCTTTGTGCTATTCATTGCATTTGCGGCATCGTTCTTTGGTTTATTTGAGATTGTATTACCAGGAAGTCTTGCAAACAAAACCGATAGCAAAGCCGACAAGGGAGGATTCATTGGCTCGTTCTTTATGGCATTAACAACAGTTATAGTTAGCTTATCGTGTGTTGGTCCAATAGTTGGAGCACTGCTAGTGGAAGCGGCCTCGGGACTTGGCGCAAAACCTATCATCGGGATGTTTGGTTTCTCATTGGCATTCTCTATTCCATTCACACTATTTGCGATATTCCCTTCGTGGTTGAACTCGCTACCACGCTCAGGCGGCTGGATGAACTCCGTAAAAGTGGTTCTTGGGTTTATTGTTCTAGCCTTCTCATTGAAATTCTTAACCACCATAGACCAATCCTATGAACTAGATTTCTTAAGTAGAGATATCTTTATTGCAATTTGGATTGTAATATCAATTCTACTTGGATTCTACCTATTAGGTAAGTTAAAGTTTGAACTTGACTCTGAGGTTAAACACATAAGTGTATTCCGACTATTCCTTGCAATTGCAAGTTTCACGTTTGCAGTATACTTAATCCCAGGACTTTTTGGAGCACCATTAGAAGCAATCTCAGGTTTACTTCCTCCACAATCAAGCCAAAAATTTGATTTAACCAAGAACAACCAAGTAATAATCACAGATTCAAATGTTAGCGTTAACAACAACTCATCGCTTTGTGATGAACCTAAATACGCCAACAAACGCCACTTACCACATGGACTGCAAGGCTATTTTGATTACGAACAAGCTTTGAAGTGTGCTAGGGAAAAAGGCAAACCTCTTTTCATCGATTTTGTAGGACGCACCTGTGCAAACTGCAAGGAGATGGAGGCAAAAGTATGGAGCGACCCAAGAGTTCTTGAGCGTTTACGCAGAGACTACATAATAGTGGCACTTTACGTAGATGATAGAACCGAACTTCCCGAAAACGAATGGGTAACCTCAACTCGCGACGGCAAGGTAAAGAAAACTATCGGCAAAAAGAATGCTGATTTTCAGGCAACCCGCTTCAACATTAACGGCCAGCCATACTATGCGTTACTTGGCAACAACGAACAAACTCTTGTTGAGCCAAGAGGCTACAACTTAGATATTGAAGAGTTCATCAAATTTCTGGATAAGGGAGTTGAAGAATTCAAGAAAAAGCAATAAAAGTAAAGAAGGCTGCATAGTTGCAGCCTTTCGCTTTTTATCCTTTCTCAATTAATCAGAACCGCTATCTCCTCCGCCAGAGTCAGAGGAACTATCGCTACCAGAATCATCACCCCACGAACCACCGGCTCCTGAACCACCAAATGAACCACCCCCACCTCCATCAAAAGTATCGGACGAACTATCGGGTGTAAACGAATTTCCAGAGTCGTAAAACCCAGAAGAACTGTCGCCAGCACCCCTCCTTTTACCTCTAAAGAGAATTAGAAGAAAAACAATGACGACTGCTGCTATTACAATAAAACCAAACATAATCGTTGTGTTTAATTGATACAAGTTACAACTATTTTGCTTTAGATTTATCTCTCCTGAAAAATCGCGAGAAGGCAACAGCAAGCGTCAACAATGCTAAAAATGCCGATAAACGACCAATATAATCGCCGTTCTTAGCGTAATAGGTTAACTTATTATTAGCATTTATTGTTCCCGAGATAGTTCCTCGCTTCCACCAACCAAGCGATTCAACTATATCGCCACGCTGGTTTATAATTGCAGAAATACCAGTATTTGCAGAACGTGCAATAGCCCGGCGCATCTCAATGGCTCTAATCCTTGAGAAAGTTAAGTGCTGAACGTAACCAGGAGTATTCCCCCACCAACCATCGTTTGTGATAACAAACAAAAGATTTGCGCCATTCTTAACATAGCCGGAAACATACTCTCCAAAAACTGACTCGTAGCAAATAATTGGGCCTACGCCATACACTCCATTCGAGGATTTGAAAACACCTCTATCGGGTTGTGAGCCTAAACTACCAGTAATCCCACCTAAATCCACAGAGTACTTTTCCATGAACTTCATGTACTGAGGGTATGGCATCATTTCAACGCCAACAACTAGTTTCGACTTGTGGTATACAGGCAAGTTGTTTGTTGAATCAATTTGAATAGCAGCATTAAATCTATCGTAGTAAAAACTTTTATCATAAGGGTATTTCCGTGCAGTTGAAGGAATTACATCGGTTTGAGAGTACAACTTCAACGATGTCATACCTATAATCCACTTCAACCGAGGATTAGAATAAACAAAATCTTTAATTCTTAGAATGCTAGGGTTAGTATGAAGTTGTTCCTCCCACAACCTGTCGTCTATGGCAGTTTCGGGGCATACAACATAATCGGTAGTACTATCAACTGATTGTTTGGCGAGGTTAAAGATAATCTCCTGCTGCTGTTCATTGGTCAAGCCGCTAAACTTCTCGTTATATGGGTCGATATTGGGTTGTACGACAACCACGTTTACAGGATTTGGTCTCTCCTCGTATTTATAAAAGATAGCCAACGAAATAATTGTCGGCACAAGCACTAAAATTGTCAAATCGATAGAATACCAATAAATTCTACCATAGTTCTTCTCACGCCACGCGGTAAATAAGCCAAGTACAAAAAAGTTTATCACCAAAATCCATAGCGAACCTCCCAGAACCCCAGTGTACTCGTACCATTGAATTAGCCATGTATGATTTCCAATTCCATTGCCAAGAGTTAACCAAGGCCAAGCAATTTCAGAATTATGAAAGAACTGCTCATAGGCAATCCACAGAGTAACAAAGCCAAACATTCCGATAGTTCTACCTGCGTGCTTTCTTATAAAGTAGTAACCCACCATTACAAGGGTCATCATAAAAGCAGTTATCAGGAATGCAGCGATAGCACCAAAAAGTGTTGCATTATAAATCCACCATACAGATAATGCAGTCCAAGTGAAGAATGTAACAAAGGAAACAAGAATCACCTTCCAGAAACCGCAATTATTATCGAAAAGCCTATCGAGAGCCAACAAAAATGGAACAAATCCAAAAAAAACCGTAATACTAGGCAAACTCTCGTACCACGATAGGGACAACAACAAACCGCTAAGAATTCCAAGGAATATTGGACGATTAAAAAACTTCAACATACAACAAAATCGTTATTTTATGAATCTTGCAAAAGTTTTAAAATTTGCATTTATGCAAAACTCCCGTAAAGATAAACTTTTTGCATATCGAGAAGTTATAGATAAATAGTATTTTTGGTTAATAGTTACATACAACTCCTTTAAACAATGAAAAAATACACACCATACGTTGGAGGTGAATTCATTCCGACCAACAACTCGTACAAAGTGATTTGCCCTTGGGATAAACAGGTCGTTGCTGATGTTGATTTAGCAGGAACAGATCAATTAGAGTTGGCAATCGCAAAGGCTGAAAATGCAAAGGAAATAATGGCCAACCTTCCATCGTTCAGGAGGTATGAAATCCTAATGGACATTGCTGCAAAAATTAAAGGGCGACGCGATGAACTGGCAAATATTCTATCATTAGAAGCAGGCAAACCCTTAAAATTAGCATTTGGTGAGGTTGATAGAGCAATTCAAGTTTTCGTAGTAGCAGCAGAAGAATCGAAAAGACTTCCATCTGAAGTTATACAAATAGACTGGACACCTGCTGGCGAAGGCAAAGAGGGAATTGTAAGGTATTTTCCTATTGGACTAATTGCAGGAATATCACCATTTAACTTTCCGCTAAACCTAAGTGTTCACAAAATTGCACCTGCAATTGCATCGGGTTGTCCCATAATACTAAAGCCAGCGCGCTCCACTCCCATATCAGCATTGATTCTTGCTGAAATAATTGATACCACGGCATTACCTAAAGGGGCTTTTAGCGTTCTACCTATGGATAGAGTTGCTGGTAATCAGCTAGTAACCGACGAGCGCTTTGCAATGCTATCGTTTACAGGCTCACCGCAAGTGGGATGGAAAATGAAAAATCAGGCTGGACGAAAAAAGGTTGTGCTAGAACTTGGAGGTAATGCTGGTGTTGTTGTATCGCCCACTGCAAACCTTGATATTGTCATCAGTAAATGTGTAACAGGGGCTTTTACTTACTCCGGACAGGTTTGCATACACACCCAACGAATTTTTGTTCACACAAGCATATTCGATAGATTTATCGAAAGATTTGTTGAGAACGCATCGAAAATGAAACAAGGACACCCATCCGATAGCAACACAGATATCTCCGCAATGATTGACGAAGAAAATGCAATACGAGTGGAGGATTGGATAAAAGAATCGGTGGAACAGGGCGCAAGAATTCTTTATGGTGGGAAGCGCGAAGGTTGTTTTGTTCAACCCACAATTATTACAAACACCAAGCAGAACATGAAGGTTTGTGCAATGGAGGTTTTTGGCCCAGTAGTTGTTATTGAACCATACGAGAATTTTGTAGACGCTATAAATATGGTAAACTCATCGGAGTTTGGATTGCAGGCAGGAGTGTTTACCAACCAGATTGATGAAATGAACCATGCTTATAGCAAACTTGAGGTAGGAGGAGTAATAATTAACGATGTGCCTACATTTAGGGTTGACCATATGCCATACGGAGGTGTAAAAAATTCCGGATTTGGTCGGGAAGGTGTAAAATACGCCATCCTCGAAATGCTTGAGCCAAAACTATTAGTTAAAAATATTGTTTGATGACATATAACAGGTATATTAATTAGAGCTAACAATAATATATGCCGATTCTCATTTGGCGATAATTGTTATATTTGCGTTCTAAAAATCGATTTCAATAAGAAATAATGATATTATCCCTACTCATTAAAGGTATCATAATTGGCTTAATTGCATCTATTCCTTTGGGTCCAATAGGTGTAATTTGCATACAACGGACAATAAACAAGGGAAGAATTAGCGGTTTTGTATCGGGGCTTGGTGCAGCATCGGCCGACACAATATTTGCAGCTATCGCCGGCTTTAGTTTGACCTATATCATAAGTTTTATTGAGGAAAGGCAACTTATAATTGAATTTGTAGGTGGTATTATCGTCATTCTTCTTGGTTTAAAAACATTCTACACAAACCCTGTATCTCAGTTAAAACGTCATAAAAGAAAAAAGAATAAGTTAATAGAAGATTTTATTTCTGTTTTATTACTTACGAGTACGAATCCTTTTGCAATATTCTTTTTTGTTGCACTATTTGCTGCTGCAGGCATCGTTCATCATAATCAAAGTTTCGGACAATCATCCGTTGCGCTAGTTGGCGTTTTTCTTGGGGGATCGCTATGGTGGTATACTCTAACCTCCCTAGTAAATATGTTCCGACATAAATTTAGGCTAAAACAACTATGGTGGATTAACAAGATTGCAGGAGCGGTAATACTGTTGCTAGGAGTACTTGCAATTGTAAATGTTGTAAACAAAGTTTGGCTAGCATAATTGAACTCTAAAAAATTCCTAATAGCCTCGCCACCCTCTTATTTTCCGCTATTTTTTATTGCAAAAAAAAGGATATTAATTTTTTTATACTATCTTTGGTTGTAATCTGCTTTTAATTTGTTAATCAATGAAAATAGCGAATTCCCTCATTGACTTTTGCTCATTCAACTTAGGCAATAGCACATCAAAAGACACTGCCGACAAACTGGTTCAGTTTAGTATTGCGACTGTTGCCACTTTGCTTTTTTTAGCAATCCTATCTGTTGTTTCATTCATAAAGGCAGATATGGTTACAGGGGGAATTCTATCTTCATCGTTTATCCTTTTAAGTCTATTTTTAGCAATCGCCTTTTCAAAGAATCAAACAAAAACATACGCTCCCTCTGCGGTTGTAATATTGGGAGTTACATTCTTGGCAACTTTAATATTAGGTCAAAGCGGACATCTGGTTCTTTGGGCAATTCTTTTATTTCCAGTATTAGCCATTACATCGTTTGAATACTCTAGGGGCAACGTTGTGGTAGTAATTTTCGGTGCAATACTCGTTCTTGTGCTATTCTTACCAATCGATGCAAACAAGGCAAGGCTTATTGAAACATCCATCAAGGTGTTATTCTTAACATTATACCCAATTATTCTTTTTGCTATATCGTTACTCTACTTTTACAAAGTAAAAAGAATACAGGAAACCGAAAAGTTACTTCTGGAACAAAAGAATGAAAGTAAGCAAAGGGAAGAGTACCTTGCAAAACTTTCGCACCAGATACGTACTCCACTTAACAATGTGATGATTATATCGAATATACTTTCCAGCGCAAGTTTGGACGAGAAGTATAAAGATATGATTGACACTATTCAAGCATCCACCAACAACTTGGTGAACGTTTTGAATAGCATGGTTGAGATTTCGAGCGGCGACCTGCAATCGCAAGCCGATTTCAACATAAGCTTCAACCTAAGCAACACCATAAACAACACCATAAAACTGTTTGCAACGCAATCGCAAACGGTTAGTTTCAGCTCTAAAATTGACGAGAGTTTGCCTAAAACCTTACTTGGCGACCCAGTCAAACTGAAACAGATATTCCTAAATATCATTGAAAATATCATCAAAAATAAAAGCAGTAACAAGATTAGCATAGAAATTAAGGTTAATAAAGTAAGCCAAACAGTTAATTCTATTGAGTTATTCTTTGAGGTTAGAAGTAATACCCCATTAATGCTACGTCAAAACGAAGGATATACCCAATCAATACTAAATGAAACTAACTTATCATCGGCAAGCAACCAAATCTACATAGACCTACTTGACTTAAATATCACTAAGAAACTTGTTCAAAGTAACGGAGGCAAAATAAACGTGAACTTAACATCCGACGATGCCACCATTAACTTCAACTATAAGATTCAGTCAGTTCCATCAGAACTTAACGAGCCAATTAAAGAAAAACACGAAGAGAAAAAAGATACTGCAGACATACAAGCACAAACCACAACAACTTCGGAAAAATCAACACAAAAAACAAGTGTCGATTTAAGTAACGCAAACGTACTTTTAGTTGAGGACAACCTAATTAACCAAAAAATTGTTATTCTTAGCTTAAAGAAAATTGTCAAAAACATTGAGGTTGCAAACAATGGCAAGGAAGCATTGGATAAGTTCGGCACAAGTAAATACGATATCATTCTCATGGATATACAAATGCCAATTATGAATGGCTATGTAACAACCAAAAAGATTAGAGAAATTGAATCGAGTACTAACTCACATACCCCAATAATTGCAATTACTGCAAATGCTTTACTCGGAGATAGAGAGGAATGCTTGGCTGCAGGAATGGACGACTACATCAGCAAACCATTCCAGATTGAGGTTCTAATTCAGAAAATGAGGAAACTCCTTCACTCAAACTAGTTACTGCAACTAATTGTCAAAAACTCTAGGGTTAAATATTGAGTAGCCAAACGACAGGCTAAAGTAGAATTCTTTTCCCCCGTTAGAAGGGTAGTATGCTGCCGAAGCTGCTATTGGACCTATAGGCGAGTTATAGACCAAAGAAGCGCTGCCAATTGTCCAACTGTTGGCAAATTCGTCGCCGTAAAAAGGTTTATTATCCGAATCGGCGTTAATCACCCTATAAGGTTGGTACAAATAAGCCTCCAATCGAAAATGAATATTCCTAGTTATATCTATTACGGGCATTAAACCAACAGCCAGGTACTGATTTGTTCTGTAATTGCTAAAGTAAAGCGCATTGGAGTGGGGTGTTGGACTAAACTGATTTAGCGCCAGTATTGTTGCGTGATAGTTATTAAAGAAATTCTGATTAGACCAGTAAGCATCAAAGCGAAAACCCATCCAAAACCTACGCTTAAATATTCTATGGTAACTCTCGTTGTGGAGATATGCTGTTGCAAACAAATGATTCTGCTCCGACTTTGCAAAAGTAGATGCAGTTGTTCCCGGAGTATGCTTTTCGGTTCCAGAATAAACCGAAAGGCTCAGCAATTGCTGACGGCCACGGGTAGCAAACTGTTTTCGGTTCAGAGTTAATTTCTCCAGCCTAAAATTGCCTTTAACGAATATAAAGCGAGTTTTATCGGGGATGTCATACGAAAAATAGTTCTCCACTTGGTAGTACTCATCAAACTTCTCGCCATATGAAACAGAAATTGCTGAGTTAACCGCGCTGGAATGACTTAACCTTAAACCTGCGCCGCCAAACAACTCAGACTGAATTATAAACGCAGGCTTAGTGTCCTCAAAAAAAGGAATTGGGTTACTCTTATGGTAATCCAATCTATTTGCCACAACCTGTGTAACAAACGAAATTGGCATGCTACTAGGCAAGGTGTTTATAAACAGCAATCGTGCGCTACTATATAGTTTCCCAAAATAGATATTGCCATATAGGGTATTTGAGGTTCTTGAGAGCCAAGAATAGTTCCCCGATAAAAAACCCTCATTTCCCATATCGGACGATAAACTTAATCCGGCACCAATATCAATAGAGCGTTTTAGTTTGGCATCTATAGTCATATCAAAAGCCCCATTTGCCTTATTATAGTTCAGAGTTGGAAATAACCGAACAAACACCCTGTCGGACATTAAACGGTAATAGGATTTTTTCAGATGATTAAAGTCCAGAGTATCATTTCTCCCAACCACCACCCTACCTATATACTTCATCTGCTTTGCACTAAGCCCGCTCATTGTAATATCTTTAATTTGAAGTTTAGGAAGGTTGGAACGGAACACACTCCTCCTATTATTTAACTCAGATAACTCTGTACTTTTGGGTATTCTCGATTTCAAATAGGGTACCTGTTTTAATGCGGCATCGTAACCAGCCTTAACTATTTCATCAACCTTGTCGAAATCGAGTAGGCTTATATCGTAAAATGGAATATCCACCACATAACCAATTGAGTCCGGAATACTAAAATCTGTTGCACCAACAATCATGGACTCTAACTGTAACAATGGATCCTCATCGCTAGGCAAACGAGAGTTTGATGCCACTTTACTGCCAATAATAAAATCAGGGTTAAATTCGGACACAGCCTCCCGCCATAAAAAGTTGTTATATATGCCACCATCAAACATTAAAACAGAGTCAATATATATTGGCTTAAAAAACATTGGGAAAGTCATTGATGCCCTAATTGCTTGCGAAAGATTACCTTGCTTAAAGTACACCATCCTTTTCTCAACAATATCAGAGGCATTACAGCGGAACGGGACAAACAGACCATCAAAATTATTTTCTGCCAATGCATTTGCCTGAGCACAAAGTTCCTCAAAAGCCACATCCATACCCACTGTTGAAATATAACTTGATATGATTTTAGGCTTAATTCCTCTTTTATCTGCTGCAAATCCTATGCTCAAATTCTCGGCATCGGACTGTGAAAAATCGTTGATGTTATATCGCAAAGCATCATCAATACGTCCATTACTCCAGTTGTTAAAATCAGCTGATTTGAATAGCTGAACCATCTCGTCCGGCGTATAGCCC
>JAEXVC010000207.1 GCA_023406715.1 Bacteroidota bacterium | reverse complement strand
GCCTTCCTCTTGGTCAGTATATGATTGTAGGAGTTTTACCTTTTCTCCAACATCGTTGGCGGAGTAAGCAACTTTTTTTATCTGTTTCTGATTTTTCTCAATTACGCTGTTTGCAGCGTTAACAATGGTTTGAGTGGAGCGGTAGTTTTGCTCCAGTTTAAACAGCTTGTAGTCCTGATAATCGTTACGGAAATTGAGGATATTCTCAATTTTTGCCCCGCGGAATGAGTAAATACTTTGAGCATCATCGCCAACCACGCAAACATTTCGGTGATTTGTTGCCAGTTTTTTCACAATCATGTACTGCGAAAGGTTGGTATCCTGGTACTCATCAACCAAAATATACCTGAAGCGTCGCTGGTAATGCTCCAGTACATCTGGGAAATCGCGGAATAGTATGTTTACATTCAGCAGTAAATCATCAAAATCCATTGCTGAAGCCTTATAGCAATACTGAGCGTATAGAGTATAAATTTTGCTTATTTCAGATTTACGGCTTTTTGCATCCTGTGCAAGGATATTGCTGTTACTTGAGTAGGCTTGATGTGTAACAAGATTGTTTTTTGCGGATGATATTCTACTTAACACCTCGCTTGCTTTGTAAACCTGAGGGTCGAGTTTTAGTTCTTTAATTATTTGGTTGATAAGGTTTTTGGAATCGGTTGTGTCGTATATGGTAAAGGTTTTTACAAAGCCTAGTTTTTCAGCTTCGTTACGAAGAATCTTGGCGAATATTGAGTGAAAAGTACCCATCCATAGTTTTGAGGCTTCCTTTTCGCCAACAATTCTACCAATACGTTCCTTCATCTCCTTGGCTGCCTTATTGGTAAAAGTAAGAGCAAGGATTGACCAAGGCGGAACTCCTTGGGTAAGCAAATGTGCAATTCTAAAAGTAAGCACGCGAGTTTTCCCCGAACCTGCCGAAGCAATAACCAAACTAGGCCCCTCGGTAGTTGTGACCGCTTGACGTTGAACTTCGCTCAACTCGTTTAAGTATTCCTGCATTGTAAATTTGATTTCAGATGCTAGACATTAGACACTAGACGTAAAGATTACGATTCTTTAATTTCTAATCTGAAATCTTCTGTCTTAAATCTTCTGTCTGAATTCTGCCACAAAAGTATACCACTACATTAAGTATTACAAAAATAGAACTGTATTGTTATTAACATTAAATCAGAATAGAATGATAATAATTTGGAGTGATGGAGTAATGGATTACTTTGTTTCTTCAAATATTACTCCACCACGCCATTTCTCAGATATTCCAACAGAGTTCTTATCACAAATTCCATCAAATCATCTAGTCGCAAAACAACAATCTCGTAATATTTCGTTAATATTGTAGTCCATTTTTATAAACAATGCAACGATTGAATTATAGACATATTCTGGTTTTACCACTCCTTTTGTGGTCGATAAGTTCATTTGCGCAGTTAACTGCCCCTGGGCGTAATTGGGCTGATTTAACCAAGTACGTAATAAATCCTACAAAGCAGGATTCAATTTTTACTTTTTTCGGAAATACAGGCACATTAAAAGCACAGCATACTACTTCAAATTTATCAACATTTAATTGGTATAAGTACAATCCAAACATAGCCGCTCCTGCTAATAGATTCGAGCTATACCATACAGAGACAAATCAGGTTACATCTGAAATAACAAACCTTGTTGAGGGTGGCTATAGAGTTGTGGTAACTGATAACACTGATTCTATAGAAATCTTTACGGCTTGGGTATTTACCGATAATGTTGTTTTAAGTAGGGTTGATGCCGATAGTCAGTGTCAATTTTTAGTGTTAACCGCAGTTTCATCTCCCGTGTCGTACAATATAGAGTACGATAGGTTTGTTTACTACGATTTGTCAAGGGTTAACTCAAATCCTGAGAATAATTCATACGGGAAAGGATACTTTAAGCAGGTAGAATGGGAGGCGTCGGAATCGAGAGTTGAATTTTCGCAAAGTGGAACGCTAAGACAAACCATACAGAATCCCGCGCCGCTATATAACTCAACGTATACTGTAGAGATAACAAATATTTTTGGAAGAGTATTAACCCTTCAAACCCCAACTATTAATGCTATTGCTGCTAAAGCAATTCAAAAAGTGCAGGTTAATAAGGATGGGTCTTGGGCCGATTACGATAGTAACTCCAGTGATGGTTATGAGGCACTGCTTGAGTTGAGAATGGAAAGTTCATCCGTTAATTGCGATTCCTTATACTGGTTTTTGCTGAGACAGAAATCGAATTTAGACTATGATTATAATACTATTTGGCGCGATAGTTCCTTGTTTGCCAACAGAATAGAGTCATTTCCACCTAAGGATTTGTTACGACCAGCCTACTTTAAAGTGAAACATTTAGTGGTTAATACTAGTTCTGGTTGTAAGGATTCGGTGGAGTTAGAAGTGAAGGTCGATTCAGCAAAGATTAGCCCCGATGCAATACCTAATGTTTTCTCACCTAATGGAGATGAAACAAACAGCAAATTCAAGTTTATTGAGCCCGAAAAGAAAATCAAGTCGGTACAATCTTTTAGCATTAAGATTTTTACTCGCTCAGGCCGATTGGTTTACGAGTACTCTGGTAACCCTCGTGAGTGGGAAGGTTGGGATGGTAAGGTTAAAGGAACTGGAGCCATAGCCTCCGATGGTGTTTACTTCTTTATTATTGAGGCTAAAGGCTGGGATGGACGGGAGTTTGACTATGGTCCTTATAAAGGGTTTTTACATTTGTTTGGAAGTAAAAAGTAACCGATGATAATAAAAACGCTGATTTTGAAGTCAGCGTTTTTAGTTTAAAATAATGTGGGAGTAATGCTACTCTTCAACAATAACTATTTTATCAATTTTGTCGCCAGCCCTAATCTCGTCAATTACCTCAAGTCCTTCGTAAACTTTACCAAAGCACGTGTGCTGACGGTCTAGGTGTTGAGTGTTTTGCCTTCCGTGGCAGATGAAAAACTGAGAACCACCTGTATTCCGTCCAGCATGAGCCATTGAGAGAACACCCCGGTCGTGGGATTGGTTTCCGCCAGTTTGTTCGCAGTTAATTTTATAGCCAGGGCCCCCA
>JAEXVC010000195.1 GCA_023406715.1 Bacteroidota bacterium | reverse complement strand
GTGATAACTACCAATAGGCTGTCGGTATCGGGATAGCCTCTGTAATGATAATTGTATTGCTTGACTGAATTAAAGTCATTGTCCCTGATCGAAATTAGCCTCCCTAACATGTCGTATGAATAAAATGTTCCTATGCCGTTGGGATCAATTTGGCTAGTTATTCCTATCAAAGGATCGTAAGTGTATGTTGTAATAAATTTATCTCTGCCTAATATAGAACGTATATTATCATTGAGAGTTCTTTCAACATCATAAGGATTCAGACTGCTTAAATAATTAGCCAAAGTTGAATTTTCCATTAGAGCAGTAGAGTCACAATGCTCTATTTTTGCTAGCAGATAATTATTTGAATTATCCCAAATATAATAGGTATTTTCATCTTCATTTGTTGTAACTTGAACAGGTTTGCTGTGTTTATTGTATGCTATTTTTGTTCTGAGCACGTAATTTTCTGGTATCAAAACAGATGGATTGTGGTTTGAAGATGGAACCAGTTCATTGTTTTCGTAATGATAAACTTTTATGGGTTGGCCGTTTTCATTGTATTCTGTAACTTTTCCTGAAACTATATTGTTTTCAATTATCTTCTCAGTCTTGACAGGAACAATAATATTTTTATCCTTCAGACTATCCAGTCCATTATAATCATCGGGATAATAGGTATTGGTAGTTACTATTTTGCCATCTGAGGTTTTCTTTTTACTTTGAACCAATTGATAATTATTGACATTGTCATAGCTAAAGGTTTCTTCTGTAGTGATGATATTTTCATCAAGAGGCTCACCAAAATATTCGTATGTGTTAAGGCTTTTTAATTGTATTGCTCCTGCTCTTATATAATAAGTTTTGAAAAAATTATGTTCATTACAACCATTGTCACTCCCAGTAAATGCAATCAGAGGCATGCAAAATCTCATTTTATCATTTAATGAGCTGCTGTCAGAATTTAAAATAATAGGAAGCATAGTTGGAAATGTATAATGATAATCTTTTCTTTTAATTAAAGAGTAGGTTCCTGAACTTTCTTCAAAACTAAACTGATTAACCTGTAACGGTTTTCCTCTTAAACTTTCATTATCATCAGGAATTGTAAACGGGAATTTCCAGAATTCTCCTTCATCTTCTATATTTGTAAAGAAGTATTGAGTTTTTCCTCCATTACTACCATTATTTTCAAAATATTCGGAGACAGTTCTATAACCTAGGTGATTTCCTTGATTATAGGTCAGCGGACTGCCAGGTTTTACAATGCCAGAAATTTGTAAACCAGTTGAAGAAAATGTTTTTGCAAAGGAATAACAAGGTAAAGCGTATATTTGACCACTGCTTTTCCCGTTATAGCTATAATCGTAACGTCTCTTAATGGTACCTCCATTTCCATCGTTCAATGTAATTTCTTTTATCCTGTTGCCTCCGCTGTAAATGGAATCTTCAATAAGTTCCTCTTTCCAATTTAAATTTATGCTAAAACCATTTTCAATGTCATTAACATCATCAAAGGCATTAACGTGTACGCGCAATTTGTATACACCAGGTGGTATTATATTCGCAATAAAATCCATTGAACCTGAAATTGCTTGCTTGGTTGAACCAGTTTTAGCATCTATAATTGCTGCAGTACAACTATAATTCTCCATGTTCGTCCACCACCAAAAATTAGCTGTAAAATAACCTTTTGCATTTCCAACACGAAAGGTATCTGTTTCATAGGTTTGGCTTGAAATCCAATAATTAGGGTGTTTCATCATTCCTATTGATTTGCTTTCTGTTGGATTTACTTGGTTGAATTGAAGACTATCCCAGTAATGTGGTGGAGTTGCTTTATTAGCTTCAAATTTGTATTCAACAAATCCTCCAGTTGGATAAGTAATGCGATTAAGGAGCCCAGTCATGGCTTTCAGCTCATCCACAGTTTTGTCATCAGCATTTTCCTCCGCATTCCAATGATTCAAAAAATAACCATTTTCTTTTCCGTTATAGTAACCCCAAAAATCTTGTGATGTCGAAAAACGATTGGGTAAGTTGTTTTTATTAAAATAATTGAATTTATACGAAAGTTGCAACGTGCCTCCAGATTCTACTGTCAAAGAGTCAAGGAATAATCGATAAGCAGCAGTAGAATCGAAAACTGCTAGTGTTGGGAACACTGTTGATTTTGATTCATTAAAGCTATAGCTATGGTAAAGTTGAAATTTCTTGATCTGAGACCCAAGTTCATTAATTATTTCAATATAATTAAGGGAATGACCCCCATCCAAGTCATCTCTTTCTAACGGATTAGGTACAAAATTGATTGTATTACCATCAAAATCAATTGATGATAGTTGATATTGATGTGAGGTGATTTTAGAAAAAAGAGTATATAGTTTATAATTGTCTTGTGGGGTGTGGTTATCATTCATCCAATCATAAGTTTTTCTGCAAAAAACAGACGATTCTTTTTGGTAATTAAACCTGACAATTTTACCAATAGGGCTTACAATATCAATCAACTGCCAACAGTTGTATGTGCCTTCAATTTCGCCCAAAAAAAGTTCATAATTATTAATTGTTGCCTTATAATTTACTGATTCATCTTGATTTCTGGCTATTCTACCAATTTCTGAATGATTTTTAGGTTGGCCAAAATAAAATTTGAACCCATCATTCGTTGTTATTATCCAGCCAAGAATTTTTTTAAAGTTTTCTTGAAGTATGGGTTGTATGTCAATGTCAGAAAATTCCTCCTGAAAAATAATTTTGTTATCGCTTCGATGATCAAAATAAAACTTGCCGGAATACCCCAAAAAGTTAAAGGAAAATCTGTCAGGTTCTAAATCAGTCATATCAGCTCGTAAGTTATTATAAACTGCTTGGCGGGTTGAATCGTTTTCAAAAATGTCCTTATAAAAATCGAATTGGAGATAGCCAAAACTTGAATCGTCTGGTTTCCCCCTAGTTTGTCTTACAACTGCTCCACCTGCATCCAAAGCCCATCCTATACCGACCCTTGAAGCAATCTCTTCTACGCCTATACCTCGAGCATGATACAAAAGGCTTATGGGTATCTGCAACCCGTCAATTTCAATACTATATATAGGCACCGATATTTGGGGAAGTCCTGTATAGTGACTAACCGGTATGTCCGTAAATTTAGCCAATGAACTGGCTTCGGGAGAAGGTGGCAGAATTGAACCATAATCTGCTTCCTGGCTCCATAAAGCCATCTTTGCCACAAAAAGAATAATGAAAGTTAAGATGATTGGTAGTTGCTTCATTTTAATTTATTTAAAGTTATTAAAAATAATGTGTTGGCCGAGAATGAATTAAAGTTGATTGTATTATTCAAATATATATTTTCACGGTGCAACTATATTTCACTCCGCCGAGCATATTATCGTTATTTCTGGTTCTAAAAACTAGTATTAGAGTGCCGACAACTTATCGGTGCCAGTTGGGGGCTGTATACGTTGACACTCGGTTTGATATAACTTTTATCAGTGCCATTGCCTCAGGGTCTGGAACTGGTAGTTTAAACTTTCGACCAAAACTGCTTTTATAGACAAATACTAATACTGCTATTAATCCTCTAACGAAGATTCTCCATTTATGCTTTCCCATCCTTTATTTAATTATGGTAATTATTATCATTATTAAAAAAAACACTATAAGTGTACTTCTCAAAATTGAGGTGGTTGACAGGAGGAATTTTTCAAGGTACTATAAAAGTATGGAGGTTTTCAAAATACAATCGGTCTATAAATACAACTCCAAGAATTTCATACAATGTAGCTTTTATATCAAATTATTCTTTAAATATTAGCCACTAATGCTATTTAAGGAAATAAACCACCCATTTATTTTCTTATGATAAAAGTAACAAAAGAATAATGATGTACAATCTCCTCAAATATGCTTTATAGCACAAATGATTTTGTTTAATTAAGAGAAGGATGTACTCATCTGAAACAGTGGTAAATACATTGCAATAAGTATAATTCCAACAAGCAACCCCACTACAATAATTAGCAATGGCTCCAGTAAATTACTCATGATGCTCACGCTGTTTTCAACCTCCTCGGTGTACTGGGTGCTTAGTTCATTGAAAACCACATCCATTTTATTTACCTCCTCGGCAACTTTCACCAATGCAACCATTTTACGGTCGAATATTTGGTATTTTTCCATGGTTTGGAATAGGTAATGCCCTTTAAGTATTCCTTCACGAATTTCGCTCAAAGCTTGTTCGTAGGGGTAAAAACCTATCATTTTCTCAACTAACTCAATTGCCCTGAGCATTGGAACTTTTGCCGAAACAAGCAGAGCCATAGAATGGCAGAAACGGGCTGTGTAAATTTTTTGGGTAAGCGAACCAAAAATTGGAATTTTCAATAGCAACAAGGCCGAGTATTTTCTATAAGTTGGATTTTTCTTATAGGCAATAATTAATGCTACTATACCTGCTATAAATAGGAGGATTAGTAAAAAATAGCTGGTAACAAAATCTGATACCGCAATAACATTCTTGGTTATGCATGGCAACTCTCCCTGAAATCGCTTAAATACCTCGCTAAAAATTGGCACCACAAATTTCATCATAAATCCAACTGCCGCAAATGCAGTAATAACAACAATTATTGGATAACTCAGTGCATTCATTACCTGCCTGCGCTGTTTTAACTTACGCTTGTAGAATGTGGCTAGTTGTGTTAAAACCATTTCGAGTTTTCCGGTTTCCTCGCCAATTCTTATACTGTAGAACTCGTATGGAGAGAAACCCTCCACCATCTCTAATGATTCAGAAAAACTTTTACCTGAAATAAGATGATTTTTGATTTGGGTAATAACATCTTTCTCCTTATCATTACTGAGTTGTTCTAGAATAATATCAAGCGCTTTATCAATGTCAACACCTGAATTTAGTAGTAAGGAGAGCTCGTTGTAAAAGATTTCCTTATTCTTATCACCAAAACCTTTTTTAAAGGAAATATCTTTTTTCAAAAAGGCAAAGGTGTCCACTTTGCTTTCCTTCTTTTTCTGATTATTACTTTTTATTTTTGATATATCAATTGCCATTTTCGAACATAGTATTTATGTGAAACCTACCTCTTATTGGTTTTTGTATATGAAATGGAATTTGTTTTCCGTTTATTACAAATTCAATAAAAAGGCCATTTACAATATCTGTTTCATTATAGTAATTAAGTTCTATTACATTCGATTTTATATTGAATTTTGTAATAGCGTTTTTGCTTTCCAATGTAACTGAATCTGGGTAGAATGTGTATATGTTTTCGGCAATATCATTCGATAAACTTAAAGTCCTACCCGACATATTAACTTGTACTGCATTATTCAAATCTTGCTCAAGCCTATTGGTTAAATCGATGTAATTGTAGTATAAGTCCGAGTCTGTTTGAAACTTTCCAATACCCCGAACAACGTTAGTCCATAGTAGCATTCCAATTGAAATAACTGTTAGTAAAATAATCATCGAAACCATTAATTCAACAATGGTAAATGCGGGTAATTTTTTATTTGAAACTATTTTAAAATAGGACTTCATTAAACGGATTATCTTTTTCAATTCTAACTAAACGTTGTTTACGGGCTATTTGGGGTCCATCTGTATAGAATGCTGTAACGCTTAATACAATTAGTTTTTCGGAAAAGTCGGAATATTCGGCCTTTCGTAACACATAAAAGGTTTTATAGTCAAACTCCTTTTGGCTATAATCCTCTTCGAGCAAAGATATGTTAAAGATATTGTTAACCTCATTGAATGCTCTTACTTTTAATCCAATATTACTCCCGCGGTTAACGTTGTTAATAACAAGGAATATTATGGCAGTAATTGATGCCAACAGGGCAAGTGCCACTATAGCCTCAATTAAGGTAGATGATTTTAGTTTATATTGCAATTTTACCATCTATAGTACTTACAATTTAATTAATATAACCAGTCTATAAATTGTTTTTCTTTATATTCAAAAATTAATGGTAAACAGGCAAAGGTCAACGGTAGTTTCTCTGCATCGATTGTTGCATTAAACATATAGTTCTCGTAGTAGGCGTAGTTTGTTTTAAGTGTAAAAAGATTGGTGATTAACGAGCCTATTACCGTTCCTTTGTGTAGAAGCCTTCCGGGGCAGTATACCTGTCCTCGGATTATAGCATCTTTTTCAATTGTCATCTCTGGAGGATAACTTTCGTTCGAAACTTCGTTCCATTGCCATACAGCTCCAGTTACTTGGCTATTATATCCAATTCTTAAAAAACTTTTACTTGCGTTATTGTTGACTATACATAGATTTGATGGATAGTTCAATTCCACATTATTTTCAACAATAATTGAATCCGAAGCAAATAGTTGCAGATGACCTTTAAATCCATTCTTTACTATAATTTTCCGGGCAACAACTATTGCATTTTCAAGTATTGCAGATGGATCTACTTCTATAATGGAATAAGAATGAAGAACTATTTGTCCTAAGATATTAATGTTTGAAATTCTCCAAATTGAATCGATAGCATTTATAACCAACAAACTATCGCTAAAGGAATTGAATAGTTCATTTTTCCCAATCAGATAGTCACCATTTTTACCGATGCCGTCTACATTTCCTTCAATAAGACTTTTTGCATTATTAAGAAGATATTCAGGGGGAGAGGGTAGGGTAGTATTGCTTTCCAGTATATAGTCATCGCGCTTCTCAATTACACCACTAAAAAGAATTCCTTCCATTCGAGAAGTTCTAAAACCTAGTTTGGGTAGGTAACACCGTCCTTTTATAATACTATTGCCGCAAACCGATAAATACCTGTTTTTATCAGCCATGTAAAGTGCAAATGGAGACTCCGAACCATAAGCATTGCCAAATAGTGCAAACTTGCTCTTTTTTAATTCCTTATACTTTGCTTCGAATCGTAGCAAGCTATAGACTCCCCATAATCGCTGATTAATAGTAATATTCGATGGGAAATCTTTAAAAATATCAAGGTTCGATTCTGTTTCTTCGCCAATTATTTCAGGGTTTGTTTGATAAAACTCAATGGCTGATTCAATGTTCTGGTCGAGTTGACTTATGGCAACCTGTCGAGTGAAAAGAATGTTTTTATAATGTATAAAAAGAATATAGCTGGTAAGTAAAATAGTCAACAGAAAAAGTAAAAAGATAACGTAGTAAAGCGCACCACCATTAAGTTTATTCGATATTTTTATTTTAGCCAACATTCCCTACTGTAAAGCCTGTTTTTTCTTAAAAATTCGCTTGTACCAAGGCTTTTTTGTGGCAGAAGAATCCTGTTCAGAGAAGTTCTTTTCAACATTCTGTTCTGCTTCTTTTGTGCTTAGCAAATT
>JAEXVC010000183.1 GCA_023406715.1 Bacteroidota bacterium | reverse complement strand
GCTAAAAGCTTACCTTGAACCTGTTAATATTTCCCCCGCCTTTTTGGGGGTGACTAGGTGTGCCTCTTTGCATAGCAAGGTTGTATCATTTCACGATAAATCTTTAGATATTAAAGCGGGAGACATTATTGTTTTGGGTGTAAATGAGAGTCGAAACTCCTCAAACCCTCAAAAGCAAAATGCCCCGAACACCATTCGACAATATCTTTACGCACTATCCTCTTTAAATATTAAGGGAAACATTATTGATGCTGGTAATATTGTGGAAACAAGCACTCCTGCTCAAACATATACGGCATTGGTTAATGTTCTGGAACTCTTAATACCCTTGAATGTTACCTTAATTATATTAGGAGGGAATCAAGAATTAACTGAGAGCATATACAGAGGGTATAAAAGCAACAAAAAGCTCTTGACATTGTCGATAATCGATTCTCATATAGATATTGATGACGACAACGAAGATTTTCATTCTTTAAATTATCTGAATAAGTTGATTAATGAGAATCCTTTATCTCTATTTGATCTTAGTTTTATTGGATATCAGGGATATTTTGTTGATTCAGAGAAATTAGATAAAGTAAGAAACCTAAATCATGAATTGCTTAGACTTGGCTTTGTTCGTGGCAATTATCGGGAAGTTGAGCCAACCCTAAGAAATTCTGATATAGTAAGTTTTGATATGGGGGCAATTAGGTCTTCGGATTCTCCAGGAAACTTATTTCCTTCACCTAACGGGCTTTACGCAGAGGAAGCGTGTCAGCTAACCCGTTACGCTGGAACCAGCGAAAGGGTTTCCTGTTTTAGCGTTTTTGAGTATGCCCCCGATAACGATTCTTCAAGGCAATCGGCCCTACTTGCAGCACAGTTGGTTTGGCACTTTATTGAAGGAACTGCGCAGCGGAGCCAAGAGAATTCTTTTGAGAATAACGATAACACCAAGAAGTTCATTGTTAACACTGGAACCCCTGGGGTCGATTTAGTTTTCTACAGGAATGAACTTTCCGATAACTGGTGGTTTGAACTACCTGCAATAAAAAAACTGAATAAGAAATTAATCATACCTTGTTCTCCAAACGACTATATGCTCGCAAGCAAGCAGGATGTGCCAGAGCGGTGGATAAGATTTCTGCAGAAGATACAATTGCTTAAAAACAGTGATAAATAGAATTTTTTCAAAAGAAAAGGAAACCTAACAAAAAAAAATAGGTATAAAACCTTACGGATTTTATTAACACTTATTTGTTAATAAATTTGTTGGAAATCTTTTTTTTTATTTACTTTACTTTTCGGTTTAAAAGGTAAAGCAAATTTTGAGCATTTATTTAAATTTATTATGCCGATAGTAAAAAAGTATATTTTTTCTTTAGGTTTTGTTTTAGTGTTTTTTGCTGGAGTTTGTCAGCAAGATCCTCAGTTTAGCCAAATACTGTTTAATCCTATGAGCATAAATCCAGGTTATGCAGGTAGTTTAAATATGATAGGTTTCGGAGCAATCAATAAATTGCAGTGGGCTGGTTTTGGTGAGGGTGCTCCCGTTAGCACAGCGGTGAGCATTAATGCTCCCATTGCACCTTTTGGTTTTAAGAGCGGAGTTGGGTTAAGTATTGTAAACGATAAGTTGGGCTTTAACAATGATCTTGGAATCAACTTTGCATATTCGGCTAGGTTTAAATTTAAGGCAGTAGAAGGAACGTTGGGTGTTGGTGTTAGTGGTGGTATAGTCAATAGTTCCATAAATCCTGAATGGAGGGCAATTAACGTTATTGGCGATCCTTCAATTCCTCAAGAAAAGCAGAGCAATATCAATATGGATCTAGGATTAGGTCTATACTATAATACCGATTATATGTTTTTTGGTGTTTCTACAACACACTTAAACGAATCAAAAATATATAAGAGCAAAGAGTCGGCTCATTACACTCGTCAGTATTATATTACTGGGGGATATGCTCTTAATCTTAACCCCGCATGGCAGTTGGAGCCTTCAGTTTTAATAACAACAGATTTAACCACATCTCGTTATTCTATAAATTCAATCATCAAGTACAATAAAAAATTCTGGGGAGGCGTTTCTTACCGTATGGGCGAAGCTATTACTGGGATGATTGGTTTGGAATTGTTTAATGGAATTAAATTTGGATATGCTTATGATTATAGTTTAGGCAAATTGAGTAGTTACAGCAATGGTTCTCATGAGTTTATGCTGGGGTATAACTTCCAACTTAAGAAGGAAAAACCACCTCAGCAGTATAAAAGCATAAGATTTTTATGACCAAATTTGATAATCTAAAGAAAAAAATTACGTTATTTGCTAAATAAACGAATTAGTATGAAAAAGTTTCTTTTCATAAGTATTGTAGCCGCTTCTCTTTATAGTTGTTCTCCTGGAGGCAACGGAGAACTTACTGGTGTTCCAGGAAGAAGAGGATATGCAGAACCAACTCCTTTCGGGATGGTTTTTGTCCCCATGGGATCATACACTATGGGTAGCAACGATCAAGATGTTGCATGGGCAATTAATGCTCCAACTAAAACTGTTTCTGTTGATGCTTTCTGGATGGATCAGACTGAGATAACTAATAATCAGTATCGACAATTTGTTTACTACGTTAGAGACTCAATTGCCCGTAGGTTAATTGCAGAGCAAAACGATGAATTTATAATTGCCGAAGATGAATTTGGTAATCCTATAGAGCCCCCAACCCTTAATTGGGAGGTGCCAATCGATCCAGAGGATGAGGAGCAAAGAGAGATACTTAATTCAATGTATTACTCTAAGGAAGATGCATTCTATGGAAAGAAGGAACTTGATACCCGTAAACTATTTTATGAATATTATTGGATTGATTTAAAGCAAGCCGCTCAAAAGAGGAATCGCTATAATTACGAAACTTTAAGTTACGATCAGGGAGAAGTTATTAATAGTCTAGGGGAAAAGGTAAAAGTTGACAATAGGCAGAGTTTCATTATGCGCGATAGAGTAAATGTTTATCCAGATACTCTTTGTTGGATAGCCGATTTTACATATGCATTTAATGAACCCTATACAGCTAGTTATTTTTGGCACCCCGCATTTGACAATTATCCTGTAGTTGGTGTAACTTGGAAACAAGCTTCAGCATTTTGTATATGGAGGACCCAATTGTTAAATAAATATTTAGCAGCTGAGGGAACTTCAATTCAAGACTATCGTTTGCCTCTTGAGGCAGAATGGGAGTACGCCGCCCGTGGTAATCTAGATCACAGCATGTATCCATGGGGTGGTCCATATCCGAGGAATCTAGAAGGATGCTTTTTAGCAAACTTTAAACCATTAAGAGGTAACTATATTGACGATGGAGGTTTAATCCCGATTGCTGTTGGAAGTTACGAACCCAATGATTATGGCTTGTACGATATGGCCGGTAATGTATCCGAATGGACTGCTAACGCATACGACGAAAGTGCATACTCATTCATGCATGATATGAATCCTGATTACAAGTATAATGCGAAACCTAATGATTTGCCCGCAATGAAAAGGAAAGTTATAAGGGGCGGATCTTGGAAAGACATTAGTTTCTTTCTTCAGGTAGGTCAACGATCCTATGAATATCAAGATACTGCAAAATCTTATATAGGATTTAGGTGCGTTCGTGGCTATCTTGGTGCGAAGTAAAATTTTAGAGTTATCCAGTGTCTGAATCAAAAAAAATCTGACGCATGAAAATCAATATTGAAGAAATTGTAACATCCAAGAAATGGAAAAACTTTATGAAATACCTCTATGGTTGGGGTGCATCAATTGTTATTCTTGGAGCTCTATTTAAGATCCTTCATTTACCTGGCGCAGGCATGATGCTTATGTTTGGTATGGGTACAGAAACAGTAATTTTCTTTTTCTCTGCTTTTGAACCTATTCATGAAGAGTTAGATTGGACTTTGGTTTATCCTGAGTTGACCGGAATGACAGAAGAGGATGAAATAAAAGGTTACAGAAGTAGCCGTAAACAAGGTTTGGGGCCAGAGGAGATTCAGGAAATTATTACTGGCATACTCTCTAATATGCCAGCAGCAGCAGGGGCTCCTGCTATTGCGGCTCAACCATCTTCGCATGTAGCACCCGTGGGCATGGGTGGAGCACTAGTTTTTACAGAGAAATTTAACAAAATGCTTGAAAGTGCTGAAATTTCACCTGCTCTATTTGATAAGGTAAGTCAGGGCTTAAATAAACTTGGAGATGCTTCGAGTAAAATCGCAGACCTTTCAAATTCTACGTTAGCTGTTAAGGATTTTTCTGAAAAAATTTCTAAGGCGTCAGAATCTGTTAACAACTTTAGCATTAACTACAGTCAGAGTGGTCAAGCGCTTAATGAATCAATTAACGTTCTTTCCGATAATATTCAGAAGACTGCCAATGTTATGTCTGAATCTGGCCAAAACTTCCTTGAAGGCGTTAATCATTCCGTAAAAAATCTTGAAGGAGAATTAACATCTGCAGGGCAGAAGGTTAGTGGGCGCATTACCGAGTCGGTAGAACAAGTTGCTAGCAAGTTAGCATCGTCATCAGATAACCTAGCAACTAGTTATGTTCAACTGTCTGAAATGATGAATGCTAATGGCAAGAACATTACTGATGGTAATAATAATTATAAGGAACAGTTAGAAAAGTTAAATAAGAACATGTCGGCCTTAAATGCTGCGCATGAGTTGCACTTGCAAGAAACAAATTTACGATTGAAGGAAGCCGAGAAGGTGTATGCAGGGGTAGATGGTATGATTAAAAAGTTAAACACAACGGTTGCAGAGACAGAAAAGTTTACAGGAGCCGTTGAAACACTAAATAAAAATATCGCTTCATTAAATGCAGTGTATGGCAATATGCTTTCTGCCATAAACGCAATGTCAAACGGTAAGTAATTAAGCAAGGCTCATATAAAAGTCTATGGCACACGGAAAAGAAACCCCCAGGCAAAAGATGATTGGCATGATGTACCTCGTGCTAACAGCTATGCTTGCATTAAACGTATCTTCCGAGGTTCTTGAAGCTTTTGTTTTAGTAGATAATGGTCTTTCCAGAACTACTGACAACTATAAAGTAAAAAATGAAAAAATCTACACAGAGTTTGATAATGCAATGTTAGTAAACCCTGTGAAGGTTGGACCATGGAAAGAGAAATCAGATGAGATAAAAACTAAGGCAAGAGAGATTTACGATTATGTTCAAGATTTAAAGATTGAAATTGTCAAAGCATCTGAAGGAGAAGATACTCCTGCAATTGAAGGGAAATTAGTAATTAGTGAAAAAATTGAAGCAAAGAGTGATCTAGATAAAGCAGCGAAAATTCTAATTGGTCTAGAAGGTAACGGTAAAGCTTTTGAACTTAAAAGAAAGATAATATCATTTCGTGAGTACATTGTAAAGCAGATTGATCCTGAAAAGGGCGCAGAATTAATTAAGTCAATAAATGGGATTTTAAATACAGATGATCCCCCCGTAAAGGAAGATGGTACTCATAACTCATGGGAAAGTGCCCGTTTTGAACACATTCCGCTAATATCTGTAATGCCTCAGCTAACTAAGGTTCAGGTAGATATATTGAATACCGAAGCAGAGATTTTGAATTATTTGCTACAACAAATCGGGGCATCTGACTTTAAGTTTAATGTTCTTAAAGCAACGGTTATACCTAATTCTAATGTAGTTTTTCAGGGTACAGATTTTAAAGCAGAAGTTTTTCTCGCTGCGTCTGATACCACACAGCAACCCAGAATATATCTTTGTCGTTACGATTCCGTTTTTAATTCTGTAACTCGTGAATACGATTATAGACCTGTTGGTAACGAAGAAAATATTTCAGTAGATAAAAGCGGAAAAGGTCAATTCACCAGAAGAGCAGGTAGTACTGGTTCGATGTCTTGGGGTGGACTAATTGAAATGAAGGCCCCCGATGGAACTATCGTAAGGAAGCCTTTTAAACATAGTTATGTTGTTATTCCGCCTAACGTTGTTATTGCTGCTACAAAAATGAATGTACTTTACTTAGGTGTTGATAACCCATTAGATATTTCTATACCTGGAGTATCGCCCGATAAGGTTTCTGCAACAATAAGTAAAGGTTCAATAAAATCAGTTGGAAGTGGAAGTTATGTTGCACAACCAGGAGGAGGTACTGCAACTTGTGAAATAACTGTTTATGCAGAGGGTGAGGGTAGGCGCAAGCAAGCAATGGGAACAAAAACCTTTAGGGTGAAAAAAGTTCCACCTCCATTCCCAAGGGTTATTGGGGTTACTGGAAAATCAGTTGAGAGGAACCAACTTGCCGCTTCATTAGGAGTTGTTGCTGAAATGCCTCAAGACTTTGATTTCGAACTAAAATATAAAGTTGTTGGCTTCAAATTATCTTCTACTATAGGAGGCTTTTTACAGGAGAAAGAATCCACAAGTTCAAGATTTACTGAAGAACAAAAGAAAATTATTGGCAGTTTGAGAACTGGAAATCAGGTTGCAATAACTGATGTTAAGGCAGTTGGGCCAAGCGGTGAAGTTGTTGAATTGACAGATATGGTATTAAAGATCAGATAAGATTACAGATATGAAAAGACTAATTATCTTATTTTCAGGATTATCAATGTTTGCTTGTTCATTTAATGCTCAGGCACAAGATAGAAAAGAGAGCTTGGTGAGAGATGGGTTTTATACCCGAGAAACTATCCCTGCTCGACAACCAATCCCTTATCCTTATATAAGAGAATCAGATGTGATGTTCTCTAAAAGAGTATGGCGAGTTATAGATCTACGTCAGAAGATAAATTACCCTTTGTATTTTCCTACTCAGATTATGTTAGATAGGGAAAGTTTGGTTCAGAGGTTAGTTAGAGCCATTAAGTACAATGAGATTACTGCTTATGATAGTGACTTAGATGGTGAGTTTACAACCAGATTATCGTATGATCAGGTGCTTGCTAATATGGAAGCTGTTGATAGGGTTGAAAAGCAAACAGATGAAAATGGTCAAGAGGTTGAAGTTCCTATAAAAGGTGAAATTAAGTGGAATGCTATTAAGGAACTAATGGTGAAAGAAGAGTGGTTTTTTGATAAGCAGAGATCTGTTATGGATGTTAGAATAATTGGAATTTGCCCAATTATGCACTCCATGAGAATATTAAATACAGGTGGAGAGGAAGAACAGGCTGGAGAAATTACTCGTAAGCAGTTGTTCTGGGTATACTTCCCCGAAGCTCGAACCGTATTAGCAAATACAGATGTGTTTAATTCTTTTAATGATGCTCAGAGAGTATCTTTTGATGATATTTTCTTCAAACGAAGATTTACTTCCTATATTATTAAAGAGTCAAATGTTTGGGATGATAGAAGAATTGCTGACTACACTTTTGGGGGAATTCAAACCATGCAGGAGTCCGATAGGATTAAAAATGAGCTGTTTGATCTTGAGCACGATTTGTGGGAATACTAATATCAATACTGAAATAAAAAAGGCTGCCGGAAGGCAGCCTTTTTGGTTATGAAAATTTTTCTCCCTGTTCTAATTGAATATCGCTTACAAAGTTTTTTATCTGCTGTTCATCTTGCATCCTGCAAATAAGCAGAACATCGTTTGTATCAACAATTATATAGTTAGTTAGACCCTGTACAACAACCATTTTGTCTTTACTTGAGCTGACAATTGTGTTTTCAGTATTGTAAAGTTTTACATTCTTCGATAAAGTTGCATTGCCTTTACTATTTCTGGGAACGTGAGTATACAGAGAGCCCCAGGTTCCCAAATCGGACCAGCCAAACTCTGAGCAAACAACGTAAACATTTTCTGCTTTTTCCATTATTCCGTAATCAATAGAGACATTTCTACATTCAGAATATGTTTTTTCAATAATTTTGTTCTCAACATGTGAGCCAAAACTTGATGATGCATCTTTAAAAAGCGTACTAATCTCAGGTAGATATTCATCAAAGGCTTTTGAGATTGAATTTAAACTCCATACGAATAATCCTGAATTCCAAAAAAATTCGCCACTGTCCATAAAAACTTTTGCAAGTTCTAAGTTTGGTTTTTCCGTAAAAGTTTTCACTTTGTGAAGGCCAGAGTAACCCTTCACTGGTTTATCAATTTGAATGTATCCATAGCCTGTTTCCGGACGACTAGGCTTAATACCTAAAGTTAGAAGAGCATCGTTTTTCTCAGCAAACACAACTGCGTTTAGGACAGTTTCAACAAATTTATCCTCGTTTAGAATTAAGTGGTCGCTGGGGGCCACTATTGCAATTGCATTTGGGTTTGTTTGTTGAATTTTATAGGTTGCGTAGGCAATACATGGGGCAGTATTTCTTCTCATGGGTTCAAGAAGAATTTGTTCCGACTTTACTTTTGGTAATTGTTCCAAAACTAAATCGTGGTAAATAGTGCTTGTTACAATAAGTATATTTTCTGCAGGGCAAATCTTTTCCATTCTGTCGAAGGTTTGCTGAAGTAAGGATTTGCCTGTACCTAAAATATCAATAAATTGCTTTGGTCGAGATGTTCGGCTTAGAGGCCAGAACCGGCTTCCAATGCCGCCAGCCATTATAATGCAATAAAGATTATTACGTTCTGCCATGCTTCAATTTTTTAAATAAACTGCAAACGTACTCAATTTTTGTTTTCAATAAAAATCAAACATTACCTTTGAGATAACATTCGTTAATATCGGATTAGTACATAATTATCCATACTTTTGTACTAAGTAATGTGAAGTAATATAGTATTGATATGAAGATATTCCACCTATTTGGAGAGTATATTTTACTTTTGGTTAAGGTGTTTACAAAACCAGAACGAGGCAAAATTTACTATTCCTTAATTGTAAAGGAAATTGATAAGTTAGGAATACATTCTATTGGAATTGTGGCTATAATATCTGCTTTTATGGGAGCAGTTATTACTCTTCAGACGGCCTATAATACTGAGAATCCATTTTTACCTGAGTATTTAATAGGTCTAGCTGCTAGAGATAGTATACTCCTTGAGTTTTCATCTACAATTATAGGACTTATACTTGCAGGAAAGGTTGGTTCTAACATTGCCTCTGAGTTGGGAACAATGCGCGTTACAGAGCAGATTGATGCGTTGGAAATAATGGGTGTTAACTCTGCCAGCTATTTAATTCTACCGAAGATTGTGGCTACCATTCTTTTTAATCCGTTCCTTACTATGCTTAGCATAGTTATTGGAATAATCGGGGGGTGGTCGGTTGGAGTTTTTACAGGGGTAGTAACAACACAATCGTATATTGAAGGGATTAGGTATGCATTTATTCCATACTATATAACCTACGCCATTATTAAAACCATTGTGTTCGCATTTTTAATTACCACGATTTCTGCTTTTTACGGTTATAGGGTTCAGGGTGGCTCGTTAGAGGTTGGCCAGGCCAGCACAAGAGCCGTTGTTATGAGTAGTGTTTTTGTTTTGCTTTTTAACCTTATATTAACTCAATTACTACTATCATGATAACGCTGAACCATGTAAGCAAGTCATTTGAGGGTCGCGAAGTTTTAAGCGATATCAATGCAGTTTTTGAGAAGGGAAAAACCAACCTTATCATTGGTCAGAGTGGTTCTGGGAAAACCGTTCTTTTAAAGAGTATTGTTGGCTTGCACGATATTAATGAAGGTGAAATTTATTTCAACGACATACTTTTCAACAAACTCAACTTCAGCGGCAAAAAGGAAATCCGTAAAAAGATGGGTATGCTTTTTCAGGGGTCCGCATTGTTCGACTCTTCCACTGTTGAGGAGAACGTCATGTTCCCTCTCGATATGTTTACTGATATGACCAAGGAGGAAAAGCTCGATAGGGTAAACTTTTGCTTGAACAGGGTTAACATTATCAACTCAAATCATCTTTTCCCTGCAGAAATTAGTGGTGGTATGAAGAAGCGTGTTGCAATTGCTCGCGCCATTGCTCTGAACCCTGAATTTTTATTCTGCGATGAACCTAACTCTGGTCTAGACCCCAGAACATCGGTAGTGATTGATGAGTTGATTAAAGAGATTACTGTTGAGTATAATATAACCACAATTGTGAACACTCACGATATGAACTCAGTAATGAGTATGGGAGATAAGGTGATATATATCTACGAAGGCAAAAAGTGGTGGGAAGGTTCCAGCGCAGAAATACTTGATAGCGATAACAAGGAGCTTAACGACTTTGTTTTTTCATCAGAGTTAACGAGGAAAATTAAAGGGCTTTAGAATTATCCGTGAACCTTTATCCACTTAAGTTTTTCTGGTTCTAGTATTTCTATTGTTGTTCCTTCTATTCTAATAATATTGTCCCTACGGAGTTCAGAGAGAATTCGAACAACGTTTTCAACTCGCATATCAATTAGTTCAGCTATTTCTTTCCTGGAAATTGGGAGGTTGAATTTTGTAGTGCCGTAAACCTCATGAGCAAAGTAGCATATTATAAAAGCAACTCGACCCCGAAGTTGTCGTAGGTCTAAATCGAGACGAGTATTGATAAGAACATCAGAAACATGCGATATTTTTTCGAGTAAGCTTTGGGCAAAAGTTCCATTGCTTCGAATTAAATCCATGACCATTGCATAATCTACGCTACAATACTCAGAATCCTCAATAGCAATTATTGAGTACTGGTAAATTTTGGAGGAAAAAAGACTTAGTAAACCCACAAAATCATTAGGCGTAGCTATACCAACAATTTGTTCCCTACCATCGGGAGTGTTGCGAACCAGTTTTGCCAAACCAACTCTCAAGAAAATAAATGCTTTAATCTCGTCGCCTTGCTTGCATATAGTTGCGCCTTTTTTAACAGCGTTGAATGTTTTGCCATTGGTTAGCATTTGGAGTTGTCCCGAATTGAGCGAAGCAAAAACTGCCGACCTAAAGCCGCAATCGTCACATTTAGAACTGGGACAAACATCTTCTATCATATCTACCTATTTTGATATATATCAACTTTGATTTTTAACATCCATCGTAAATCTATAACAATTATTAATAAATTTGATATTTGTAGTGATAATTTTTTCACGAACCGATAAATTCATCATATATGAAAAAGATATTGATACTTGGTGCAGGAACAGGCGGCTCCATAATGGCAAACAAACTGAAAAAAGCTCTCGATTTGAAATCGTGGAGTATTACTGTTGTTGACAAGGAACCCACACATTACTATCAGCCAGGCTTCTTGTTTATTCCCTTTGGGATTTACACAAAGAGTATGGTTGTTAAACCTAAGAAAAAGTTTATTCCCAGTGGTGTAGAGTTTATTATTAGCGAAATTGACAGGGTTGATCCAGAGGCTAAAAAAGTGTTCTAAACTGATGGAAAAACTCTTGAGTACGATTACCTAGTAATTGCAACCGGTACTGATGTAAAACCATCGGAAACACCTGGTTTACTTGGCAAGGTATGGCAAAAGAGTATTTTTGACTTTTACACCTATGAGGGTGCTGTTGCATTCCATGAAGCACTTAAGGATTGGAAGGGTGGTAATTTGGTTATCAACATTGCAGAGATGCCATTAAAGTGTCCAGTGGCACCACTTGAGTTTGCATTTTTGGCCGATGCCTACTTTACAAAAAAAGGAATCAGAGATAAAGTAAATATCTATTACACCACTCCGCTTTCAGGAGCATTCACTAAGCCTAAAGCAACTGCAATGCTTAGTCAACTATTAAGCGAAAAGAATATCAATATTGTTGCTGATTTCTACCTTGAGCGTGTTGATGATGAGAACAAAAAGATAATTTCTTACGATGGACGTGAAATTGAGTTTGATATTTTAGCCTCAATTCCTGTTAATATGGGTGCCGATTATGTAGCCCGAAGCGGAATGGGCGATGATTTGAACTTTATTCCAACCGACAAATTCTCATTACGCGCAGAAAAGTGGGACAATATATTTGTGCTAGGCGATGCTAGTAATATTCCCACCTCTAAGGCCGGCTCTGTTGTACACTTTGCTGCCGATGTTGTTTATGAGAACATCCTTTCGGCTATCAACGGTAAACCAATGGAGGCAAAGTTCGATGGTCATTCAAATTGCTTCATTGAAACAGGATTTGGGAAGGGTTCTCTTATCGATTTCAACTACGATACAGAGCCGCTTCCTGGCACATATCCAGTTCCTGGTATTGGTCCAATGAAATTGCTTAAGAACACGCGACTTAACCATTTGGGAAAATTAATGTTCCGACATATTTACTGGTATATACTAATAAAAGGAAGACATTTACCAGTAAGTTCAGCAATGTCGATGAGTGGAAAAAAAGTCGACTAATTGGTAAAATAATTAACTTTAGAAAACAAATAGTTTAACTTAAAACAACAGGAATTATGGCTGAAAAAGTATATGCAGGAAAAACAGTAAGTGTAACCGACGATGGTTATATGACTGATGCAAGTC
>JAEXVC010000126.1 GCA_023406715.1 Bacteroidota bacterium | reverse complement strand
ATGCTTGAGTCGGTTTTTTTAGCGAATGATTTTGATGGGTTATCGCCCATCTCAATTACCTCGGAGGTATGGATGATATCAAAATTGTCAGGACTAACACCTTCCTTTTGCAGAAGATTTACAATGATGTCCTGATTGCCAAAGAGAACTATTCTCTCATCGGCACTAAGATGCTTTAGGGCTAAAACGGCACCCGATACTACAGCATCGGGTGCAAAGTCTCCTCCCATAACATCAACACCAATCCTCATCACTAGTGTGCTAATTAGGGTTGATATAATTAGGCGTTAACAGCCTTTTCAATTGCTTGTTTTCCACGGTAAAAACCACACTCTGGGCATACCCTGTGATACTCAACAGCTGAACCACAGTTTGAGCAGTTTGAAAGAGTAGGTGTACTAGCTTTGTAGTGAGTTCTACGCTTATTTCTTCTCTGCTTGGAAATCTTTGATTTTGGATGTGCCATTTTTCAACTTATTAATTAGTAAAACTTAGTTATTCTTCAATTTTTTTAGTGCTGCCCAGCGAGGGTCAATATCTTCGTCGGTGCTTTCTACTTCGTTTACAATGTTCATTTTCGAAATCATCTCCTTGTCGCAATCGCTTGCCTTTGTACCATTTAACCCATGGTAACGTTGCAATGGTAAACTCAAGCACACGCTTTCGTAAAGGTACTGAGCAAGGTTAACCTCGTAATCCTCTTCCGACAGGAAGATAATTTCATCGTCGTTCTCCTCGTCCTTGGTACCAATCTTAACAAACAGTTCACCTTTAAAGGTTGTTGGAAGTTCGAAAAGTTCTAAGCACCTATCGCAAACAACCACAACCGAACCCTTTATGCTGATTTTGAACTCAAGCAAATGGTTCTGTTTATTTAGGTTTACAACAGCCTTGAGCTGCCCCTTGCTAATTTCGCCTTCCTTAAACTCAGCAAAAAAATCATCGTTTAAATCGAATTCAAACGAATGTTTTCCGACCTTAAGTCCCTTGAAATTAATTGAATATGTGCTTAATACGTTTCCCACAACTCTTCAAAAACAACGTGCAAAGTTATAAAAATTACAAACAATCAAAAAAATGAACCAAAAATATATAAATGAACAGTCAAAATTTATGCGTTTAACACAGATTAAATAACCTGTTCAAGTATTTTAACTAACTATTCTTATCGCGACGTTTACGCTCGTTCTCATCTAGATAAATTTTGCGCAAACGCATCGATTTTGGCGTAATCTCCACATACTCATCTTCCTGAATATACTCCAAGGCTTCCTCCAAGCTGAATTTAACCGGTGGGGCAAGGAACGATTTATCGTCAGAACCAGAAGCACGCATATTGGTCAACTTTTTCGATTTGGTAACATTCACTACCATATCGCCAGCACGGGTGTTTTCGCCAATAACCTGTCCGGCATAAACCTCTTCGTGCTCATCAATAAAGAAACGTCCACGATCCTGTAGTTTGTTTATTGCGTATGCGAATGACATGCCGCTTTCCATGGCAATTAGCGAACCGTTTACACGGGTTTCGATATCGCCACGGTATGGTTCAAATCCTTTTACTCTATGGGCAATAACCGCCTCTCCAGCGGTAGCGGTAAGTAGAATGTTTCTTAGACCAATAATACCGCGCGATGGGATTTCAAACTCAAGGTGAATTCTGTCGTTACGGCGCTCCATGGTTAATAGCGTGCCCCTTCGGCGCGTAACCTGTTCAATTGCTTTACCAGAAACTTCCTCGGGTAAATCAATGGTCATATATTCAATAGGTTCGCATTTTTCTCCGCCAACCATCTTAATGATTACTTTAGGTTGTCCAACCTGTAACTCATAACCCTCGCGTCTCATCGTTTCAATAAGTACGGATAGGTGAAGAACTCCACGTCCATAAACCATAAACGAATCGGCAGAGTCGGTTGCCTCAACTTTTAGAGCAAGGTTTTTCTCCAACTCACGGTCGAGACGCTCCTTTAGGTGGCGCGATGTTACAAACTTACCATCCTTCCCAAAGAAAGGGGAGTTGTTAATGGTGAAAAGCATGCTCATTGTTGGCTCATCAACCGCAATTGTTGGGAGCGGTTCTGGATTTTCGATATCGGCAATTGTATCGCCAATTTCAAAATTTTCTATACCAACCAAAGCGCAAATATCACCCGATGTTACTTTATCAACCTTGCGTTTTCCTAATCCTTCGAAAACAAGCAGTTCTTTGATTCTTGTTCTGATAACCTGTCCATCGGTTTTGGCTAATGAAACCGCCATTCCTGTGTTTAACTCGCCTCGGTGCAATTTCCCAATTGCAATACGGCCAACATAGCTGGAGTAATCCAATGATGTTATTAAAAGTTGAGGTGTTCCCTTAATTTGCTTTGCGGCAGGAACATACTCCACAATTTTATCGAGAAGGGCGGTAATATCGGTGGCTGGTTTTTTCCAGTCGGATGACATCCATCCTTGCTTTGCACTACCGTATATTGTTGGGAAATTTAGTTGTTCTTCGGATGCATCAAGGTTGAACATTAGATCAAAAACCTGCTCCTGAACTACTTCGGGACGACAGTTAGGCTTATCTACCTTGTTAATAACAACAATTGGTTTTAATCCTAAAGCGAGCGCTTTTTGAAGTACAAAACGGGTTTGAGGCATTGTACCTTCAAACGCATCAACAAGCAGCAGAACCCCATCGGCCATATTGAGTACGCGCTCAACCTCTCCACCAAAATCGGAGTGACCGGGAGTATCAATAATGTTAATTTTAACACCCTTGTACTCCACCGAAACGTTTTTGGCAAGAATTGTAATTCCGCGCTCTCGTTCCAAATCGTTGCTATCGAGAATTAGTTCGCCGGGCTTTTCGTGATCTTTAAAAAGTTTCCCCTGAATAATCATTTTGTCCACCAAGGTGGTCTTCCCATGATCCACGTGCGCAATTATCGCAATATTTCTTATACCCTGCATTGTGTAATTTTTTTGAGGGCGCAAAGGTACAGCTAATTATTCACTTTTATACATGAGTTAACAGCTTTTAAGAAAAATTTTTGATGAAAAGATTTTGAGAATAAACTATTTAGCATTCCATTTGTGGAATTAGCATCGTAACTTTGAGCAAATAAAATAGTTGTATGAAAAAAATAATATTTTTAGCAATTGCCATATTTTTGTTTGTTGGTGTAAAATCGCAGAATAAATTTATACCAAATCCTGCATCTGTTTATGTAAAATTCTTAGGTTATAAATCAGAAATTAGGGTTGATAGTTTAGGCAACCAGAACAAAGTTTGTGTTTTCCCAGATGGAAGCGAATGCGATGAGTGGTTTTTCTATAGAGGTATTTGTGGAACAAAATACTCTTACTGTGCAATTAAGGGTTGTGAAACAGAAAACTTCGTTGATTCATTAATCCATTCTAGCTATGCAATTTGCCGATGTAAAGATTCTCTTGGCTATCAAATGAAAATACCATTGTTAGATTTTATGGAGCAAAATGGGGATTTTCTCTTTGAAATGAGCTCGAACCCAAAAAAGAAAGAGGCTAAGAATTAGCCTCTTTCTAATTAAACTTAAAGTCTTTATTTCTTTACAAAGCGAGCAGTAAATGCCTCTTTAGGATCGTCAACCTTAACAATATATATACCTGCAGGAAGATCGGTAATGTCTATCTCCTTAACATCAGCATTCATTTTTTCAACCTTAACAAGAGCGCCAGTGCTGTTGTAAATATGGACAGCGTTGTTGTTCATCTCGCAGTTAAGTTTTATATTGATTGTATTGTTGGCAGGGTTTGGATATAGCGTAATGCTTGTTGGAAGTTCATTTCCAAGTTCTTCTGCTTCTATACCTTCAGTTTTAATCGATGCGGTTCCTGTAATATTTACTGTATAGTCTTCTACCTCGCCATAGCTAAATGTTTCGCATGCTGTTGGAGCTGAGTTGTACTTCATGGTTACACGCATTCTTGTTGAACCTAGAGTTGCTGTTGAAGGTACGGTAAATGTTTTGCTTAACGTAGTTGAAGCGCTTGAAGAACCGGTGCTAATAAGTTCTGAACTCTCGAATGTACCGCTATGATCATAATCGATCCATATATACCAATATTCAGTGTATTTAGTGCTCTTGAATCCTGCGCTAAAATAGATAGTATAGCTTGTACCTCTACCTAAATCTGTAGAAAGACTTGTGAAATTACCATAACCTCCATTGGCAGCAGTTACATTGTTAATTGTATTCAATTTAACCAAGTCAATCCATTCGTAAGTTACATTATTTCCTTTTGATGCACAGTAACTTTCGATAATTGGTGTAGTTACATTAATTGTACTACTAGCGGCCGAAACGTTTCCTGCAGCATCGTATGCATTTACGTAGAAAGAGTATGTTGTTCCTGCAGATAAACTGGTTACACTGTAAGAAGTGCCTGTTGAGGTTGTTAATAATGTTCCGTTTTTGTAAATGTTGTATCCTGTAACTCCTACATTATCAGTAGAGGCAGTCCAACTTAATGTTGCTGAGGTTGACGTTACGCTCGACGCCGCAAGGTTGGTTGGAGCGGTTGGAGCTTGTGTATCTGGAGTGCCGCCTGTTATTACAACCGTGTAATCCTCAACTTCACCATATGAGAACGATTCACATGAGGTTTGCGAAGCATTGTACTTCATTGAAACGCGCATTCTGGTTGTTACAGCAGCTGTTCCTGATGGAATTGTTAATGTGCCAGTGACGGTTGTTTTGCTTAAAGCACCTGCATCAAACACAGTTTCGTTTGAGTCTGTAAAATCACCATCGTGGTTAAGGTCGATAAAGATTTTCCAATACTCGTTGTAGGTTGTGCTGGCAAAGCCAGGAACCAACGAAACGTTGTATGGAGTACCCGCAGCTAGCGTAACTGATTTTCCGGTGAAGTCCGTATAACCCGCAGCGCTTGATGCATTTGTAAGAGACCCTATTGTGACACTGGAAATCCATTCATACGAATAGTTGTTTCCTTGTGATGTACAGTACTCTATTGGAAGATCTCCCGTTGTAGTAAATGAATTTTCTGCACCATAGCTTGTTCCTTTTGCATTGGTTGCGTAAGCCCGAACGTAGTATTTTGTGCCCGTGGTTAATCCGCTCATAGTTAAACTATATGAGCCAGATGTTGTGGTTGGAGATGTAGAAACAACTGTGCCGCTGGTAAGGGTTGGGCTGGTGGTTTTTGCATAAACAATACCGCTTGCGGTAATAGTTGCGCCACCATTAGATGTTATGTTTCCACCGCAAACGGCTGAATTATCGGCGATTGAAGATACTGTGTTGGTAGTTACTGTTGGAGCAGTTGTTCCATCATCTTGGTAAACCATATAGCAAACTTCGCAGGCTACGCGTGCAGAGGTGGCCTTAATTCTCATATAACCACTCTCACCCCAGGAACTACCCCAAGAGTTTCGTAGTATCCAGTAATCACCGTAAGTTGCATCGTATCCCCAGCCAACCAATGCAATTGCATGGTTTGTAGGAGTATCGTAGCATGGACTACTTGTGCAAGCAGTATAGGTGTCAGAGTAAATTCCTCCAGTATAATTTTGGAACGATGTAGTTACATAAACGGCGGCATCTACAACACCGTAAGTCATAATTGCAGTTTTAATTGCATCAATATCAGAGCAAGCTACCCTGTACCAATTATTGAATTTTGTTTTTGGTGCAGATGATGCTGCCGATGGACATGATTGATTATCAGCCTCGGTGTAAGGGAAGTAAGATTCGTTAATTGTTCCTACATCAACCAAGGCCTGAAGTTCTGAATATGTGTAGTCGGCACCATTACATCCGCTGAAATGGCTGCTGTATGCTGACATTGTGCTTAAACACCAAGCAATATATGCTTCCGAGAAATCGGCAGTATTTGAGTCGTATTTGCCTGTAGCGAAATTGTAAGTACCCTCAGCGCAAGCCGAAGCGCCAAAAGAGTAACAAGAACCGCAACCCCCTTGGTCGCGTACAGCACCTATGTATGAATGTCCATTGTAACTTCTCCAGTCGAATGAAGTTGGGAGGGACTTAGTTGCTTTGAAGTTGGGGTTTTCTTTTGCTAGCTCATAGATGTTTGCCGAGGCAGTTTTTTCTTGTAATTGGAGTTTGTCTCCGTTTAGTTCCATTAGCTCCTCCAACGAGATACTTTCATCAAAACCCTTGTTTGTTCGAACACACATTGCTTTTTCAACAGTGTATCCGTTAACTTTTTCAACAACAGTTTCAATGTCGTATCCCTTTAGGGCAGCATAGGAGTACTCCTTGGCTACTTTACCCTTGTAGAAATCCCAAGCATTTACCTCTCTTCCATCTGGAAGAATGCACGTTCCAACTTTGTTTCCACTTTTATCGGTATTAACCGCATAACGATACCCTAGCAAATCGCAGTAAGCAGCTGCTGGGTTTCTAAATCCTTTCTGTGCGAATGACGATAATACAATTGCCATTGCAAAGAAAAAAACTAGTAAATTTTTTTTCATAACATTTGATGTTAGGTTAAAACTCGGTTTGTTTTTGTGAGGATAAGTTAAACTATTCAGAAATGCCAAACCTTGAAAAAAGATAAACAACAAATACCTGTGTTTAAACAACAACTATCTATGCATGTATGACAAAACATTAACTATTGTTGAATTATTTTGATGTGTATTATTGATAATAATTTATTAATCAGATATTTAATCGTGACTTAAAAACAATAAAAAATGCGACAAATGTGCCGCATTTAAATACTAAGGTAATTACAGTTGTAATAGTTTTTTATTAAAAATGGTTATGCTTTATCGCATTTGATTTATCTGCGGTTTTGCATAAGCGAATCTATTCGAAGTAGTTACTTCCATCGAAACAGTGCGTACAAAGATTTTCCTTCGGAACTCCAATTGCTTCAACTAAATCGTTCAGTTTTTGAAACTTCAAAGTAGTAAGATTTAGGTTTTTACGAATTTGTTCTACCATGGCGGCATAATTACCGTTACTGGTATCGGAATACTCCGCCATGTTATGATGTTCAATCCCTGTGAGTTGAAAAACGGCCTTATTGGTGGCTAGGTCTAGGTTAGAGCTTGAACGGCTAAAGTTTAGGAACTCGCAGGGATAAGTAAGTTAAGGATAGGCAATTCTCTAAGAAAAATTTTCCATTTAGAACCCGTTTGATAGAACGCGATAAATAAACACTGGCTATTGAATTCAAATGTTTTTATCTGCTTTAAGCAATATTTCTGTTATCCTCCAATTGTGGCCTGTATGCCGTATCCTGCAAAAATTGATATGGCTTTTTCCTGAACACTCTTATCGGGTTCAGCTAAATTTTCGAAACTATCTGCTTTCCCCAACTTCATATATTTGTGCTGGGCAATGTTATGGTATGGCAATAGGTTAACCACCTTTTTCTCACCCGATAATCTTGCCACAAATCGCGCTGTTTCAACAATATTCAGCATAGAGTCGTTAACGCCTCCAATAAATGGTATGCGGATAATAACCTTTGAACCGAAATCGGAAATTGCCTGTAGGTTATGGAGAATCTTTTCGTTGCTGGAGTTAACCCATTTCTTATGCATCTCCGAATTCATCTTTTTTAAATCGTACAGAAAAAGGTCGGTTCGCTTGGCAACTTCAAGTATTGTTTCGGTGCTAACATTTCCAGCGGTATCAACTGCGGTATGAATTTTTCGCTTTCTGCATTTATCGAGCAGTTCAATTAAAATCTCCGAATGGATAAGAGGCTCGCCACCCGAGAATGTAACGCCACCGCCCGATTGGTCGAAGAATACGCGTTCTTTCTCAATTATCTCCATAATTTCTGAAACAGTCATAACTCTTCCAGACATTTCAATGGCCTTTGTGGGACACACATCAGCGCATTTTCCGCATTGCTTGCAAAGGTTGTTGTTGGTGACAATTCCTTCGGGAGTTAGCGTTATGGCTTTTTCGGGACAAACCGTAACGCAAGTTCCGCATTTAATGCACTTTGCCGGAGCGTACATTCTTTCTGCCTTAGGCGATATACTCTCGGGATTATGGCACCATGCACAGCGCAGGTTGCAACCCTTAAAAAAGAATACAATGCGAATTCCTGGCCCATCGTTTATGGCATATCGCTTTATATCGAAAATCAAACTATTCTGCATACTAGAAAGCTGCATTTTCGGTTCGCTCAATTACCTCCTGCTGCAAATCGGCATTCATATCGTTGAAGTAGTCGCTGTAACCAGCCATTCGTACCATTAGGTCTTTATAATCCTCTGGACATTTTTGAGCAGCAAGCAAAGTTGCTGTATCAACTATATTGAACTGAATATGATGACCTCCGAGCGTAAAGTAACTTCTGATAAGGTGACCCAACTTCTTAACATCCTCTTCCTTCTTGAGCAGACTTGGCAAAAACCTTTGGTTTAGAAGAGTTCCGCCCGATTTTGTTTGGTCGATTTTAGACAACGACTTTATTACCGCTGATGGTCCTCGTGTATCGGCTCCGTGCGATGGAGATGTTCCGTCGGATATTGATTTCCCTGCTAAACGACCATTGGGCGTTGCTCCCATAACCTTTCCAAAGTAAACATGGCAAGTGGTTGAGAGCATATTCAGGTGATACTTGCCTCCGGGTTTGATGTTGGGTTTGCCGTCAATTGTATCAACCAAATCGTTGTAAACTTTTACGGCAATTGAATCAGCGTAATCATCATCATTTCCAAAGAATGGTGTGCGGTTAATTATGGTTTGTCGTAAAACCTCCTCGCCCTCAAAGTTTTTCAGTACAGCATTTAAAACGCTATCCATACTGAATGTTTTATTCTCGAACACGTGTTTCTTCAGTGCAGCAAGGCTATCGGTTACTGTTCCTAATCCGCAACACTGAATGTAACTGGTATTGTAACGTGGACCACCATCGTAGTAATCGCGTCCCTTGCTAATGCAATCCTCAATAACAACTGATAGGAATGGTGCTGGGGCATACTTGGCAAACATCCTATCGATATAGTTACTTACACGCATCTTTTGGTCGACTATATACTGAACCTGTTTCAAATAGGCGTTGTAAAGCTCATCGTATGATTTAAAACTACGTGGGTCGCCTGTTTCAATACTAACTTTTTTCCCGGTAACAGGGTCAATTCCATTGTTAAGCGTAACCTCCAAGATTTTTGGAACGTTGAGGTAGCCAGTAAGGAGATAAGCCTCCTTACCAAAAGCGCCAACTTCAATGCAACCGCTGCATCCGCCCTCGCGGGCATCCTGTAGCGATTTTCCTTGGCGCATCATCTCAACTATATATACATCGGGGTTAAATACCGATGGATAACCGTGACCCTGACGAATTACATGCGCTGCAGTATTAAGAAATTTATCGGGTGTTTTAGCGCTAATGTGCACCGAGTTTCCGGGTTGTAGGATATGTAGTTCCTCCACAACCTCAAGCATGATGTACGAAATCTCGCTTGTTCCATCGGAACCATCGGGCTTTATTCCGCCTAGGTTGATGTTTGTAAAATCGTTGTAAGTTCCGCTTTCGCGTGCTGTAATTCCAACTTTTGGTGGTGCAGGATGGTTGTTAACCTTAATCCAAAAGCACGATATCAACTCTTTTGCTTGGTCGCGGGAAAGCGTTCCTGCAGCAATTTCTTTCTCGTAGAAAGGAGTAAGATGTTGGTCAAAATGTCCCGGATTCATTGCATCCCATCCGTTCAACTCGGTTATAGTTCCAAGATGAACAAACCAGTACATCTGAATTGCCTCCCAAAGAGTCCTCGGAGCATGAGCAGGAACCCAACCGCACACCTCGGCAATTTTTTGCAATTCCTTAACCCTTTGTGGGTCTTTCTCTTTTTTTGCTAGTTCCTCAGCAAGTTCTGCGTGACGTTCTGCAAAAACAATAACAGCATCGCACGAAATATCCATTGCTTTCCATTGTTCGGCCTTGTCGGTAGCATCAGGATCATTCAAATAGTCTAGGTTTGCAAGATTATCGGCAATCTCCTTTTTAAAATCGAGCATTCCTTTGCGGTATATCTTTCCGTCGAGCGCCGTATGACCTGGAGCTCGCTGCTCCATAAACTCGGTAAACAATCCTGCTTCGTAAGCTGCACGCCATTCGCTTGGAACATGGTTGAAAATTCGCTCGCGCTGTGTTTTGCCTTGCCAGTAAGGAATTACCTCCTTTGCATATAGTTCAATATCCTCTTGGCTAATTGTATATCGTTGTAGTTCGCGGGTGTTGAGCACATTCAAATCGTCAACGCTGTGGCACGTTAGTTCTGGGAATGTACAAACACTCTTTGGCTTTGGACCGCGTTCGCCAACAATCAGTTCTCCTTCGCCAATGTATATGGTTTTTCTTTTGCAATGGTCCAAAAAGTTCATTGCACGTAAAACAGGGATTGATAATTTCCCATAGTTTTCTTTATAGAAGGCTGTTTCGTGCAAAGCACGTTCAATGGAGAGCGATGGCTCAGTCTCAACGCTTACTTTGCGCAGTTTCTGAATACGCTCATTCATTCCAGGGCCAAACTTACTTTGTGATGATTTATAGAAATTGCCCTCAGTGGAGGCTTGCCTTTCAGGCTTTACTGTGTTCGGTATTACTTTCTCAAACATAGTTTTACTATTTAAGAATTTTGTAAAAAAACCAAATTGATTAATGGCTGTGTAAATAGAAATCACAAGTATCCTTCTGTGCAAAGGATTTAAATTTTTAAAGTGAAGATGTTTGGAAAAAGAATCAGCAAATCCAGCAGGAGTAGAGCCCCTTGCCGTTATTGTGGTATAGTGTTGATAACGATTTGCTAATCATATTGATGCAAATGTAATGTTTGCGTTACTAACTGCCAATGATTTTTGTCAGGAAGTTTTTGTTGAAAACTTAAAAAACCTTCAATATTAAATTTAAGTATCTTTACAAAGTAATTATTAATGAACCAAGATGTTAAAATATAAACGTATACTTCTAAAACTCAGTGGCGAAGCACTAATGGGCGACGATAAGTATGGCATAAACACCTCCATTCTGAACTCCTATGCCGAACAGATTAAAGAGGTGGCCTCTATGGGAGTTGAGATTGGAATTGTAATTGGTGGAGGCAACATTTTCCGTGGGCTTAGTGGTGTTTCCAAAGGTTTCGACAGGGTTAAGGGCGACCAAATGGGAATGCTTGCCACAGTTATAAATAGTTTGGCAATTCAATCAGCCATTGAGGGTGCTGGTGGCAAAGCCAAGGTTTTTACTGCAACCAAAATGGAGCCTGTTGGTGAGCTTTACTCAAAGGCTAAAGTCATAGATGCATTTAAGCAAGGTTTTGTTTGTATAATTGCAGGTGGAACTGGAAATCCATTCTTCACAACCGATACAGCATCGGCTTTGCGTGGTGTTGAGATTGAGGCAGAAGTTTTGCTCAAAGGAACTCGTGTTGATGGTGTTTACACTGCCGACCCCGAAAAGGATAAAACCGCCACAAAGTTCGATGAGATAACTTTTACCGAAGCTTACGAGAAAAGGTTAAAGGTTATGGATTTAACTGCATTTACAATGTGTAGCGAGAACAATCTGCCTATTTTTGTTTTCGACATGAACACCTCAGGAAACCTTAAAAAAGTTGTTTTGGGTGAAAAAATTGGCACATTAGTTAAAAATTAAATATTTTTATTCCCGAATTTAAAAGGTAAAAGTATGACTCCGGATGATGCAAAAAAAGTTATAAATGCGGCCGAAGGACAAATGTCTAAAGCCATTGACCACCTTGAGAATGAACTTAGAGTAATTCGCGCTGGGAAAGCAAACCCTTCAATGCTCTCGGGCATTATGGTGGATTACTACGGAACAATGACTCCTTTGGCTCAGGTTGCAAGCGTTGGTAGTCCCGATGCCAGAACCATTTCTATCCAACCTTGGGAAAAAAAGATGATTGACCCCATTGAGCGTGCCATTATGGCTGCAAACCTAGGTTTCAATCCTCAAAATAATGGCGAAACAGTTCGCATATTGGTTCCACCATTAACCGAGGAACGCCGTAAGGATTTGGTTAAGCAGGTTAAGCACGAAGGCGAGAATGCCCGTGTAAGTATCCGCAACGCTCGTCGCGATGCCCTTGAGGAAATCAAAAAGATGCAGAAGAATGGCCTTGCCGAAGATGCTGCTAAGGATGCTGAAACTAAAGTTCAAAAGGTAACCGACACCTACAACAAGAAAGTAGATGAGCATTTGGAGCAAAAGGAAAAAGAGATAATGACTGTATAATAGATGAAGGGCTGAATTTTCAGCCCTTCTTTAATTTAGTGTAAAATCTTTTGTCTGTATTCTTGCGTCTATCTTAGTGTGCCTCCAGCCAGTTAGTTCCAACACCCATTTCAACCTCGAGGGGCACTTTTAGTTCAATGGCCCCCTCCATACAATGCTTAACAATTTCCTTTACTTTTTCCAATTCTGGTTTATAAACATCGAACACCAATTCGTCATGAACCTGAATTATCATTTTCGATTGTAGGTTTTCCTTCTCGAACTCACGGTGAATATTTATCATCGCCAACTTAATAATGTCGGCAGCGGAGCCTTGAATTGGTGCGTTAATGGCATTTCGCTCAGCTAAACCACGAACAGTCCCGTTGCTTGAGTTGATGTCGTTGAGGTAGCGTTTGCGTCCAAATATTGTGGAAACGTATCCCTTTTCACGAGCTTCTGCAACACAACTATCCATATACTTCTTTACACCAGTGTATGTGGCAAAGTACCCATCAATTAAGTCCTTTGCTTCGGTTCTGGAAATGCCCAATCGTTGCGATAGTCCAAAGGCAGATATTCCGTAAATCATACCAAAATTGGCAGTTTTAGCACGGCTACGTTGCTCGCGGGTAACTTCTGCTAAAGGAACTTTGAATATTTTGGCCGCTGTTGCAGCGTGAATATCTGCTCCGTGCTGGAATGCATCGAGCATTTGCTCATCGCCACTAACATGCGCCATTAGGCGCAATTCAATTTGTGAGTAGTCGGCCGAAAGTAGTACGAAATTGACGGGCGAAGGGATGAATGCTTTGCGAATTTCGCGTCCATTCTCATCGCGAATGGGAATGTTTTGTAGGTTAGGATTATTGGAACTTAACCTACCAGTAGAGGCAACTGCCTGATTAAATGAGGTATGGATTTTTCCACTTTTGGAGTTAACCAAAGTTGGAAGAGTTTCAATGTATGTCGATAAAAGCTTTTTTAGCGACCTGAATTCCAGTATCTTTCCAACAATAGGATGCGAGTTGATATACTTCATCAACTCCTCCTCATTGGTGGAGTACTGTTTGGTTTTTGTAAGCTTTGCGTCGGGTGATATTTTTAACTTTTCGAACAGCACTTCGCCCAGTTGTTTCGGGGAGGAGATGTTTAAATCTGGTACACCTGCCAGAGTCTTAATCTCTTCGTCTAGTTTAATTAAATCGGCATTAAGAACCTTGCCGTATTCGTTCAAACTGTTGGAGTCCAAACTTACACCGTTACGCTCTATGTGTGCAAGAACCTCAATCAATGGCTCTTCTAGTTGAAAGTATAGTTCGGTCAACCCTTGATTTTCGAGTCTAGGAAAAAGAAGTAACTTCAGTTGAAGGGCAATATCGGCATCCTCGCAGGCGTAATCCTTAATCTTTTCAAGCGGAACTGCCCGCATATTTATCTGGCTTGCCCCTTTTTTACCAATTAACTCTTCAATCGATATAGTTTTATAGCCAAGCAGATTTTCGGCTAATAAATCGAGGTTGTGACGAGAATCTGGCTCAAGCAGATAATGAGCCAACATTGTATCGTAAAGTTTGCCTTTTATGGTGATGCTGTAATTTAGCAGCATCTGAAGGTCGAACTTGATATTCTGGCCAATTTTGTCGATTTCAGGATTTTCGAATACTTCCTTGAATTCATCAACAAGTAACTGAGCCTCATCCCTGTTTGCAGGGACAGGAATCCACCATGCCTGTCTGGGATTAATGGCGATTGAAATACCCACCAAGGTCGATAGGATTGGGTCTAAGCCTGTTGTTTCGGTATCGAACGCAAACA
>JAEXVC010000112.1 GCA_023406715.1 Bacteroidota bacterium | reverse complement strand
TGATAGTATAGATATGTTTAGCCTATCATTGGAAGATTTAATGAATATACAAATCAGCATCTCCACAAAAACATCCTCAAATATTAGAGAAACTCCAGGAATTCTAACTGTTATTACAAAAGAAGATATAAAAGCAAGCGGCGCAAGGGATATTATTGACCTTTTTCAGATATACGTTCCGGGGTTTTCTTTTGGAGTAGATGTTGAAGGAGTTGTTGGAATGGGCATAAGAGGCTTATGGACTCATGAAGGCAAACACTTGTTTATGGTTGATGGTCAGGAATTTAACGATGGAATGTTTGCCACTATTCCATTTGGAAATCATTTTCCTCTTGAAAATATTGACAGGATTGAAATAATAAGAGGCTCAGGGTCTGCGGTATACGGAAAATTTGCAGGAGCAGGAGTGGTAAATATTATTACAAGAGGGAATAACTCAAGTGGAGGACAACTAAGTTATCTATCTTACCATACAGGACAACAATTTACACACAATAATCTCAACTTTGCATCAAATATCAGTAATGAAGATTTAAAAATTTGCTTATCGGGAACCTATGGCGCTGGAACTCGCAGTGACAAAAACTATGTTGATTACTTTGGGAAATCGCGCTCAATGAAAAATGCTAGCGATATATACACAAAACAACTCAACTTAAAAGTAGATTACAAAAACATTAAGTTTCTAAGTCTGGTTGATGATTACTCTTATGCCCAGATTGATATGTGGGATAAATTCTACCCAGGTCCACCTTTAACCGAAGAGTTTAAAAGTTACTTTGCGCAGTTCTCATACAATATTAACTTTTCCGAAAAATTTCAACTTATCCCTAAGATTAATTACAAATGGCAACAACCATGGAAATTAAGTGCTATTAATGCAGAAAATGAGTATAACAATAATAAAAAGTATAGTAAGTATAGTGGAGGAATCTCCTCAAATTACATCAATAAGAATATATCAATTAACGGAGGTATCGAAATATCGCTGGACTACCTTAAACTGCCCTCATTAAGCGATACTCTTTTTGAGGAGACATTTAAAAATGGCAAAGATTATTTATCGTACTCAAATTTTGCAAGTTACGGACAAGTGCAGTATAACTCTAAGTATGCAAATTTCATTGTAGGTGCAAGGTACGATTACTCCAGTGAATTTGGCGATGCATTTGTACCAAGGTTTGGCTTAACCAAAGCCTACGAAAAATTCCACTTCAAAGCAATGATAAGCCAATCATTTAGAGTACCAGGTGGAATTTTACCAAACCGACTACCTGAAAATAGCAAGCCATTAGAACCTGAAATTGGAACAAACTTTGAATTTGAACTTGGCTTTAAACTTCCCTATAAATCATACATCACAGTCAACGCATTTGATGTTTCCTTTGATAAAGTTATAATTTATGGCAAAGACACATCGGGTGTTGGTTTTTATAAAAATCAAGGAAAGATTGGAACTCAGGGTATTGAATTGGAGATTAAACAAGTTTTAAGTAAGATCAATACAACTGTGAATTTTGCATACTATAAACGAAAACATTCCGAAACTGACAGTTTATTTTCGGTACCATTAAACTCATCGTACTTCTTAGGATTCTCACCAATACGAATTAATGCAGTAATAAACTATCAAATAAACAATAATTACTCATTGGGTTTATCGGGTTCATACTTTGGGAATTACTATGCCTATACAATGATAGATTCCGAAGGTAAAGATATTCTAAGTGAAAAGTCACCATTGATAATGATGAATATTAACTTCAACATCAGAAGAATATTATTCAATGGCCTATCAGCTTCCTTAGGTATAACAAATTTATTGGCAGCCGACTTTGCCTATGCCCAACCCTACAAAGGTAAACATGGCCTACTCCCAGGGCAAGATAGAAGTTTTGGGTTTAGACTAAGCTATGAGTACTAATAAAAAAAGCGGATAATTCCGCTTTTCAATTTCGTTTACTCCTTAGTTTCTTCAACGTCTTCTTCTTTCAGTAAGTCAAGTAAATTATGCGATTGAAGTTGGTTGTACCAAGTAATCATTTTTTTTATATCGCTGGTATAAACCCTATCTCTATCAAAATCTGGTAGAACTTTTCCGAAATATTTCACAATTTCTTTTGGGTCGGATTTTGGGTCAATTGCAGGTTTACCCTCTTCTAAAACTTGAATTTTTTGAAGCACTTCACGTAGTGAAATTTCACCAGAATCAGTAAACACAGCTATATCCGACAAAGCGCTTACTTTTGCAGTAACAGGCACATTCATCTTTTTTCCGTCGGTTAATGATTCCACAATAATGCCCTGACGACCCTGCGATACAAATTTAAATAGTCCAGAATGACCTGAAATAGAGATTATTTCCTTCAATGTTGTTTCCATATCAACGTAATTATTAATTAATACAAATTAAATTTAAAAAGTTGAAACTATAAAACCTATTGATAAAAGTGTTACTATTAAATTTTTAAATAACACATAATCAGTGACTTATTTGTATACCTATTGGCTTTAAATCAATGTAATGGCATTTTTTGCAAAAATCTGGGGTTATATTCTTAAACCACAATTCTCTCCAATTAATAAATTCATTGGAATTTAGAATGTCTATCAAATACATGTCCTTAATATTACCAAAGTTTTTTTCCTTAGGAAAAGGCTTTGCACAACAAGGAGTAATATACCCATCGAAGGTTACGTAAAAGTGAGTCCAAGGAAAAGGGCACTTTTTAAAACCATTTTCCTCTTCGAAATTGCGTTTTGTAACAATAACATGCTTTGTTTGAGCCACTATATTCGCAAGTTCATCCAAGGCACTCAAAAAAACAGGCGACTTATAGAAATCATAGTATTCGACAGGAATCTCCGTAATTGATGCAAGGTTAAGTATTGTGAAGTCAACATAAATAACACCAACACTCTCTGCATACTTTACCATATCGGCCATTTGAGTATAGTTCTCCTTTGTAACAACCATATTTATCATTAAATCGGTAGAACTACCTTGGCATAAATCCGATAGGATATGAATATTAGTGTTTAAAGTATCAAAGTTTGAGTTCAGCCTAATGGATTTGTATACCTCATTTAAACCATCAACCGAAATTTGAATGGTGTCAAGTTTGCCAATTAAAGGTTTTATTTTCTCAATAAAATTGGGCAAAACAGCATTGGTGGAAACCGATATAATAACCCCCTTATTTTTTGATTTAATATAGTTGACAATCTCGGATAAATCATTGTACATAAAAGTCTCGCCCATACCCGTTAGTCCAATGGAGTCGAGGTATGGGATTTCCTCATCTATGATTTTCTTAGCCAACTCAATACTCATCCGCCCTTTATCCATATCTTTTCCATACTGGTACTCCCTAGGGCATATTGTACAGGAAAGATTGCAATGATTGGTTAACTCAATCATTAAAGTGGAGGGATATGCCACCTTGGTAGATTTAGATATCTTATAAAAAAGATGCTTAATTTTGTTTTTAAGGTATGATAGTAAAAATTTATTTTGAGGTAGATAGTAAACCCTTTTAAGGGCTTTTCTTAATCGGCGTCTATTCATTATGCTTCTAATTAAATCCCCTCTCCTTCTTTATTTTTTCGTAGGCCTCGTTTACCATCTTAAACTTTTGCTCAGCGGCAACTCTAACATCATCGCCCAAATGGCTAACCTTATCGGGATGATGCTTAATGGCCATTTGCCTATAGGCTTTTTTAATTTCTTCGTTTGAAGCGGCAGGGGTTACCTCAAGTATTGTGTAATACTTATCGTTATCGGGGATAAACATTGCCTTAATAGAGTCGAAATCAGCAGTGGTTAAACTCATATACTCACCAATTTCCTTAAGAACCTTTAGTTCTTCGGCACTAATAACACCATCGGCTTGGGCAATACCAAATAAAAAATGGAGCAACTGCAAACGTGAGTGATAATCGACATTATCCTTAATTTGAAAGCAAACATCCTTTAGTGGTACTGATTGTTTAAGCATATCGCGAAGCAGAATCATTGCCTCACGGGCAGCATCGGCACCAAAGTTTTTTAGAAAATAACCTTTAACAAAATCCAATTCAGACTTCAAGACCTTGCCATCAGCCTTCATTACAGCGGATGAAAGCACCAACAAACTAACCAAAAAACCATTACGACTAGATTCTCCAGTATAAATTTTGGTTTCTACGCTATCGAAAATTGAACCAATTGCAAAACCAATAATTCCGCCAATTGGACCAAAAATAACCCAGCCTAGTCCTCCTGAAATCCATTTTCCGTACTTCGCCATTGTTCTATAACATTTTTAAATTCTCAATAACTCCTAATAGTTGAGGTAAAACCAGTTCCTTTCCATCATTATTTATGAGATAATCGGCCAACTTAATTAACTCATCCTGCGTTGCTTGATTTGCCATGCGGCTTTTAACATTATCAACAGAGATGTTATCTCTATCAATCACACGCTGTAATCGAACTTGCTCAGGAGCAACAACTAGGATAGTTTTATCCAGTAATTTATGTAGGCCACTCTCAAAAAGAATAGCAGCCTCCTTGAAGATAATTGGAGCATTTGAACTGTTAGCCCAAACTTGAAAATGCCTAGCCACTGCAGGATGAACAATACCATTGAGCTTAGCAAGCAATTCCTTATTGTTAAAAACTGATGAGGCCAAACGTTTCCTATCCAAACACCCAGAGTTATAAATATCACCTCCAAAAAGATTCGATATGGCAAAAATTACATCACTATCGGTTTCGATGATTTTTTTTGCCTCAACATCAGCATAGTACACAGGATACC
>JAEXVC010000261.1 GCA_023406715.1 Bacteroidota bacterium | reverse complement strand
ACATTGAAGAGGCATTCAGGGTTTATCAGAAAATACTTGGTTACGACAAAGTTGTTTACGACAAAACGGGCAAATTCGATGACCTTATTGCGCTACCTGGTGGCAATGGGAACTTCCGCAGAGTTCTTTTAACACATTCTGAACCTCGCCACGGAGGTTTTGCTGAGTTTTTTGGCACATCTTACATTGAGTTGGTTCAGTGTACCGATAGAATCCCAAGCAAAATTTTCAAGAACCGTTTCTGGGGTGATTTAGGCTTTATCCACCTTTGTTTCGATATGAAAAATATGGATGCTCTTGAAAAAATATGCAACTCCCAAGGTTTCCCATTCACAGTAAACTCTAACGTTAAGCATAACGATAAGGGGAGCTTTGACATGGGCGAAGCAGCAGGACATTTTACCTACATTGAAGATCCTGATGGAACATTAATAGAGTTTGTAGAGGCACACCGTATTCCACTGGTAAAACCTTTGGGAATTCAATTAAATATGGACAAACGTGATCCACACAAACCAATTCCACGTTTGATAATTAAAATGCTGGGGTTGAAAAAAGCGAATGATATTTAAATACAAAAACGGGTGAATTTCTTCACCCGTTTTTATTTGGAATATTGGATAGGTGAAGAAATAATAACGAAATAACAACTTGAATTAAAAAAGAGAAATATATTTTAGTGTATCAATCTACTACTCTATCAATAAAAGTTTACACAAACCTACACACCTCATCCAGAGCTTTTCTGCTCCTTGGCGACAATGCCCTATCCCTTAACTTCTCAGGTAGTTCATCAATATTTCCAGGTAGACCAACTGCAATAACTGCTCCTATTTCCTGTGAATCGGGAATTGAGAGATTATTCCTAAGAGTTTCCCTATTAAAGCCACCCATAACGTGGCTAATAAACCCCATTGATTGAGCCTGAATAAGCATACAACTGGTAGCCAAACCCAAATCGTGCAGGGCATGGAAATTGTCGGAATTGTTTCTATTCAGTTTAGGTTCAAATGCCGTTGCAACCAATACCGATGCATTCTTAGCCCAAACCTGATTTGGTTCTGCAAGAGCACTTAGAATTCGGTTAAAGCCAACTTCCTTCTCTCTACGGGCAACATAAAATCGCCAGGGTTGCTCATTGTAAGCCGATGGAGCCAAACTAGCTGCATCTAAAAGTACTTTGATGCTCTCAATGCTAATAGGTACAGGCTCAAAAGCCATTGCACTACGGCGGGTTTCAATATATTCTAGAATTTTCATTTTTATAGTATTTAAAGTTTATAAACATTAGAATGGCTAAAGGGTTTGATTAAAGTTACAAAATATCCCTATAACCAACCATAAAAGTTACAACTCTTGCATATCAGAAACAAGATTTTATATAATTTTGTACAATTATAAACTCCTCGCTTAATACTCCGCTGTACGAAAATGAGGATTTAACTAAAAAGGGCAAACTTTCCACAATCTTTCAACTTCGATAAAATCAAAGTTTGAGAGTAGTTTTAATCTATTTTATTCGATAGATATTAATTAGTATTTTCAAGAAAATTAATTTATTCTTTAAAATTGTTTGTTTATGTTTTTTTTCAAAAAATTCTTCTACGATTACAACAAGGCAGGAGGAGTTAAGGAACTCCTTTTTATTGCTCTCCCTATGATTATTTCCACCGCCTGCGATGGAGTTATGACCTTTACCGATAGGCTATTCCTTGCACGAGTAGGCTCCGAGCAAATGAATGCAGCAATGGGCGGTGGTGTAACGCTACAAATGCTAATGTTCTTTTTTGTGGGTCTTACAGGATACACAACTGCTCTGGTTGCGCAGTACTTTGGAGCAAACCAAAAACACAATACAACAACTGCAGCATTTCAGGGAATTATAATTACTGTTCTAGCGTGGCCTATTATAGTTCTACTTAAACCACTAGCAATTGAATATTTTCATTTTATGAATATCCCTGAATCGCAAATAGGATATCAAATTGACTATTTAAATATTCTAGCCTGGGGTTCAATCTTCGGAATGATGCGCTTCACCCTTGGATGCTATTTTACAGGAATTGGCAAAACAAAAATTGTTATGTTAGCCACAATTCTGGCAATGATTGTGAACGTTGGGCTCGACTATGTGCTGATATTTGGTAAGTTTGGTATTGAACCAATGGGTGTAAAAGGAGCTGCTTTGGCAACAATCCTTGGAGGTTTTTCGGCAATGGTAGTGCTGATTATTGCCTACCTAAAGCATAATAACCGAGCAGAGTTTGGGGTAATGCACTCGTTTAAGTTGAACTGGAACATTATGAAAAAACTGTTATACTACGGTTACCCTGCAGGTTTAGAGATGTTCCTAAACTTCTTTGCATTTGCCACCATGATATCGCTATTCCACTCCCAAGGCGACCATGTTGCCACGGCAAGTACAATAATGTTTAACTGGGACTTAGTGTCGTTTATTCCGCTGCTAGGAATAGAAATTGCAGTAACCAGCCTAGTTGGGCGATACATGGGTGCAGGAAGGCAACAAGTTGCGCACCGATCGGCCTTATCGGGAATAAAAACAGGAGTTTTTTACTCGGCAGTAATCCTAATCCTATTTGTATTTGTACCAGAGTGGCTGGTTAGGGTATTCCACCCACAAGTACCCAGCATGGTATTTGAGCAGGCTGTACCCATTGCAGTATCGATGATACAGATTGCGGCACTCTACGTACTTGCCGAAGCCGTTATGGTTGCATTGGTTGGTGCACTGCGCGGCGCAGGCGATACTCACTTTACAATGAT
>JAEXVC010000253.1 GCA_023406715.1 Bacteroidota bacterium | reverse complement strand
ATGGAGTACGATTCTAGCTTATACAGTAGGTATAAAAATTTATTAGCGGCTCAAAGCATTTCAAGAGCCGAATTTGAAAAGATAGAATTGCAGTTTAACTTATCTAAAACAGAGTATCAGAATGCTCTACAGAATTACGATTTAGTTAAGCAGCAGGCCGAACAGCAACTGATTATCAATCGTACGCAGAAAGATGTAAACAGGGTTATATCCGAACATAATCAGATTCTAGCAATAAAACCAGGACGTGTATTGAAAAGATTTAAGCAGGTTGGAGATTTTGTCCGACAAGGTGAGGCTATTGCAGTAATTGGTAATACTGATTTTGTTTATGCGAAAGTGAGCATTGATGAGGGTAGTATAGCTAAAATAAAGGTAGAACAGGATGCATTTATTCAACTTAATACCAATAAAGAAATGGTTTACAAAGGAACGGTTGCTGAAATCCTTCCAACTTTCGATGAATCCACTCAGTCTTTTACCTGTAAGTTATATTTTATAGATAGCCTTGACTTTAAAATCATAGGAACACAGTTACAGGCTAATATAAATGTTGGGATAACAAAGAATGCCTTGCTAATACCACGTAATTTTTTGGGATATGACGGTGAGGTAAGGATAAAGGGAGAGCCTAAGCCAAAGCGGATAACCACTAAAATAGTAAGTAGCGATTGGGTTCAAGTTTTGGATGGTATAGATGAAAGTACAGTACTAATCACCGATAATATCAAGTAGTATGAAACTAAAAGTTAACTACGACATTGCTTTAACGCATATACTAACCAGGAAGAAGCAAACAATTGTTGCAGCAATGGGGGTTACAGTTGGTATTGCCTTGTATATATTCTCCAATTCAATTGTAGTAGGGGTGAATAACTATACAAAGTTGAATATGTTCAAAACAATTCCACACATAAGAATTCATAAAGCGGACGAAATTAGTTCTTCAATTAATCAAAACGATAGTTCAACGTTGAACTTGATAAGCAATCCTAAGATTACCAATCAGAACAAGGTAATCATTAACCCTTATGGTTTAATTGAGCAGTTGAAAAAGGAGCCCTATGTACTGAATGCAGCACCACAAGTTAACGTAGATTTATTCTATAACAGCGGTAAGTCGCAGTTAAAAGGTCTTGCCAGCGGGATTAATGTGGTTGAGGCCGACGCTATGTTTAATATTCGGAGTACAATGCTTTCAGGTGATTTGATGAAACTCACAAACGATTTGAATGGGATTATTATAGGTAAGGGAGTTGCCGAAAAGTTAAACTTACGTTTAGGCGATAACATCAGTGTTATCTCGTCGTTAGGGGTAATCAAAAACTTTAATGTTATTGGTGTTTTTGCAACTGATAATAAAACAACCGATGAATCAAAATCATACATAAATATTGTCGCTGCGCAACAGCTAATTAAGGAAAACCCTAATAATGTAACTGATATCTATGTGAGATTAACAAACCCGGATTCATCTGCCATTTACGCTGCAAAAATTCAGCAATTGACTAAATACAAAGTGGAGGATTGGCAGGTGGAAAATGTCGACCAATTAGCTCAAAGTCGGATGATGGGTACAATGACACCTTTGATTTCCCTTTCAATTATGTTGGTTGCTGCTTTTGGTATCTACAACATAATTAATATGACAATAACCCAAAAGATGAATGATATTGCAATTCTTAAAGCAAATGGTTTCAAAGGTAAGGATATAATAACCATCTTTTTGACTGAAGCCTTTATTATGGGGGCTTTTGGAACCATACTGGGTGTAACAATTGGCAGTATTTTAGTTCAAATTGCAAAAGGGATATATGTTGGACCTCCTGTAGGTTATTTCCCTATACAGTTTGATCCTTCAATATTTATATCAGGGATATTTTTTGGCTTAATAGTATCGTTGGGTGCAGGATATTTTCCGGCTAAAAAAGCTTCGAAGGTAGACCCAGTAGCAATATTCAGAAAATAGTTAATAAAATGGAAAAGAGAGATATAATTCTAGAAACAAGGAATATTGGTAAATATTTCTACGACCCAGTTAAATTCAGAGTACTGGATGATGTTAGTTTTGAAGTTAAAAGGGGTGAATTCCTGACTATTGTTGGCAAGAGTGGTTCTGGAAAATCTACATTGCTGTACTGTTTAAGCACTATGGATACGAATTATGAAGGCGAACTTCTTATAGATAATCAACTTATTACAAACCAGAAAGTTGACTATTTGGCTGCAATTAGGAATGAAAAGATTGGTTTTGTATTTCAGTTTCACTACTTACTACCCGAGTTTTCCTGCTTGAAAAACGTTATGATACCCGCATTGAAGTTAGGGAAATACTCATATAAAGAGATTGAGGAACGAGCTTACCAAAAATTAGAAATGTTGGGCTTAGAGGATCAAGCGTTAAAGGATGCATCGAAATTGAGTGGTGGACAGCAGCAAAGGGTGGCAATTGCAAGGGCTTTAATTAACGATCCTGCTATAATTATGGGCGATGAGCCAACTGGTAATTTGGATAGTAAAAACACTGCGATTGTTTTCGAGATTTTTAAGCAACTTTCGCAGGATTACGGTCAAACAATTATTGCGGTAACACACGATAATGATTTTGCAAAGGCAAGCGATAGAACTATTGAAATGTCCGATGGGAAAATTTCTAATTACTGTAAAGAATTATAGATGGATATTTTTAATAAAAGAAGCCAAGGTTTTCCTTGGCTTCTTTCTGTATTAACTAAATGTCTATTTAAACGCTTTTTCTGGCAATCCGTCGCCTTCAAGTCTTAAGCGTTTGAAGTACTCTGGAACGGTTTTTCCGGTTAACTCATCAACATACATTTTAGCAAGTCCCATGCTTAGCATGAATCCTTGTCCGCGAAGTCCAGTGAATAGGCCGTGCTTGGTGTCTATAAACATACGTGGTTCCACGTAGTAACCCGCCCAAACAGCCTGGAATCCAACGGAACTTAGTTGTGGAATCCAACCAGAGAATACCTCGGAGGCAATCTCGATAAAATCCTGTGAGTTGTATTTTAGGTTTTTATCAGCTTCACGTGGATCAACTGCCGGCGATGCGCAGCCAATAATTTGTCCAGTTTCTGCAAGCTGCTGTCCGTATACTGCCACAAATCCTTTATAATTTCTGCGGTCGATAAGCATTCCTAGAGGATCGCCATTAACTCCTAACCAAGGTAAACGATGTGTAATAAACGCTTGGTGTTTTACAGGGTAAATTCCGGTGTAAATTCCAAGTTGACGGGTAAACTTCTCGCCAGTTGGTCCGAGTGCGTTTACAAAATTATCGGCATGATACTCAACGTAACTCTTGTCGTGGTCGCGAACCAAGGCTACAAAGCCATTCCCATTCTTGTGAATGCTAATTAACTCGCAATCCTCCTTAATAACACCACCTTTCTCGATTCCAATTTTGCGAAGCAAATCGATTGTTTTGCCGGGAGTTGCTTGCCAGCATCCTTTGGTAATAAGAGCAGCGTTGTAGGTAGAAAGTTTAGGATTCATAAAGGGAGAAATTTCCTTTTGGAAATCCTTTGGATCAATCATATAAGCACTGCTCCATGCCATTGAAGCCTCAAGGGCTTTCCTGGTATTCTCGTCGTGGGCAAAGTTTACATAGTTGATTGGTCTGTAGTCAATATTTGAAACTGTATGAAGATCCTGGAATAGTTTGTGGTTCATTTCGGCGATCTCTGCAATTTCGGGTAGCGAGAAAGCTGTACGTCCACCGGCAATATTACGCCAGCTGGCACCACGTCCATAGTTTAGTAGAACAGGCTTTAAACCTGCCTCGGCCATATACCGGAAAAGTGAGCTACCAGCCATACCCCCGCCAGCAATAAGCACAGGAATTTTCTCAACTCTTGCTTTTTTACCATTTACTCCGGTGATGTAAGTTTCTGGAACATCCTTTGGGTAAAGTTCGCCCATAGAAACTTGGTTGCTAAGTGGTCCACGAGGAGTTGCATCGCCTACAATTTGAATTCCCTTTGGAGCGAGTGTGGTTTTTAAACGCTTAATACAACGTTTACCACGACAAGCGCCCATGCCCAAGCGGGTGGTATGTTTAATTTCATCGGCCGATATAAACTTGCGATCGCCAATAACCTCCATAATTTCATCTAAGCTTACATCGTCGCAGTGGCAAACGTAGATTTTCTCCTCTGGCTTGTAAGATGTTTTCTTTATTTCTATTGGTTTTGGGAAGTTTTCCTTAACAATAAATCCACGAGCATTGAGTAAATCATCGCCATGCAAATCGTGCGATTTTACACGAGCAACATTGGTTTTATTGGGTTTACGGAGTATTTTTTCAATAACTCCGTTGCCAAGTACTTTGCCGTTATTATCAACTAAAAATACCTCGGCACCTTCCTGTGCTTCATACTCAATTGGCAGGAATAACCAATCCTTAGCGTAGCTGTAGCCAAATATTGCTAAACCAGGGCATTGGTAAACGCAGTCCATGCAACCAATACACTTGTTAAAATCGACAACAGGTACAGTGCTGGTTGAATTTTTGGTAATTGCTCCATGTGGACAAGCAAAAGTACAAGGATTGCAAGCAAAACCGTACAAACAGTCGATTTGCACAAATGGTTTTGCTTTTTTACGCTCATCGGTTGGGAGATAAGGACTCTCAATAACTCTTACAGGGTGTTGTTGACTATCGATATACTCCTTGCTGATATTTAGGTAGGTATCGTACTTAAAGCGAGCGCCTAGTTCGTGAAGAATTTCGAAGGCAACTTGTTTTCCGCGTAGAACGGCACTTGTGCCTTCACCAATCTTAATGGCATCGCCTGCTCCGTAGCAGTTGCGGCCAAATATCTCGTTACCTTTAATCAATAGTTGATCATCGGGAACAAGGCCTGTGCAAATGTTGATTGCATCAATACCCTCAATTATTTGCTCGGTACCAGGTACTGGTTTAAAATCTTTTGCATCGGCAATAACAGCGCCAACAATACCTGTATGGTCTTCGTTTGGTAAGGCTTTAACAAGTATCTTACCTAGCATAATTGGAATACCCAAGCGGCGTACACGGTTTGCCTGAACTGGGAAGCCGCCCTCGTGTGGCATAGCCTCAATAATAGCCTTAACGTTTGCGCCAGCCTGCATAAGTTGGTAGCTGGTTAAATATCCAATATTTCCGGCGCCCACTGAAAGAACATTTTTGCCAAGTAGCGTGAACTCTTGGTTCATCATTTTTTGAACCACGGCGGCGGTGTAAACGCCTGGAAGGTCGTCGTTCTCAAATGTAGGCATAAAAGGCACAGCACCAGTGGCAATTACCATATGGTCGGCCTCAACAAAGTAAATTTCCTCTGTAATAATGTTTTTAACCGCAATACGCTTGTTTTCTAATACATCCCAAACGGTGCTATCGAGGAAAATTCCCTCGTGGTTATCGCCAGCAAGTGTTTTTGCAATATCGAAACCACGCATACCTCCGAACTTTTTCTCCTTTTCGAAGAAGAAGAACTGGTGTGTTTGCATGTTGAACTGTCCGCCGATGGTGGCATTATTGTCAATTACAATGTTTTCCACACCATGCTGTAAAAGAACCTCGCGTGCAGCCAAACCTGCAGGACCAGCACCAATAATAGCCACGGTTGTTTTGTAAACCTTAGTGCTATGTTGCTTGTTGGCTGGTTTAACATCGGGAGTGTGCTCCTGAGGAATTTCGCGTACCTCCTTAACACCATCAACGGGAGTTATACAAATACGTTTTATTTGTCCATCCACAAGCATTTCGCAGGCACCACACTTCCCGATACCGCACTCAAGGCTTCGCTCGCGATGCTCAATACTGTGACTGTGAACAGGAAAGCCTGCTTGGTGTAAAGCCGCAGCAATTGTAAAACCTTTCTCGCCCTTCACTTGTTTTCCTTCAAATAGAAATGTAACATTTTCCACCTTAGGTACTTCAAGAATGGGGTGTTTATCAATTTTATGCATAGCAAAATATTTTAATGAAGAATTCGGATAATAACTGTGAGTAAAATTAAATTTACGAAGTTCGAATGTATAAACCTTTCAAGTTCAAATTAATGATTATTGTCAGAATTGTTTATTTTGAAAGAATCTAAGTTGTGAAAAATAAAACGGAGTATTTCTTATGAAATACTCCGTTTTTGATACAATACAAAGGAGTTTAGCTATTTGTCACAATTATTTTGAATACTGCACTTCCCTTCTCATTGCTAACTTTTATTAAGTAAATTCCTGGGGTTAAGTCTTCCATGCCAATTGTATCCATGATATTGTTCGAAGGTAATGTTTTTTGTTTGTGAACTAACACTCCTTGTGGGTTCATAACCTCAATAGTGTAGGAATACGCTTTCTCTGATTCTACCAATATATTCAACTTATCCTTAACCGGATTAGGAAATAACTTAATAGTTGCATCAATACCGGAAATAATTTCAGTACTAACAGGCCACCAAACTACAACTGTATCGGAAGCACTACAGTTGTTGGCATCGGTTACCCTTAGCCAGTATTTTCCATGCTGATTAATAGTTATGTTTGGACTTGTTGCGCCTGTACTCCAATTATATGTTGGATAGTTTACCCCAGAATTAAGGACATATCCATTTATGTTGCTTGCGCTTACTCTTATTGTATCGGAAGCAAAGTTGAATACTGGCGATGGATGGATTGTAATATTGTAATCGGTAGAGTCGCCTTTTTCTCCATTAATTATGGTGTAGCAGGTAAATGTGAAATTACCTGAACTCAAGTTAACTCCATTAGTAAAGGTGTATTCTAAAGTGTTATTCTGAGCAAAGTTCGATTTGAATGTATATTCATCTGTAACAAATGCACTTGAACCAATACGGTAGCGTAAGTTTATTTTTTCGCCATCTATAAAGGTTTTTGTCCCCCTGTTTTTAATTTCAAACGTAATAGGGGTAGGTGTGCTCTGGTAACATCCGGTAACTGGAGAAACTAGCTTCGAAACAATTATATCAGATGTTTCAAGGAATGTAATGTTAACCTCATCGTAGCCTGTACATCCAAGAGCATCAGTAACTGTAACGTAGTAGAATCCAGAAGTAACAACAGTGTAGGTTTGATCTGTTGAGTTATTTTGCCATTTATATGAAGTAAAGCCTGCACCTGCATCTAAAACCTCGGGTGCTGTTATTGACCTATCTGCGCCTAAATCGACATTTAACTTTTCTCGAACAGTTATACTTACAGGGGTAGAGTTAGAGCAGCCATTTCCATCGGTGTAGGTGTAAGTTAAACTATGTGTGCCAGCACCTGCAGTAGCTGCAGTAAATTTATTGCTACTAACTCCACTACCACTATAATTTCCATTGGAAGGTGTGCCTCCTGTTAATGTAAATTCTGGCTCACTGAAGCATACATCATCGAGTGGAGTATGTGTAACTGTTGGCAATGAGTTAACGTGTATTGTAACTGCCCCTGTATTTGAGCAACCATATCCATCGGTTACCTGTACTGAGTATGTGCCTGCCGAACTTACATTGATAGTTTGGGTTGTGGCAGAAGTACTCCATAGGTAAGTAGCTCCTGGGTTTCCAGCATCAAGGGTTAGTGATGAACCCGAGCAGACCCCTCTATCTGGCCCAATATCAACGGTTGGAATACCTAAGGTGATAACCGTTTTTGTAGCAGTGTTATTGAACGGATTTAGGTCCCCGGAGTAGGTGGTGTAACTTTTGATGATATAAGTTCCAACACCACTCATGTCGGAAGTTTTTGTGAAGAGATGCGTTAATTTTTGTCCAGGGAAGAATTTTTGTGTGAGCGTAATTCCTTGAGTTTGTTGTAACACATCATTTATTTCATAGGAAACATTAATTGTTTGTCCAACAAAAATGGTATCGGTTCCAAAGTTTTCAATCTCAACCTGCACTTGTTGCGTACTACTTAAAATACAAGCCGATGCCGGTGATATTATTGACGATACTCTTAAATCAGGCTTAAGTGCAGTTATAGTAACAGTATCTCTATCGGAACAACCATTCGGAGCAGTAGTAGTAACCCAATAATTTCCTGTGTTTTCAACAATAAAGAAACGGTTTGTGCTGTTATCTTGCCATAGGTAGTTATATCCAGTTCCTTCACCTCCATCAAGAGTAATGTTTTCGGTTCTAATTACCCTATCCGCACCAAGGTTAACAATAGGCGATGCTTTGATATCGAAAGTAACCATTATGGTATCGTCGGTAGAGTTGATATCTCCGTTGTATTTACCATAGGCCTCAATATATCTGGTTTTGGGCGTAGAAAGGTCAAGTTTATCGCTGAATGTGTATAGCATGAATTGACCAGGTTTTAGAGCAGATGTTAATGTGTAAGTCTTTTCAGCAAAGAACTCATCGTCTATTGCATAGCCAAATATTACTTGTTGGCCAGCCTTTAGCGTATCGTTGCCTATATTGCTGTAACGCAATGTTACTGATTGCAAGGCTGGTGTACTGCACGATGTAACAGGATTAATAATTTGGTTGATAGTATAATTATGCTTTAGGAATGTTACCACCACAGAGTCTTGGCTTGAGCACATTCCATTTTCTACCACAGTCACTTTATACTTATTAGTTTGGTCTACTGTTATCTGTTGAGTTGTAGCTCCTGTCGACCAACTGTAACTATCGCGTCCAGAACCTGCATCAATTATGTAGGATGAGTTTCGAGTAAATACTGAGTCTGGTAAACTTATAGCAGGATATCCAAAAACATTAACAGTATGCCTGATGCTATCGTTGCTTGATTTAGAATCTGAAGGGAACGTTGCCACAAAGTCAAAATTATAAGTCCCTTTGACCGAGATGTTTACTCCGGTTCCAAAAACAACGCTTCTGGTAGCATTTGGTAATAAATCGGCACTGAGAGTTAATACTGGCGATTCTTTTAATACTGAATTCAGGTAGTACTTTAGTTGGATATTTGTTCCTGAAGGAATCGTATTTGTACCAGCATTTTTAATTTTTATTTGAGGAAATACAGTTCCGCTAATTGCACAGGCGGTAACAGGGGTAACAACTTCGCTTACAGAAATATCAGCAAAACTTAAATCAACATAAATTGAGTCTGTTGCAGGGCAGGTGTGATTATTGAACACTGTTACTTTAGCCCAGCCCGTATTCGCCATAGTGTAAGTTTGGTTTGTGCTATTATCGTTCAACCATAAGTATGCATTCCATCCGGCACCAGCGTCAATAATGTAAGTTGGATTCAAAACAGTTACACTATCTTTTGGTAACCCCATGGTAGTTTTTAGGTCGAATGTTGGATATCCCCAAACGTCAATGGTTTTTGAGGTGGTGTCGTTGGTTGTTAATTCATCCAAGCTAACTTTAGCCCAAGCCTTAAGGTTGTATGCACCAACGGTCTGTAGGTTTAACGTTTTATTGAAGGTGAATAGTAATGAATCGTTAGGGATTAGGTTTCTGTCCATAGTCCAGGTAGAATCTTTTCTTGGATTACCATTGAATATGTAACTAATATCAATGTTTGAGCCAGTTTTTAGCGTATCAGTTCCAAAGTTTTTAATATAAACTTCAAATGGAGTTTGGTTGGATAGTTCACAGGAACTAATTGGGCTATTAAATGATGAAACACCAACGTCGCGAATTAGTCTATGAACAGTTACCGTATCTATGGTTGTACATGGAATGGTGTTAGTAACCTTAACAACGTATGTACCACCATTTGGATCGGTTACAGCTAGACTAGGTGAAATTGCAATTACTGTAACAAAATTGGGTGCTTTAAACCATTGGTATGAAACGGTTCCAGAACAAGTAGCATCAAGAATTACCGATGTTGGGTTAAGGGTGTAGATATCATCCCCTAAGTCTACATCAGGCTTTTGAACCATTACTGTTTTTGTTTTAACATCATTATCAGTTGCGGAGTAGAAGAGTGGATCTGTTTCTATAGAAGTTTTTGCCTCAATATCATACTGTCCACTTAAAGAAAAGTCAAACTTTTTGGTTATGGGGTGGTTAATGCTTCCACCTGTAACGAGATTCGATGAAAGTATAATCTTATCGGTTTGGCTGTCAGTAAATTCTGGGTGTACTACATTTACTTGAACAGTAATGGAGTCGCCCACAAGCATATCCCTTACGCCAAAATTGTTAATTTGAAGATTAATTGTTTCTTGATTGCTAAGATTACAGGTTGTCGAAGGGCTAGTGATTGCATTTACACCAACATCGTGTGGTGCGTTATAAAGTTTAAAATTATCAACCCCAATTCCTCCAAAGTTGTTATTGGCCTTATCTGCTTTAAATGCTAAACGGAATATAACATTGTTTTTGTTAGCAATTGCTGCTGGCAATAGATGTTTTGAACCTCTCCATTGAGTGTCAACTCCAGTCCATCCATCTTTGCCTATTGCCGCAACAGTACTATCGTTGTACCAGTTCCAGTAGTCATCGTGCGAATCGGTATTTTCAATATAGTTCCATGAGTTGCCATTATCGATAGAGTATTGTAAACTAGCACCATCAACTTCGGCTTCGGTATGATTAAATACCGAGAGGTCTAAAATGGGTTTATTTATTCCGGTAAAGTTGAAGCATGGACTTTGTAGGTATGCAAAGTTGTTTGTGAATAATTTTCCAGTTAGAACCATATCGTCAAAGTTTAGACCTTCGGTCACAACTCCATCGGAATTGGAAATTATTACAAAACGGAATTTAATACTACCTCCATTCGCTAAACTGTCTGGTATATTTAATGATTCTTGGGTCCAAATATCCTCTGTAACAGCAAGGCCTGAGTTAGTCCAAATGGTTTTCCAGTTAGTTCCGTTGCTGCTTGCTTGAATTTTTGCTGTATCGCCAGCAGCAACTTTATGCCATTTATAGTAAATGAGTTTTAAGTTTGTATAATTTGCAACATTGAAGAATGGCGATATAGCATCCACTGTTGTCGCATTTTCATACATTCCTTTCCGACTACCTAGGCGGGTAAGGTCTGTTCCAAGACATTTTATGCCGCTATATGTAAAGTAAGGGATGGTGTCGGCAACAAACATTGGTGTTGCAATTTGGAACTCCCCGTTTAAGGTCCAGCCTGTTGTATTCTCAAAATCTTCGGTTGCAATAGTGTCAATATCTCCAATAAGGATATCTCCATAATTTTGGGTAAGACTAGTTATCCATGATTTAGACCCTCCACTAATTGAAGCTTTACCCGAAGTACCCCACTGCCAAAGTGAAGTGCCAAATGCTCTCCAGTAGCCGTCGTTACTTTCGAAATTCTCGGTGTAGGGTGCTGTGTATGTTGGAACAATATAAATTTGACTGGAGATACCATCGTTCGATGCATCTTCATCGCCAGTTAATCTTGTTCGTGCTTTAAAGTTTTTAATTCCAGGTGATGTTAAATTTACTTTAGTGGTGAATTTGAACTCAATAGTATCGCCTGCAGGGATACTTTGGTTTACGTAATTGGTTGTCCAGGTTGTGCCATTGTTAAAGGAATACTGAACCGGAAAATTTGATGGTGATGCCTCCGCCCCTAGGTTTGCAATTTTCACAATTACACTATCCGTTGCAGAGTGGCCACAACCCGAAAGTGGATAAACCAAAGAAACTACGCCAACATCCTTTGTAATGTAATCGCCAGTAACAATAAAATCGTCAATGTTCCAACCTGAGTATGTTGTTCCTACATCTGTAGGTCCAAGTACAAACCGGAATTTAAGGTTGTTGGAGCGCGAAACTGCACTAGGAATATCGTGCGATGTTTTTGTCCAAAGTTGGTCGGTAAAATAGTTGTTGTTGAACCATACATTACTCCATGTAGAGCTGTTGTTTTTGTTTACATCAACATATGCTTTATCCCAAACCTCAACGTTCAAATGCCGCCTGTAGTTCACCTTGAGGTCTTTATAGAATAATGCATTTACTGAAGGTGATATTGCTTTGTAGGACTGACTTTCGTTAACGCTATTTTCATAGTCTCCATCGGTACTCCCCATTCCATTTAAGTCGGTACCCAATACTTTACTCCCGCTATAAGCAGCCGTTGGATCGGGATATCCAATTACCAATCCTCCCTTGCCTTTAGGTGAGTCAACCTCAAACTCGCCAGACAAATTCCAACCATGGGTGCCATCAAAGTTTTGGCTGTATATTGTTTCATATATAACGCGTTCACCAATTGGCGATTCATTTATTTTTGGGTAAAGCGAATCCCCGACCTGAATGCCTCCAAGTTCAATCATTGCATCGAGCAAGTTGCCGTGTGTTGCCGTGCTTTTTACATCGTAGGTTACCCAAAGGTACGATTGCCCATTAGGCAGAATAAGGTTTAAATCATTAAAGTTTACATACCCATTACTGAAATTACTGCTAGCACCAACGGGTGTGATGGTGTTGAAAAAAGTTGTGGGGGTTTGGTATAGTTTAACTCCATTAAGCGATAAGTCGTTATCGTTGGTGTTAAGTGATTTCAGCGCAACTGAATTCAACTTAGCCTCACCTGTATTTCCAAAAACTTTAAGACCAATTCTAAGTATTGGCTCGTTTGACGACCCGCTAGGAATGAAAGTGTAATCAGCTTGTGTAACAGTTAATTCGTTAACGTATCGGGCTTGCTCGCCTTTATCCACAATGGAAATATCATCTATACAAGTGCCGTATCCCCAGTTTGTTTGGCCTTCGAAAGCAATGTAGTATGTAGCACTTTTGTTAGGAAGGTTAATTTTAAACTGAGTCCAATCCTCAATGG
>JAEXVC010000251.1 GCA_023406715.1 Bacteroidota bacterium | reverse complement strand
TTCCAGAGCACTACAGAACTTTGTTAATCCTCCCTTTAGACCATTGTTTTGCACACGTAGCAGGACTTTACTCATTTATGGCAATGGGGGCAAGCATTGCAACCGTTCAGGTTGGAAAAAACCCAATGGATACGCTTAAAAACATACCTATCAACATTAAAGAAATTCAGCCAAGCATTCTGCTGAGCGTACCTGCCCTTGCAAAGAATTTCAAGAAAAACATTGAGGCAGGCATTAAGGCCAAGGGAGCGTTTACCGAGAAACTATTTAATCATGCCATAAATATTTCCTACGCTTATAACAAGGAAGGATGGAACAAAGGCTCCAACTTTACATTCATTTATAAGCCTTTAATATGGCTTTACGACAAGATACTTTTCAGCAAGATTCGTCAGGTGTTTGGTGGAAAAATGGATTTCTTTATTGGTGGTGGTGCCTTGCTCGATATTGAATTACAACGTTTTTACTATGCAATTGGCATTCCTATGTTCCAAGGCTATGGCCTTTCCGAAGCTACTCCAATTATTAGTTCAAACTCATTGCGTAAGCATAAGTTAGGCTCATCAGGATACTTAGTAAAATACCTCGACATAAAAATTTGCGACGACAATGGCAATGAACTACCCATAGGGGAAAAAGGAGAAATAGTTGTTCGTGGCGAGAATGTTATGGTTGGCTACTGGAAAAATGATAAAGCCACTTCCGAAACCATTAAAAACGGTTGGTTACACACTGGAGATATGGGCTACATGGATAAGGACGGATTTCTTTATGTTTTAGGTAGATTTAAAAGTTTGCTGATTGCCAGCGATGGCGAGAAGTACAGTCCAGAGGGAATTGAAGAATCGCTTGTTCAGCACTCAAAATTTATTGAGAATGTTGTCCTTTATAATAACCAAAATCCTTACACCACAGCCCTTGTTGTCCCATCCAAGGAAGCAATAAAACGAGCAATAAACGAAAAAGGATTAAGCATGGATTCGCATGAGGCAGCTAAAGAAGCAATCAATATTATCAATCAGGAAATTTCGAAATTTAAACCTGGTGGCGAATTTGGCGATATGTTCCCCGACAGGTGGCTTCCTTCAACATTTGCAATTCTTAACGAAGGGTTTAACGAACAAAATGGGATGATTAACAGTACACTTAAAGTTGTACGGGGTAAGGTTGAAACAAAGTATAAGGATAGATTGGAGCTACTTTACACCCCTGAAGGTAAAAATATCCACAACGACACAAATATCGAATCGGTTTTACAACTATTAGAAGTATAGAAAAGGAGGCAAAAGCCTCCTTTTACTTTAAACAAATCTCTGCTATATTTGTATATACATCATACAAAATTCGTTGATATGCAAAAATATTTGAGTTTACTGCAAAAAGGAATAATCAATATACTTTTGGTTATAATATCAATACTGCTTGTATTGTCCATAATTGATGTTGTTTTGCAATTATATATTGGATTAACAGAAAACACGATGACTGAATTTCTTAAGAATCAATTCGGGCAACTAGTGGGACTTTTCCTTACAATACTTATTGGAGTAGAGTTACTTGAAGCCGTAAAGGCTTTCCTTAAGGAAGAAATTATTCACGTAGAAATAATTGTGCTTATTGCCATTATCGCTATTGCAAGAAAAGTGATTGTTTGGGAGATATCATCGTACACTTATCAGGATTTAATTGCATTATCTTTAATGTTAGTTGCCTTGGCTGCAACTTACTGGGTAATTAAAGTTTGCTATAAGAAACCAAGATGTAAGAAACCGAACGACCCTAATTGTATTCCTGAAAAATAGTTTAGTGCTAAAACTTAATTCCTAGCACTAAAACATCGTCAATTTGTTCATTTTCGCCTTTCCAGCAATCAAATTCTTTTTCAAGGATATCATGCTGCTCCTCTGCGCTTAAACTAGCATTGGTTTCTAGCAACTTTCTTAGTCTAGCTGAGGAGAATTTTTCTTTTGATTTATAGTCAAACTGGTCGCCAAACCCATCAGTAAACATATATATCATGCTCCCTGGCTCAAGCACTAGAGTTTGATTTTCAAACTTAATGGGACTTCTATCCCAACCTATACGCTGAATGCTAGGCTTTAATTTGATGAAACTATTGTTAGCAAAAAGGTAGATACCTAATTTGGCTCCACAGTAGGTTAACTCGTTAGTTTGATGATTATAAGTACACAAGGCTATCTCCATTCCATCGTGAATATCTTTGTTGGTTTGAGCGAATGTATCAATCACATACTTATTCGTGTACTCAAGAATTTTAGCAGGATTCTCATACATGCATCCTAATACTGCTTGACGAAGTGAACTTTCGCATATTACGCTAATAATTGCGCCAGGAACACCATGCCCAGTACAATCGGCAACTGCAAAAACCGATATATTATTATACCTAGAGAACCAGTAGAAATCGCCGCTGACAAAATCTTTTGGTTTGTAAAAAACAAATGCATCAGTAAAATTAACCTTTATATCGTCAACCGACCTTAAAATTGCACTTTGTAAAAATTTCGCATACTTTAAGCTATCCAGAATCTGCCTATTCTTTTCATCAACTATACGGAACTGTTCTCTAAGTTCTGCAGTTCTTATGGAGACAAGTTTTTCCAACTCTTTTTGTTTTTCTCTTAAGGCTCTAATTCTAGTTAAAATATACACGTATATCGCAAATACAATAAGTAAAACCAACAATATTCTGAACCACCATGTAGCCCAGAATGGGGGGCGAATAACGAATGGCATCGATTTAACTTCATCGGACCAAAACAAATCGCTATTGGCAGCCTTTAATCTAAAAATATATTTACCTGGTGGTAAGTTGGAGTAAATAGCCTGTCGGCTTGTACTAGTAATCCATTTATCGTCAAACCCATCAAGTTTCCAAGAATATTGAACCATTCTTGGATTTTTGAAACTAACTCCGACAAACTCAAATGTTAGGTGATTTTGATTATACTTTAGTCTAAGGTTTTTGGGCAATCCATTCCAGGCATCAAGACATGAT
>JAEXVC010000237.1 GCA_023406715.1 Bacteroidota bacterium | reverse complement strand
GCTTAAGGATATTTTACCAGCCGAGGCTGTTGATGCAATCCGTATGCATAACGAGATGGCAACTGGAATGCAACGTACTACTAAATTCCAATTTGCACTGGCTGCCGGCGAAACAATTACAGGGCTTATTTTTGCTACAGCGCTGGTTTACCCCGATAAGAAAATATCGAGCGTTAAGGTTAAGTCCGTTACAAAGCGTATGAAGGAGAAGATGTTTGCCGCATCGGTAAACCGCGATACAATTTTGGAGTGCGAAAAGTTTGGAATGAATATCGATGAGTTTGCTCAACTCTCAATCGAAGCGCTTGTTCCAATTCAAGAGGAGTTAGGGTTTTAATTATTAGAATTCTTTACATTCCTGCGCGAGCAGGAATCCATTTGCGTTATTAAAGATTTTAAAATGATATTACAGATTATTACCGAACAGGTTATTGAAGCAGCCAAAGAGGCAGGAAAGTTCGCTTTAAAGGAGCGTGCCAATTTTTTGCAGCAAAAGGTTGAAGTGAAAGGCGAGCATAATTTTGTTTCGTATGTGGATAAAACCTGCGAGAAAATGCTTGTTGATGCTCTTTCCAAAACTGTTCCCACAGCTGGTTTTATTGCTGAGGAGGGAACTGGCGTTCCAAAAGAGGGTGGCTTAAACTGGGTTATCGATCCGTTGGATGGCACCACAAACTACATACACGGATTAGCACCATACGCTGTAAGCGTTGCACTAATGGATGGTCAGAACGTTTTGGTTGGCGTGGTTTACGAGCCTAATTTGGATGAGTGTTTCTGGGCCAATGCCGATAGCGCTGCGTATTGCAATGCTGATATTATAAAGGTATCGGATGTTGCCAAGGTTAACGATTCTCTTGTTTGTACAGGATTTCCTTACTACGATTATTCCCGAATAGACCAGTTGCTTAAATCGCTCGATTACTTTATGCGCCATTCGCACGGAATGCGCAGGTTAGGCTCAGCCGCAACGGATTTGGTTTACGTGGCCAGCGGCCGTTTCGATGCGTTTTATGAGTATGGTCTAAATCCTTGGGATGTTGCAGCCGGCGCATTAATTGTTGAGAGGGCAGGAGGGCAGGTATGCGATTACTCTAAGGGGAAAAACTATATCTTTGGTGCCGAAATTATTGCCACAAACAATTTTATTCATGATGAGTTTGTTGATGTTGTTAATAGTTTTATGATTAAATAGATACCAATGGATTTAATTCTTTTCTATCTTTTTTACATAACAGTTCGTCTTTTGGCTTTCTTGCCATTAAGAGTTCTATTTCTTTTGTCAGACCTTAATTTCTTTTTTATCTACTATGTGTTTGGTTACAGAAAAAAGACTGTAAGAGAGAATCTTAAGAATTCGTTTCCAGATAAAACCGATAAGGAGTTAAAAAAGATTGAAAGAAGATTTTACCGTCATTTTTGCGATTTATTTGTAGAGGTGAATTATTCTCTTTTTGTAAGCAATCGCAGAGTGAAAAAAATGGTTACCTTCAAGAATATCGATTTGATTAATGAGTTCTATGATAAGGGTAAGAGCGTAATTGTTACAGGGGGACATTATGGAAATTGGGAGTTGCTTAATCTTTTCTCTCTTTATGTGAAGCATACAGTAATTGGAGCATATAAACCAATCAATAATAAACATTTCGAAAATTTCATAAATAAAAGTCGCGAAAAGTTTGGTGCATTGCCAGTTCCTATGCATGAAGTTGCTAGGATGGCTCTAAAAATGTCGCAGGAGGGGAAACCCTTTTTTCTGGGTTTAATATCGGATCAAACTCCAGTAAAAGGCGATATTAGATATTGGACTACTTTCTTAAATCAGGATACACCAATATTCTTAGGTACTGAGAAAATAGCTGTTAAGGCTAATCAACCAGTTCTTTTCTGCAACATGCGTAAGATTAAGCGAGGTCGTTACGAGGTTGAATTGGAACTTTTAACTGAAAATCCAAAGGAAACTAAACAGTACGAAATAACAGAAATGCATGTTAAGGCTTTGGAACGATTGATTCAGGAAAAGCCCGAGTATTGGCTTTGGTCGCATCGTAGGTGGAAGCATAAAAGAACAAACGCTAATTAACCCGTAAATAATGAGATTTAAGGTTGCCGTTGTTATTTTAAATTGGAATGGAGAGCGTTTTCTCCAAAAGTTTTTGCCCAATGTTCTCTCAAACTCAAAGGGCGAGGGAATTGGTGTTTTTGTTGCTGACAATGGTTCAACCGATGGCTCATTGAATTTATTAGACAGCGAGTTTAAGGATGTAATTCAAATTCGTTTAGATAAGAACTACGGCTTTGCCGAGGGTTACAACAGAGCGCTTCAACAAATTGATGCCGAGTATTTTGTTTTGCTAAATTCCGATGTTGAAGTTACTGAGGGTTGGCTTCAGCCTTTAGTTGAGTTTATGGATTCGCGGCCTAATGCTGCGGCATGTGCACCCAAAATAATGGACTATTCCCGCAAGGAATACTTTGAGTATGCTGGCGCTGCTGGTGGTTTTATCGATAAGTTTGGCTATCCGTTTTGCAGGGGTAGAATACTCTCTGAAATCGAAATTGATGAAAGTCAGTACAATAATGCTGTTGAGATATTTTGGGCTAGCGGGGCTTGTATGTTTGTTAGGGCTTCTGCTTATTTAAAGTTGGGTGGTTTAGACGATAGTTTTTTTGCCCATATGGAGGAGATTGATTTATGTTGGCGTTTCCATAACAACGGTTTTAGCGTTTGGAGTGTTCCCTCTTCAAAGATATACCACGTAGGTGGTGGCACTTTGCCCAATAACAATCCTCGCAAACTATACCTAAACTATAGGAATAGCCTTTACACACTTCACAAAAATCTACATCCCCAAAAACTGTTTTTAATAGTTGCTGTTAGGGTAATGCTCGATTGGCTTTCTGCCTTTGCATACTTGGCTAGTTTTAAATTCAAATTTTTTAAGGCTGTATTTACAGCGCATAGCCATTACTTCAAAAACATTAAAATACTTAATAAATACCGTAAATCTTCGAGTTATACACAGCTTAAACCGAATTCCCAAATTCTATCCAAAAGCATACTTTTTCAATTCTTTGTGCTGAGAAATAAGCAATTCTCGAAAATTAAGTTTTAGTTTTTATTCCGACTGTTTTAATTAAACGTTCGTCAAATAATATAGGTTTGCTATTTGATAAAAGTCATATTTCAAACGTTTGCGGACTAATTGTGAATTTGTTGCTTTAAAAATAATTCGGAACAAATTATCACATTATACGTTTTAATAGCATACATTTGCGATTCGCTTTGATGCATGGCAAAGCAAGTATTAATTTTAATTGTTAGAATGATTTCATTGAAGAAATTAACTATTCGTGACATATTTTTCCGTTCACGAATGGCTTATTCTGAGCGTCCTGCTCTTGCTTTTGTAGGTTCCGAGCCATTATCGTATGCCGATATGGCTATTATAGTTAGGAACATTTCGGGAATGCTTAACACCTTAGGCGTTAAGAAAGGCGATAAAGTTGCTTTAATTGGGGAAAATAGTCCCAATTGGGGAATGGCCTATTTTTCTATCACTACAATTGGAGCGGTGGTTGTTCCAATTTTGCCAGATTTCTCTGCTACAGAAATGGAGAGTATAATCCATCATAGCGAGGCAAAGATTGTGTTTGTTTCAGCTCGATTGTACAATCAGTTAAATCTGAATAACTTAAAAAATATCGATGCTTTTGTCCTTATAAATAATCTCCAGGCTATAGATGAACAAACCGCTAAGGTTGATTCAGCAATGCCTTACACAACTCCTGCAATTACAGTAAACATTGATTATTGCGATTGTGAGTTTCCAAAGCCAACCGAGGACGATTTAGCTGCATTGATATATACTTCGGGCACTACAGGTCGCCCAAAGGGAGTTATGCTATCGCATAAAAATCTGGTTTCGAATATTTTATCAACTTTGATGATTCAAAATGTATGCGAAACTGATAGACTTTTGTCAATTTTGCCACTTTCGCATACTTACGAGTGTACCATTGGATTCTTGTTGCCTATGGCAACAGGTGCATCGGTGTACTACCTTGATAAACCACCAACAGCAGCAGCGCTTATTCCTGCTATGCAAAAAATTAAGCCAACTATGATTTTGTCGGTGCCTTTAGTTATCGAGAAAATCTATAAGAATAAAATTAAGCCAGAGTTAACAGCATCGCGTGCTAAACGTATGATGTATAGTTTGCCAATTACTCGTAAACTAATGCACCGTTTGGCTTCCAATAAGTTACAAGAAGTATTCGGTGGTGAACTACACTTCTTTGGTGTAGGTGGTGCTAAGTTGTCGTATGAGGTAGAGCGTTTTATGTACGAGGGTAAGTTCCCGTACTCAATTGGTTACGGTATGACCGAGACCTCTCCATTGCTTTCGGGCTGTACCCCGAAAATTGTTAAATTCCGTCATGCAGGCTTTAACTTGCCTGGTCAGGAGATGAAACTTCTCAATCCTAACCCAACCACTGGCGAAGGCGAAATACTTGTTCGTGGTTCCAATGTTATGGTTGGTTACTACAAGGAACCAGAGTTAACTGCCGAGATGTTTATCGATGGATGGTTACGCACTGGCGACCTTGGTACAATTGATGAGAATGGCTATGTGGAGATTAAGGGCCGAAACAAGAATATGATTCTTAGCGCATCGGGCGAGAATATTTACCCCGAGGAGATAGAAGATGTTATCAATAAGCACGAGTTTGTTTTAGAATCGATGGTTTATGAGATGAAGGGAAAACTTGTTGCAAAGGTTCATCTTAATAAAGAGGTTGTTGAGAATTATTATAATGATTTGAAGCACTCTGCCAAGGATTGGCAACATAATGCCGAGGAAAAGTCCAAAAAGATTATGGATGATATTATGCATCATGTAAATTCCAAGGTTGCACGTTTCTCCAAGTTAAATTCGGTTGTAGAACAGCATGAACCTTTCGAGAAGACTCCAACGCAGAAAATAAAACGTTTTATATACAATAAGTAAAGGAAAGAGCGCAATTGCGCTCTTTTTTCTTACTCCATACTCAATTCCGATTCTTGATAAACGTTTCCAGTTGCAAACTTAATCCCTGGCAAATCCCTAAGGTTATACCTTGAACTCATTACTTCGCCGTATGCTCCACACGAGAGAATTTCAATTAAATCGCCACGTTTAGTAACTGGTAGATAAATGTTCTCGTCGAAACAGTCGGTTGTTTCGCATATTGGTCCTACAATACTGTAAATCTCGTGTAGAATTTCTGTTGATGTTACATTCTCAATTCGGTGATGAGCACCATATAGTGCAGGACGAATAAGCGTATTCATACCCGCATCAACTATAACAAAATTCTTTTCGCCAGTTTGCTTTGTGAATAGAACCTTGGTGATAAGTTTTCCGCATTGTCCAACCAATGAGCGTCCAAGTTCAAAATGCACTTTTTGAAATCCTTTTCTTTCCAATGAACTATTGATAGTCGAAAAGTAGTTCTTGAATTCGGGGATAGGATTCTCATTCGGATTCTCATAGTCAATTCCCAATCCACCACCAAGGTTAAGGTAAGGGAATTCACCGTTAGGATTAAGTTCTTGCTCAATCTTCTTTGCCCTCCGGGCAAGATTCCTGAAAACACTCATCTTGGTAATTTGCGACCCAATATGGAAATGTAAGCCAATTAGTTTGATGTGCTGTAACCTAGGAATAATTTGAATTGCCAGATTTGCCTCGCTTACAGTTAACCCAAATTTATTGATACTTGTTCCTGTGGTGATATGTTTGTGGGTAAGCGCATCAACATTAGGGTTAATTCGCAGAGCAACTGCAATTATCTTATTCTTTTCTGAAGCAATTTTATTTATCACCTCTAGTTCCTGAATCGATTCGCAGTGTAAGCAAAAAATATCGTTATCGATGGCGTACTCAATTTCATCGTCAGTTTTTCCTACGCCAGCAAACACAATTTTGTTTGGCTCAAAACCGTTTTCAAGGGCTGTTCTTACTTCGTTGCCGCTTACACAATCTGCTCCAAAGCCATATTCTGCAATAATTCGCAGAATGGTTGGATTGGAGTTTGCCTTTAGTGCATAATGGACGTAGAAACCATTCAGTTGCGATTCTTGCCGTGCAATACTGAGTGTTTGTCGTAGCAAGTCGATATTGTATTGATAGTATGGAGTTTGCATCGCTTTAACAATTAATGGTTTGGGTAACTAATTCCGAGTTAATTACTGTGGAGTTATCCACAATACCTTGAAGAGCCTGAAGCGCTTTAACCTTGTTCTCTGAGTCAATTAAAACTGATATATTGTTGTTACTTCCACCATACGATATCATTCTGATAGGTATCTCCTTTAATGCTCCAAAAACAAGGGCCGCATAGCCATTGCGGTTGGCCACAAAATCGCCAACAATACAAATGATTGTTTGATTATGCTCCACATCAACGCTAGAGAAAGCCGAGAGTTGTTTGGTGATGGCGTTAAGATTCTCGGTGTTATCTATTGTTAGCGATATCGCCACCTCCGAAGTTGTAATCATGTCAACCGCAGTTTTATAATGATTGAATACTTCAAAAACCTTGTTTAAGAAACCATAGGCAAGCAGCATTCTCGATGAACGTATATTAATTGCAGTAATACCATCCTTTGCGGCAATTGCTTTAACTCCTTGTGGGTTGTGGAATGCAGTAATTAATGTTCCTTCATCCTCGGGTTGCAAGGTGTTCTTCAATAGCACAGGAATTCCCTTAACTCTACAAGGTTGAATTGTTGCAGGATGCAATATTTTTGCGCCAAAGTAGGCCAGCTCTGCAGCCTCATCGTACGATAGCGACCTTAATGGGGTTGTGTTCTCAACAAACCGAGGGTCGTTGTTGTGCAAACCATCAATATCAGTCCAAATTTGAACTTCATTTGCATTTACGGCATTACCAATTATTGCAGCGGTATAATCGCTTCCTCCGCGACCAAGATTATCAATCTCGCCAATTGAATTTCTACAAATAAATCCCTCTGTTATGTAAACCTGTGCAAAAGGATTGGTTGATATTGCTCTATCAATGCTTTCTTCAATGTAAAAGTAGTCGGGCTCTTTGTCCTTGTCGGTTCTCATAAAGCGTAAAGCCGATAGGTATGCCGACTTTTTTCCAAGTTCAGTTAAGTACATATGGAATAGACCTGTAGACAGAATCTCTCCAAATGCAACAATTTCAAGAGAATCCTTATCGGTAAAACCGTCAATAAACTTCCTGATTATTTGCTGAAATATTTCACTTACAAATTCTTCTCCTCTGTTTCGGTATATTTTAGTTTCGTATAGTTTTTCGATGGTTGATATATATTTATCCTCAAGTTTCTTAGTCTTTTCAATGGCCATAAGCATCTTACCGCCGATTGCCTCATTGGTAATATCTATTAAAGAATTGGTTGTTCCAGCCATTGCTGAAAGCACAACAACACAGGGTTCGTTGTTTGGGAGCAAGTTTGCAATGCTCCTGATTCGCTCAGCGCTTCCTACCGAAGTGCCTCCAAATTTTAAGACTTTCATTTTAATGTTTTGTATTAAATGGTTAAACAAAAAAGGCCCGCAGTTTCCTGCAGGCCTTGGTTTGGTATCTAGTTCACGTGTTTACACTATGGTACTATACTATCAGCCTGCAACGACGAGCGTTTCTTGCACATAGACATTTGCTTCATACCCATATTGAGTACGAAGTTGTTGGTCTTTATGCAAATGGCTGAATTGTTAATCATAAAATTGGTTGATTAAACATCGCAAAAGTAATGTTTTTTTCCTACGTGATACCTTTTGGTAGAAAAATTTTCTTAGGATTAGGGTGGGGGTTAATTGAATATTGAGTTATTAAGTTGATGTGAGATTTGTAAATATGTAACGGTCTTGTTCCCCTCTCTGAGTTTATCCGCCAACTGGCGGAGTCAGGAAGAGAGGGGCTAGGGGTGAGTTGGTGCGATAAATTTGCAATTCATGTTTCATATGAGTTTTTGCCCAATGCGATGTAACTACTCAATGTCCATTCAAATATTTGCCGTTACTTGAATCACTTTAATATGTTACGCATTTGTTCCCCGAGTTAAAACTCGGGGCTATTGCTAATGTCCCGTTCGGGCTTTTAACTTTTACACTAAGAGTTTATCATTCTGCATTTTACTCCCGTTTTAATGCTCTCAAAATCTCCTAATTTTCAAATTAACTCATTGACTTATTCTCTCATTTGCCAATTCACAAATTGTCTAATTTTCAAATTGTCTCACTGCCTAATTGTCCAATTGCCAAATTATCTTTACTTTTGCTCACTTGTAAAGTTTTTAATATTCCTTAAAATATAAAGTTTCTACCGATGAAGATTTCACATAGCTGGTTAAAGCAGTATATCGATGTTGATTTAGCACCCGAGCAAATTGCTAAAATACTTACATCTATTGGCCTTGAGGTTGAAGGTTTGGAGAAGATTGAAACCATTAAAGGTGGACTCGAAGGAGTTGTAGTGGGAGAGGTGCTTACCTGCGAAAAACACCCCGATGCCGATAAACTCAGCATTACCACAGTTAATGTTGGACAGGCCGAGCCTTTAAATGTGGTATGCGGAGCTCCTAATGTTGCCAAAGGGCAAAAAGTGTTGGTGGCTACTGTTGGTACAAAACTTTACTTTGGTAACGAGGAAATTGTAATAAAGAAAGCAAAAATTCGTGGTGCTGCATCGGAAGGGATGATTTGTGCTGAGGATGAACTTGGCGTTGGAACATCCCATGCAGGCATTATGGTTTTACCAAACGATACTAAAATTGGCACAACTGCTCGCGAGTATTTTCAAATAGTTGACGATTATCAGTACGAAATTGGCCTAACTCCAAACCGTATTGATGCTGCTTCGCATTTTGGTGTTGCTCGCGATTTAATGGCTTACCTAGGCTTGCATAAAAATTTAAAACATGCAGTAAAACCTAGTGTTGATGGTTTTAAGGTCGATAATCAATCGTTGACAATTCCCGTGGAGGTTGTTGCAACTCAGGCGTGTCCTCGTTATTCTGGGGTAACTGTAAACGGTATTAAGGTTGGGCCATCGCCAAAATGGCTACAGGATAGGCTTAAAGCCATCGGCTTAAACCCAATCAACAATGTTGTGGATGTAACCAACTATGTGCTTCACGAGATTGGTCAGCCACTTCACGCTTTCGATGCCGATGTAATTAAAGGGAATAAGGTTGTGGTTCGCACAATGCCAGAGGGAACACCTTTTGTAACTCTCGATGGCGTTGAGCGTAAACTTCACGCCGACGACTTGATGATTTGTAACGATTCAGAGCCAATGTGTATTGCAGGTGTGTTCGGTGGATTACATTCAGGAGTTACAGAGAAAACTACAAAGGTTTTTATTGAGAGTGCTTGTTTTAACCCTGTATCGGTTCGTAAAACAGCGCGTAGACACGGATTAAATACCGATGCATCGTTCCGTTTTGAGCGTGGAACCGATGTAAACATAACCATATGGGCGTTAAAACGCGCTGCAATGCTTATTAAGGAGGTTGCTGGTGGAACAATATCATCGGAAATAGTTGATGTTTACACAACTCCTGTAGATAAATTCAAGGTTGAGTTTAATGTTGAGCGTGCTTGGAGTTTAATAGGAAAGCAAATTCCAACTGAAACTATCGAAACTATTCTTAAAGGATTAGAGATAGATGTTACCTCAAAGAATGGCAACGACTGGGCTTTGGCCGTTCCAACCTACAGAGTGGATGTTTTACGCGAAGCCGATGTGGTGGAGGATGTACTCAGAATTTATGGCTACAACAATATTGAGATGCCTCAAAAGGTTAGTAGCACATTAAGTTACTCCAAGAAACCCGATTCATATCAACTACAGAACATTGCTGCCGATTTCTTGACCAATAATCGTTTTAACGAGATAATGTGTAACTCTTTAACAAAGGCTGCATACTATAAGGATTTGATTACTTTCCCAGAACAGAACTCTGTTCAAATTCTGAATCCGCTAAGCAACGATTTGAGCGTGTTGCGCCAAACATTGCTATTTGGAGGATTGGAGAGTATTCAGCGCAATACAAATTTCCGCAACCCTGATTTAAAACTTTACGAATTTGGTAATTGCTATAAGTTCAATGCCGATATTGAAAACCCAAAAACTCCCTTAGATAGATATACCGAGAATTTCCGTCTAGCAATTTGGTTAACAGGCGATAAGGATGCTGAACATTGGTCGCAAAAGTCCGATAAGGTAAACTTCTTCAACCTAAAGAGTTTTGTTCACTCATTGCTTAACAGGTTTGGATTTGATGCAGATGCGTTAGAGCATACAGAGACTCCTGCAGATATTTACGATTACGGAATGGTATACAAAACCAACGGGAGTAAGGTTGTTGCAACCTTTGGAGTGATAAATAGCAATCTTACAAAGGATTTTGATATCAAGGCCGACGTGTTCTTTGCTGAGATAGAGTGGGAGATGATGTTAAAGCAATCGACAAAGAATAAAATATCGTACTCCGAGTTGCCTAAGTACCCTGAGGTTCGTCGTGATTTGGCTTTACTCATCGATAATAGTGTAAGTTATGAACAGGTTCGTAAACTTGCTTACGCAACTGAGCGCAAAATGCTTAAAAACGTAAACTTGTTCGATGTATACCAAGGAAAGAATCTTCCTGAGGGTAAAAAGTCATACGCAGTTAGTTTTACCCTGCAGGATGAATCGAAAACCCTAACCGACGAGCAAATTGACCGCACTATGAAACGGTTAATTGATGCTTATACCAAGGAGTTAGGTGCACAATTAAGGTAAATGATAGAACTTGTAAAGGGAGATATAACTCAACTTGATGTTGAAGCTATTGTTAACGCCGCCAACGAAAGTTTACTTGGCGGAGGTGGCGTTGACGGTGCTATTCACCGTGCTGCGGGCTCTTTACTTTTAGAGGAATGCAAGAAGATAGGAGGATGCCCAACCGGTGAAGCCCGTATTACAAAAGGCTACAACCTAAAGGCAAAATATGTAATACACACTGTTGGTCCAATATGGCGTAGCGGAATAAACGATGAAACTGTACTTTTGCGAAAAGCCTATACCAACTGTTTAAAAATTGCCAACGAAAAATCTCTGAAAAGTATAGCTTTCCCAAATATCAGTACTGGAGTCTACGGATTCCCTAAAAAGCTTGCCGCAGAAATTGCTGTTAGCGTAGTAAAATCATTTCTCGAAAAGAATAAGTATCCTAAGAAAGTTCTTTTTGTCTGTTTTGATGAGGAGAATTATCGATTTTATTCTAATCTTTTATAATTAATTGGAAGGATTTAATGTTTGTTTAAAAATATCACATAAGTTTTTTTGTCAACAGATACATGTCTTTTGTCAAAATAAACTATTTATCCTGTCCAAATCCTCAACCTTTTTAAATATAGTACGTTAGTTAATCTGTTGATAAGGTTAAGGTACTAAAGTATGAGGAAATTTTATTCCTTCTTGTTATTGTTGTGTTTTCATTTTGCAAGCGCTCAGCAAGGAAGCATTGACAATAGTTTTAATCCCATTGATAAAGGGATAAGTTCTGGTGCTAACGGTGAAATATTTGCCTCGGTTGTTCAACCAGATGGAAAAATTATTATTGTTGGAAATTTTACTTCATACAATGGAGTAAGTACCAATAGAATAGCAAGGGTGCTTCCGGATGGAAGTTTGGATAATACGTTTAATGTAGGAAGTGGTGCTAATAACACAATTTATAACGTTGCACTGAAAACAAATGGTAGCATTGTTATAGGTGGTGATTTTACTTCTTATAACGGAATATCCAGAAGTAGAATTGCTCAAATAACCCCAACAGGCTCATTGGACGCAACTTTTAACCCAGGCTCAGGAGCAAATAGAACAATATATACTTTATGGATTCAGTCCGATGGTAAAATCATTATTGGAGGGAATTTTACAAAATACAATGGTGTTTCTTATAATAGAATTTTACGATTAAACTCAACTGGTTCTGTTGATGCTACATTTTCAATCGGAAAAGGAGCTAACGGAATTGTTAATTCTGTAAAAGTTCAATCTGATGGCAAAATCTTAATTGTAGGAGAGTTCACTTCTTATGGAGGAATCACCCGAAACCGAATAGCCCGAATAAATTCTAACGGAACTGTCGATACAAATTTTGCACCTTCATCAGGAGCCAACAACACAATTAATTCTGTTGCAATTCAATCCGACGGAAAATACATTATTGGTGGAAGTTTTACAACTTTTAATGGTACTTTGAGAAACAGAATTGCCCGCTTAAATTCAACCGGAACTTTGGACACAGGTTTCAATCCTGGAACAGGAGCAAATAACACTGTTAAGTCGATTTTGATTCTATCGGATGGAAAAATTCTAATTGGTGGCGATTTTACTACATTTAATGGAACAAGCAGAGCAAGAATTGCCAGATTAAACCTAACCGGAAATCTCGATAGTGGTTTTAATCCAACCAACGGTTCAAATAGTACTGTTAATTCTCTCAGTTTAGTTAATTCAAAAATAATTATAACAGGGTTATTTACTCAATATAATGGTGTAAATAGAAGTTATATTTCGTTAGCAGATTTAAACGGAGTTGTTGACCTGCGGTTTAATACAAATACAGGTGCAAATGCAGTAATTAATAGTACAGCAATTCAGACTGATGGAAAAATAATAATTGCTGGAAATTTTACCTCTTATAACGATACGATTAGAACACGTATTGCACGTTTAAACTCGAATGGAAGTGTCGATTTAACTTTTAACCCTGCTTCTGGAGCTAATGGCGCTATCTATGCTCTTGCAGTACAACCCGATGGAAGAATTATTATTGCAGGCGATTTTACTACTTACGGAGGTGTTTCAAGGAATAGAATTGCCCGTTTAAATGTTGATGGGTCAATTGATAATACTTTTTTGCCAGGAACAGGTGCGAATAACTCAATTTATACCGTTTCGATTCAGTCCGATGGTAAGATATTAGTAGGGGGGGCTTTTACCACTTTTAATGGGACTACACGAAATAGAATTGCTCGTTTAACTACTTCAGGAGCATTTGACGCAACATTCTCGATGGGAACAGGTTTTAATTCAACAGTTAATTCATTGATACTTCAACTCGATGGTAAAATTTTGGCTGCAGGTGCTTTTACTTCTTATAATGGAACTAGCAGAAATAGAGTTGTTCGAATTAACACCAATGGAACCATTGATGCAACCTTTTCGATAGGAACAGGATTTAACAATACAGTTAATGCACTAGCACTCCAAACCGACGGGAATATTCTTGCTGGTGGAAGTTTTACTTCTTACAACGGCGTTGCTCGTAATAGATTTTTGAGAGTATTGAGTAGTGGTGCTGTAGACCAGACTTTTAATGTTGGCTTAGGAGCGAATTCCTCAGTTTTATCCGTTGCTATTCAGGCAGATAATATGATTTTGGTCTCAGGCGATTTTACCACATTTAATGGTATTTCATATAATAGATTGGCTCGCTTGCTCATAAATGGAAGTATAGATAACACTTTGTATGTGGGCTCTGGAGCCAATGGCTCAATTAAATCTGTAAAAATTCAGAACGATAATAAAATACTTATTTCAGGAGATTTTAGCCAGTATAATGGAAATATCAAAACAAGAATTGTTCGATTAAATAGTTGTCCCATCACTTACTCAACATTAAATGTTATAGCTTGTAATTCCTACACGTTAAATAGTAAAGTTTATATTGAATCGGGAACTTATACGCAAACCCTTACTAATTCATTTGGTTGCGATAGCATAATCACTTTGAATCTTACCATATCAAAAGTTGTTGCTAATGCAACCGTAAATTATCCAATTTGCTGGGGTGATAGTATTAAATTAACCGCCAATTTTGCCGAAGGTTGCACATATCTATGGAGTGGACCAAATAACTTCTCTTCATCATTATACAACCCGGTTATTTTAAATGCTAGTGATTCTTTAAGTGGTGTTTACAAATTGCTAATTTCTAACTCCAATGGTTGTAAAGATTCTTCTGAGGTAGCTGTAATTATTGGTAAGAAGCCTAGTTTCCAGTTAAGAAGCAATAGTCCTGTATGCGAAGGTAGTAGTTTGAATTTACTGGCAATATGTGAATTTGATTACTCTTGGAAAGGGCCTCAAGGATTTATCTCTAATGAACAAAACCCAATAATTAAAAATTCCACTATTAATCATTCTGGGAGTTACTTTGTTACGGCTATCGATGACTCTGGCTGCTCTTCAACGGATAGTTTAAGTGTTGTTATAAACCCCAACAGCGACTTGAATTTAGACGATTATTTGTTTAATCAACCAGCAGGACCCAACCATTGGGTTTTAACCTCACTTAAGCAAACTAATTCAAAGTTATTATTAGGTGGTCAGTTCACGGCATTTAATGGTGTTAGCCAGAATAGATTAGTTAGGCTTAACCCTGATGGTAATGTTGACGACGAGTTTGATATTTGCATTGGTGCAAATGAAGCAATTCACTCTATTGCAGAAACCTCTGAAGGAAAAATTTTAGTGGCTGGCTATTTTACCAAGTACGGTAATGTTGATGTTAATAGGTTAGCAAGGATAAACGACGATGGCAGTTTAGACTTAACCTTTAATGTTGGTTCAGGAGCTAATAATAGAATTAAGAAAATACAAGTTTTAAAAAATAACAAAATCTTAATTGCGGGTAGTTTTAGTACTTTTAATGGCCGCTCGCAAAGTAGAATAGCATTATTAAATGCGGATGGAACTATCGATTCTACTTTTTTATCTGGTGTTGGTGCAAACAGTCATATCAACGACTTCGCAATTGATTCAACTGGCAAAATTATACTTGTAGGTAGTTTTACAAGGTTTAATAATAGTATATTCAATAGAATTGTTCGATTAAATGCTGATGGTTCAATCGATAATACTTTCAATCCTGGCCTTGGTCCCAATAGTACAGTTAGAAGTGTCTCCATTCAAGTAGACGGGAAAATTATTATAGGGGGTCATTTTACACTATACAATAACTTGACAGCAATTCGGGTTGTTCGTTTAAATAGCGATGGTAGTTACGATGAAACCTTCAATACTGGTATGGGTTTTAACGATGCAGTTTACGCAATTGCATCTCAATCCGATGGGAAAGTTTTACTTGGTGGATATTTTACTTCCTATAATGGAGTAGAGAATGTTAATAGGTTTGTTCGATTAAATAATGATGGTACCCTAGATTCTACCTATAATATTGGTACTGGGTTTAATGTCGCTTTATCTAGTATTAGTCTGCAATCCGATGGAGGAGCGTTAGTAACCGGCGGATTTACTATATATAATGGCATTAACAAGAGAAACTTCTTATTCCTAAATACCGATGGTTCAGTAAATGAAGAAACTTTACCAATTAATACATTTGGGGCAAATTCAACGGTTTACTCAATTGCCATTCAGAACGATAGTAAAATATTGGCTGTAGGGAATTTTACAAACTACAACGGTAACAATACCAATAGAGTAGTTAGAATATTCCCAACTGGTACTTTTGATACAAGTTTTGTTACCGGTTCGGGTTTCGATAATATTGTTAAGACTACCAAAGTTTTATCGAACAATAAAATTGCTATTGGGGGCTATTTTACGTATTACAATAATATTAGTATAAGCCGTTTTGCAGTTCTAAATAACGATGGAACTTTGGATAACAATGAAAACATTGGTACTGGATTTAACAGTGCAGTGCTTTCAATACAGGAGTATTCTTCCGGAAAATTGTTGATTGCAGGAGCATTCCGGGCTTACAATGGTAAAGTTGCTAATAGGTTAGTGAGGTTAAATTCAGATTTATCCTTTGATAGTACATTTAATATTGGTAATGGTCCAAATAGTTCTGTGTTTAGTTCAATTATTCTACCTGATAATAGAATAGCAATTGCTGGGGCTTTTACATCCTTTAATGGTAAGGTAGCAAATAGAATTGCAATATTGAATGATGATGGAAGTTTAGACGAAAGTTTCAATGTTGATTTTGGTCCCAATGCTACTGTGCTTAACATTGCAGCGCAGTCCGATGGTAAAATTATTGCAGTTGGATATTTTACCCAGTTTAACGGTGTTGAAGTAAGCCGGGTTGTTAGAATAAACCCCGATGGTTCTATTGACAGCTCGTTTAATACTGGTATTGGCGCCGACAACATTATTACTTCAATAAATATTCAGAACGATGGGAAGATAATTTTGTCAGGTTTCTTTGTTTACTTTAATGAATATAAGGTAAACAGAGTTGTTAGGTTGAATTCGGATGGTTCTGTAGATACCAATTTCAACCAAAATTCTGCTGGTGCTAATAAAGCTGTATGGACAAGCTGCTTGAATAGTAAGATTAATGAACTCTACCTTGGAGGTTCTTTCACTTCGTTTAATGGACGAACCCGTGGTAGAATTGCTCGCTTACGTTTGTCAAATGCACCAAGTGTTATTGAAATTTCAAAAACATCCTGCGGCTGTGTTGAGTTTAATAAACAATTGTACTATGAGAGTGGTACATACTCGAATGAAATAACTGATGATTTTGGCGACAAATCAATAGTTAATTTGAGTCTTTCTATATTTAATCCTGATAGTACGATATACAGAATTAATGATGAAATAATCGCGAATGCTGATGACGTAAATTATCAATGGTATAATGCAGATATTCAGAGGCCTGTTGAAGGTGCAACTGGCAAGCATTTCTGGCCAGCGAAAGATGGAAATTATTATGTTGTAATATCAAATAGTAATTGCAAAAAGCAATCGGAGAGTATTATGTTCAATTTTGAGCATCAGAAAATTGAAAATAAGTTTTTTAGAGTTTACCCAAATCCATTCACTGATAAGTTGAACATTAGTTTGCAAACAGATAATTCGGTTATTATTAACATTTTTGATTTAACCGGAAGGTTGGTTTATAATACATCCACTTTCATTAATGATAATTACGATATTGATTTATCAAATCTTAAAAGTGGAATATATATTGTTAAAGTTCTGTCCGCAAATAAAGAGTTCAGTCAGAAGGTTGTTAAAAACTAAAAATTTGCTTCTAATTATATAAACTTAGCAGCCCTCAAAATTCTGGGGGCTGTTTTCAATGAACTATTAGAATTAAATATTGATTTCGTATTTCTCCAACCTTCTATCAAGCGATTGTCGGGTAATGTTTAATAGTTGTGCTGTTTCGGCCTTTTTATACCCTGTTTTTTCAAGGGCTTTCATTATCACAATTTTCTCAATCAAGTCCAAATCAAATATTTCCTCCCCAATAGTTGAAGTTGGGGAAGTTTGTTCTGATGAAGGGGTTAATCCTGTAAAGTTTTTTAGGGTTAGTTTGTTCCCATCACAAAGAATAATGGCTCTTTCAACCATATTGCGTAATTCTCTAACATTTCCAGGGAAATTGTACGACATCATAATACGCGAAATTGCGGGGTCGATACCATTGATTCTTTTTCCTAATCGTTGCGATAGTAATTTCACGTAATAGTCTAAAAGAATTGGAATATCCTCTTTACGTTCGCGTAATGGTGGAATTTTTATCTCGAAGGAGTTTAATCGGTAGTAAAGGTCTGTTCTAAACCTACCAGATTCGAGTAACTTATTAATATCCTGATTTGTAGCTGCAATAATTCTCACATCAACAGGAATATCCACGCTAGAGCCTATGCGTCGTACTTTTCTATCCTCCAAAACCCTAAGAAGTTTGCTCTGCATGGCTGGTTGCATTTCCACAACCTCGTCGAGGAAAAGTGTTCCTCCGTGTGCAATCTCAAACCAACCCGCTTTATCCTCGTTTGCACCAGTAAAGGAGCCTTTTTTGTGACCGAAAAATTCGCTTTCGAAAAGAGTATCGGGGATTGCAGAGCAGTTCACCGCGTAGAAATATGATTTTTTCCTATCGCTTAAATAGTGTATCCCTCTGGCAACAAGCTCTTTGCCAGTACCGCTTTCGCCAGTAATTAAAACCGATGTGTTGTCGGCTTTGGCAACTTTACTCATTAGTTCTATAACCTGATTTATACCAGGAGTTTTTCCTAGGATTTCATTACCGACGCTCTCAATAAGTTCTTTTGAAACTAACGAGTATGTTTGACTTATCTCTTTTAACTCTGTGTGTAGATTAATGTATCGCTTTGTACGCTGAATTGCAGCTCGCATATCGAGCAGTCGGAATGGTTTTGGGAAGAACTCCCCCGCTCCATGCCGCATAGCTTGGATAACTGCATCCATATCACCATGACCAGTTATCATAATTACTTCAACCTCGGGGTATTGAGACTTTACGGATTTAAGCACCTCCAGACCATCCATTTCAGGTAGCCGGAGGTCAAGAATTAGTATATCAACTTCATTTTCGGTAAAAATACTGAATGCCTCTGAGGGTTTTGCCGCCATGAGTACATCAAATCCATCGTTTTCGAGGAACTCTTTTATTTCTTCCCTAAAAACCTTTTCGTCATCGAGCACTAGTATTTTTAACTTCTCCATAGTATATTGTTATTCTTTGGGTATTGATATTTCAAAAACCGTGTATTCATTCTCAACACTTTCTACTTTAATTTCGCCAAGTATATCCTTGATAAAGCCATAGGATATAGATAATCCTAGGCCAGTTCCCTTTTCTTCGCTTTTTGTGGTGAAGAATGGGTCGAATATTTTATCGATTATTTTAGATGATATACCTATGCCATTGTCCATTAGACTAATGTAAACAAAATCAGAGTCCTTCCAACTTTTAATTTCAATCCTCTTTCGGAACTTTCCATCATTTAAACGTTTTGCTTTCTCATCAATGGCATATTTTGAGTTTGATAGTAAATTAAGTAGAACCTGCTCAAGCTTATATTTATCCGCTGTAATCATGCCAGCACTTTCATCTAAATTGGTTTCAATTATCACCCCGTGATTCTCATACTGAGCCGAAACCATAAATAATGCACTTTTAATTACATCGTTAATATTGACTTGAACAAACGATACGGGTTTCTGTGTGCGTGAGAAATAGCGTATGTGGTCAATAATCTTCTTAATACGTTCCACATTCTCAAACAGTAGGTTTACTTTGTCCTTAAGATAATCTTTATTGAGATTATCCTCTTGGTTTTTTAGCAGGATATTATCCAATCCCATTGATATTCCGCCCAATGGTTGGTTTATTTCGTGCGCAATTCCTGCAGCTAAAGTTCCTAACGATTCAAGTTTAGATTTTTGCGCCAGCAACTGTTGCTGCTTTTCCTGCTTTTTTATTTCTTGAATCATTCGGCGTTCAAGTTCTTTATTGATATCGGTAATTCGCTGTTCAGTTTCTTTTTGTTTTTTAAATTCTTTTTGTTTTGCGCTAAAAAGCATGACCAAAAACAGCGAAAGAACTACAAATGCAATTACTAGAGAAAAAAGAATAATGCCTTGATACCTAGATTTAGCTAACTGTAATCGTTGAATCTCAGAATTTTGCTTTAAAATTTCGTTTTCTTTTTCTTTTTGAGTTATATCGTATAATATCTGAAGTTTAGCTAGTTTTTGTCCTGTTTCCTCACTGTATATGGAGTCCCTTATCTCAATCCACATCTTGTAAAAATCCAGAGCATCCTTATGTCTACCTTGTGTTTCGTAAATTAACGCTAAGTATCTATAAACATCGGCTTTCGATTCTGTAAGATTTTGGCTTTTAGCCAGAAGTAAAGCTCTGTTTAATACTCTTGATGATGTTGGATAATCGCCTAGTGCGTAGTGGCATCGGGATATTTTAACTAAAGAGGAAACTGAGTTTGGTATATCTTTTTTGTTTTCCGATAACGCTAATTGTTGCGAATAGAAATTAATAGCTTGGTTTATATTGCCAAGTTCAAGGTTAACATCACCCAATCCTTGGAGTGAGAGTATCATTCCCGAAGTATCCGTTAAGGAACGACTGATGTTGTAGGATAAAGTGAAGTTATATGAGGCACTATCGAGTTTTTGCAGAAGGTAAAACGATATTGCCAATTCACGCAATGTGTTGGCGTAACTTAATGTGTCTTTATTTGATAATGCCTGAGCAGTGGCTCTTTTGAAACTAATTAAGCTTTTATCGAGTTCGCCAGCATTTTTTTCGGATTGTCCAATCTGAATTAAGCAATTAACTCGAATTTTATCCTTATTCTTAACCCTTTGGTACGATGGATTGTCTAACTTTTCAAGAATGCTCATATAAGTTGATATGGCATTTTTATAGTTTCCTTGTTTTTGGTAAAAGCTACCAAGGTATTGCTTTAGCTCAATTTGAAGGGTGACAGAAACATTATCGTCCAGTATATTATTTGCGCGATCAAGGTATTGAATTGCCAATTCTGGATTCTTGGATGCTTCGTAAACTTTCGATAAACCAATATAGGTTCGAATTTGATTCTCTTTCTGGTTCAGTTTTTCGTAAATACCAAGAGCCCTGTTGTAGTATCGAAGAGAGTTTTCAAGTTGATTGAGTAAAAAGTTTGCCTCTGCAAGTAGGCTTAATGCCGATGCCTCCTCCTGTATTTGACCCAGTTTTTTTGCCAAAACTAATGCTTGAAGTCCAAAATCCAATGCTTTATCGGGATTCTTTCTTAGAATTAACTCACCATCAACTAGTAATGTGGCAACCTTGTTATCTTTTCGGTTGTCCAGAGTTCTTTTAGATGTATCAATCTGTGAGTTTGTACTACTAAACGATAGTAGTAGTATAAGCAGAGTGGAAAAGCAATATGTGATGAAAAATTTCATGAAGCATTGTTCGAACCACTAATATATGCATTATTTAAAAAATGGTTACTTTTGAAATCATTATTTTTACTCAAAATCATTTTAAATAGAATGGTAAAGAAATTTAAAAACTATTTGTCGTTAGTGAAGTTTAGCCATACAATATTTGCAATGCCTTTTGCATTAATAGGTTTCTTTTTGGCTATTAAGACTAATATGGCAGGAGTTGACTTCAAGTTATTCCTTTTAGTAGTTCTTTGTATGGTGTTTGCCCGAAATGCTGCAATGAGTTTTAATCGTTTAGTGGATAGACATTTCGATGCCAAAAACCCAAGAACTAGCCAGCGCGAAATTCCCAAAGGTGTAATAACACCCAGAGCATCGGCGTATTTTACATTAATTAATTCATTGTTGTTTATTGCTACAACCTATTTTATAAATCCATTGGTTTTGTTCTTATCGCCTATTGCATTATTTGTGATACTATTTTATAGCTATACGAAGCGTTTTACTTGGTTATGCCATTTTGTTTTAGGCCTAGGCTTATCGCTTGCACCTATTGGGGCATATTTGGCAGTAGTAGGTAAGTTTAATTTGTTACCCTTACTCTACTCTGTAATAGTATTGTTCTGGGTATCGGGTTTTGATATCATTTACTCACTTCAAGATGAAGGTTTTGATAAACAAGAAAATCTAAAATCATTTCCAGCTAAATTCGGGGCTGCTATTGCATTGAGGGTAGCCAATGTATTACATGTTGTTGTTGGTGCAATAGTTGTTTTTGTAGGATTTTATTACGGTTTTAATTTTTGGTATTGGTTGGGTGCCCTTATTTTTATTGGTCTGTTAGTTTATCAGCACCTTATTATATCGCCAAAGGATTTGTCGAGAGTTAATATGGCTTTTGCAACTACTAATGGTGTTGCTAGTGTAATATATGCTACATTTAATATAATTAGTTATTTGGTTTAATTTTTTATTGTGTAAGCGCAAGTTTTACTATTTTCGATTGTCTATTTCTTAATAATTCAATTACTCAGAACAATGAAAAAACTATTAATTCTATTTTTTGTAGTGTTTGCCATATATTCCTGTGGCGGAAATGCAACTAAAAACGAAAATGCAGCAGTAAAACAACTGCAAGAGTTAGAGGTTGTAGATGTTAGTATCGATTCATTAATCGCAAATCCTTCGGTTTATGCAAATCAAACTGTAAGGTTTTCGGCTATGGTAGAGCATGTTTGTAAGCATAGCGGACAAAAACTTACTGTAATTGGCTCCTTGCCTGATGGTAAGATTAAGGTAATGGGTTCAGAAGCTGTTCCTACATTTGAAACCTCACTTAATGGTGCAAAAGTAGAGGTAGTCGGCTTAGTAAAAGGTATGGCTACTGAAAATGTTGAAACATGTGAAGTAGACTCAACAGTACAGAATATTACGTATGCTATTGAATGTAAAGCAATAAAAGTATTATAGTTTATTCATCTTGATCTTAGGAGAGGTTTGTTGCTAAGATCTTTTAATCATCTTTTTCAAAAATGTCGTTATCAAAATTACTTAGGATTTTACACCGGGATATCAGCTATTTCTTTACTGGAATGATACTGATTTATGCTATTACAGGAATATTCCTAAATCACTTAAAGGATATTAATCCATACTATATTGTTGATGTTCGCACGGTGGAATTTAAACTCCCAACTGATACTTTACAAATTACAAAGGATTTAGTTGCTCAAAAACTAGAAACTCTTGGTGAATATGAGGTGAAGTCATTTTACTATCCTCAACCAAACACCCTAAAAATATTTGTGAAGGATGGAACTGTTACTGCTAATATTAATGAAGGAACAGCTTTGTTAGAAAAGAGCACGCGTAGACCAATTCTTTATCAACTAAACATGATGCATAAAAACAGACCACACAGCTGGTGGACTTGGTTTAGTGATATCTTTGCGCTTGGATTAATTACTATCACCATTACAGGGCTTTTTTTAATAAAAGGGAAAAAGGGAATTACAGGGCGTGGAGCAATTCTTGTTATTGTAGGCATTGCTTTGCCATTAGTCGCAATGTTTGTGTTTTTCTAATACTAGGTTAATTTAATAGTGTTTTTAATGGAGCGAGGAGTTTATGCTCCTCCTTGCTCCATTCTAATTCAACGGAAGCCTTTTGAACATTTTTGGTGATTTGTTCACGTAGATTTTTATCTTCGAAAAAGTCGGCAACTTGGTCGGCAAGTTCTCTTGGGTTTCTTGATTTTGCAACTAAGCCAATACCATAATTATTTACAAGTTTGACCATTTCGGGCAAATCACTAACCAATACAGGTACTTGCGCTGCAACGTAATCGAACACCTTGTTTGGCAATGCAAATTTGTAGTTTAGCCCCATATCCTCCTCAAGGGATAATCCTAACCAGGCAGTGCAAGTTAAGCGGTATAACTCTTCAGGGCTAAGTCTACCTGCAAATTCCACTCTGTCGAAAAGTTTTTGGTCAAGCATCCTTTTCCTTAACTCAATTTCAATATCACCGGTACCCACTATAATAAGGCGGTAGCAAGTTAAGTGGTTCATCATATCAATCGCCAATTCAATACCTCTACCTATATTTAATGAGCCTTGATAAATTAAGGTGGGTTGTTTGTCCTTAAATGCTTCAATATCCTTACGAATAGGTAAATTCCTTACAACAATTGGGCTTACATTATATCTTTTATTCAATTCATTTGAAACACTATCCGATACTGTAAACACATATTCTGCCTTTTTAATAAAAATACTTTCAGTTAATCGCCAAATTATTCTTTTTAAAGGACGATTTACTAACTCTGGAATTTCAGTAAATAATTCGTGGCTATCGTAAACCATTTTTTTAAACCTAAATATTGCACCCAAACTGCAGCCTGGTAGAGTGTCTAAATCGTTGGCGTATACTAAAGAAACTCTGGAGAATAAGAGTGATATGAAAATTCTGAAATTGAAGGAAATATAAAACAGTGGTCCTTTCAAGAACAACGGTTTTATATATTTAACTTTGTATGGTTTGTTGTTTGAAATCGAACTGTTGATGGGTTTACGTCCAATAACTACAACATTGTAGCCTTGATTGAATAAGGAATTAGCTGTTCTATGAACCCTCTGGTCAGTTACAAGGTCGGAATTAGCGTAAATTCTAATAGTTCTTTTCATAGAAAACAAATTTGTGCTAATATAAACACTAAATGCTTATATTTGTTGAGTAAATCCATACTAATGTTTGTAATCAAGAAAAACATATCGCTCAAGCGTCACAACACATTTGGGATTGACGTATCTACGAACTACTATGCAAAGGCCAATACTGTTGAGAAGGTTCTTTATGCTATTAACTTTGCATCTTACAATAAGGTTCCTATCTATATTCTCGGAGGAGGAAGCAATATTCTACTCACCAAAAATTTTGATGGAGTTATTATTAACCCCGCAATACAGGGAATTACATTGATGGAAGATATGCCCGAAGATGTAATTCTACGTGTTGGTGCTGGTGTTAACTGGGATACTTTTGTGGAATATTGCGTTGAGCGAGGACTTGGTGGCGTTGAGAATTTGTCGAATATACCCGGAAATATTGGCGCTGCACCAATTCAAAATATTGGGGCTTATGGAGTGGAGGCAAAGGATACCATTGTGAAAGTTGAAGGAATTCAAATTGATAGTAGAAAAATAGTTGAGTTGAATAACTCCGAATGCCGGTTCGATTATCGCGATAGTGTATTTAAGCAAGAGTTAAAAGGTAAGTTTGTTGTAACCTATGTTTGGTTTAAACTCAGCAAAAGTGCGGTTCTGCAAACTAATTATGGAAATCTTGATGATGAACTTAGTAGATTAGGTGAAAGAACTTTGAAAACAGTTAGGCAAGCCGTTATTAATATTCGTACAGCAAAATTACCCGACCCTAATATTATTGGGAATGCTGGTAGCTTCTTTAAAAATCCAATTGTTGAGATATCGCAGTTCAATGCCATAAAATCAAAATATCCAAATGTTCCTTCGTATCCAGTTTCCGAAAGTTTTGTCAAAATCCCCGCAGGATGGCTAATTGAGCAGTGCGGATGGAAGGGTAAACAAGTTGGAAATTGTGGTGTTCATGCTAATCAAGCGTTGGTTATTGTGAATTATGGCAATGCAACAGGGGAGGAGATATTGATTCTTGCACAATCCATTCAAAAATCCGTGGAGCAAAACTTCTCCGTAAAATTAGAAATGGAAGTTAACGTGCTGTAATTGTTATTGTACTTCTGAAAAATTATTACTTTTGCGGGCTAATTTTTAGTCACGTTCATTTAAATTATAGCGTATAACATTATGGCAAACAGAATTATGGACCCCATTGGACGACTAATGGGACTTAGGTATAAATCGCATCCTTGGCACGGGGTTGATGTAGGGCCACTTTCACCAGAGATATTAACCTGTTTTATTGAAATGGTTACAACCGACACAGTTAAATATGAGGTTGATAAAGTTTCGGGCTACCTTAAGATTGATCGTCCTCAGAAATACTCAAATGTGCTTCCTGCATTATATGGTTTTATTCCACAAACACTTTGTGACAATAAAGTTGCTCAACTTGCCAGCGAAGCAACCGGAAAAACTGATTTAATGGGCGATGGCGATCCTTTGGATATTTGTGTACTCACAGAGAAAACTATTTCGCATGGCAATATACTTGTACAAGCAATACCAATCGGTGGATTTAGGATGATTGATGGAAATCAGGCCGACGATAAGATTATTGCAGTGCTCAAGGATGATGCAGTTTATGGCCATTATAAGGATATTTCGGAATGCCCTGAGCAGGTTGTTACACGCTTAAAGCATTACTTCTTAACCTACAAAGATTTGCCTGGAACTTACCGCGATTGTGAAATTACCCATATTTACAGTGCAAAGGAAGCTCACGAGATAATTAACGCATCGCTATCGGACTATCGGAAAAAGTTTGAGAATTTAGATATGATGCTATCCGAATATGGAATGATGAAACCATAAACTCAGAGCCGCAAAATGCGGCTCTGAGTTTATTACTATGTTAAAACTTTTCGTAATTATCATCTGTGTCGGGTTTCAACTTTAGGTCAAATCCCTTTTGTGGAGGTTTAGCCGTAGGTTTTGTTTTACTATGAGAACTCTCTTTCTTGGGTTTTACTTCTTTATCTTCCTTAATTAATATATCTTCTTTTACTTTGTTAATCGCTTCATCACTTTGTTTAACAGTCTTTTTTAAGCTACGAGAATTTTGGGTATGCTGATTTATATCCTTCGACTTTGTTTTGAAACTACTTGCTATTTCAAGCAACAGTTCTGCTTGTGAAGCCATTTCCTCTGCGCTGGAGGCCATTTCTTCCGATACCGAGGCATTTTGCTGTGTAATGGAATTGAGTTGCTGAGTTGTAAGGTTTACCTGTTCGGAACCATCACGTTGCTCTTTGTTTGAGTGCGAAATTTCTAGGATTAACTCGCTAGTCTTCTGGATTTTGGGAATAATGACATTCAGCAAACTAGTTGCTTTATCGGTGATGTTAACGCTTGCTGTGGAAAGTTGATTGATTTCCTCAGCAGCATCGCGGCTTCGCTCTGCAAGACGACGCACTTCGGCGGCAACTACAGCAAAGCCTTTACCATGTTCACCTGCACGGGCAGCCTCTACAGCAGCATTTAGTGCAAGTAGATTTGTTTGGAAAGCAATATCATTAATAATCTGAATTTTTTCTGCAATATTTTTGATAGAAGTCATACTCTCCTCCGATGCTTCCTTAACCTTTGTTGCATCATCGGCCACTTGCGATGCAATTTTTTCTACCTCAAGTGAGTTTTGAGAGCTCTGCTCAATATTGGAAACCATTTCTTCCATTGTTGATGATAGTTCCTCGGTTGATGAGGCCAATTCCGAAGCACCTGACGAAATCTGTTGTGCGGTTGCATTAAGTTGTGAACTAGTATCGGCAATATTCGAACTTGTATTCTGAAATTCGTAAACCATTGAGGTAAGCCTATCCTGCATTGATTTGAGCGCTCCTTGAAGTGTTCCTATCTCATCGCTTCTATCCACTTCAACATCTGATGTTAGGTTGCCCTGAGAAATGGTGTTAGCTATATTTACTGCACCAAATATTGGTTTAATTATCTGATTAGCTTGAAGGTATATAATAATAGTTAGTATAATTAAACCGATTAGTCCTACCAACATAATTTGAAACATTAAGCTTGTACTCTCAGCCAATACCTCATTTCGTGGTATAAGAACAACAAGAGACCATGGTTTAGGCGATTTTCCAATGTTTACAGGAGTTACAAATGCAAATTGATTTATTCCGGATGCATCCTTAAACTCAAAGTTCTTTGTTTCACCATTGGCAATAATCTTATTGATATCGATACTTCCTGACTTAACTATTTCATTGACATTTTTGTTGATATTTTTGCTATCTGGATATGCGGCAACTAAGCCCTCGTTTGAAACCAAAAAACCAAAACCTGTACCATACAACTTAATATTCTTTAGTGTTTCTGAAAGTTCCTTTAAGTCTATATCTATTCCAATAGCACCAATTACTTTTTCATTTTCAATTAAAGGGTACACAAAACTAGTTTCGTAGAAGTTATCGGCTTCGTTTCCAGTATATGAGTAAAAGTATGGTTCCATAATAGTTTCAACACGATTACTTTTTGGTATCGTATAGTAATCCTCATCAAACATTGAATCTTTTCCGGGTTCAATAACAACCTTACCCTTGTCTTTATAGTATGTAAAATTGAAACGGCCACTAACATCATAAGGGTAAACCGATTTGTATGAATCGTCTGAACCATCAAGCATATTGCGTTCCCACATGGACCAAGTAGCAAGATAATTGGTATTTGATACTAAAGCTTCCTTTAGAAGATTTTGATAGATTGTTCGGTTTTTAACCCCGGCTCCTCTTAAAGTAAAAAAGCTATTCTTTAGGTTTAATGTTGTTTCTATAGGTTTTTCTAAGTAGTTTCTAACTATTACATTAGCTTCATTTGCTTTACTTTTACTAAGCTCCGTTGCACTTTTTAATGCATTATTCCGACTTGCAATAGTAATATAAAGAATTGTTGCGGTGAATATTACTATGGTTAATCCTAAAATATTCAGCATTAGCTGTGTCCTTAAACTTTTACTTTTCATAGTTGTAGTTTTAAGTTATCAAATGAAGATATACAATGCAATATTTATAAATACCCTTGTAAGTTATGAAAATACACCTTTAAAACAAATTGTTTTTAAACAATTGTTCGCTTAATAAGTTTGGGACAAGAAGGATTTGTAGACACTTTTAATTTGTTTTTGAAATTCAAATGCGAATGTTTTAATATTTTACTGAAAACATATGTATTCGTAGTTGATTTGTGTTTGATATAAAGTATTTTATAATAAAAATAGGAGCCAAGTTAATTGGCTCCTATTTAAAATGTTTTTCTGAAATCTATTCACTGAAAAGAGGGCACGACTCAGCTTTAGTAAATCTTTTGCATCGAGGTTGACAATCGATACAATATATTATTGGTTCATTATTTTTTGCTTTGTTTACCCAATGGGCATCGGTAAGCATATCGCGCCCAATTGCAACAAAATCCGCAAGGCCATTGCTTATTAGTTTATTTGCCCTTTCGGGTGTCTGAATTTGGTTAACTACAACAACAGGGATTTTAACTGATTTCTTGATTTCGGTCCCCATGTAAACAATGGAGTTGAATTCAAATCCTGCAGGAATTTCTGCATTAATTCCTTTTTCACCACCATGCGATGCATGAATAATATCTACACCTTTTTGCTCTAGAATTTTTGCAACCTCAATTCCATCTGTAAGGGTAGGAGCACAGGCTGCAAGCCTATACCCAATAATAAAGTTGCTGTTGGTGGATGATTTGATACCATCAATTATTTCGGATGCCAATCGTAGCCTGTTTTCAACTGAGCCACCATACTCGTCGGTGCGGTGGTTAATAGCCAATGAGGCAAACTGACTCAGTAAATACCCGTGCGCTCCGTGTAGTTCCACACCATCAAAACCGGCCTTCTCGGCACGTATTGCTGCAGCAATAAATTCATCACGGATTTGATGTATTTGTTCAATTGTCATTGCCACAGTACGCTCATTTTCCGGGTCAATTGAAGGTCCGTATGCAAATTCCGAAACTGCTTTGCGGGTTACCAATCCAGCATGATGAATTTGCAATAACGTTACAGCACCATGTTTGCGACAAGCATCGGTAATCAATTTTAATCCAGTTATATGGCTATCGTCCCAGGCTCCAAGTTGATTGTTGAAAATCCTTCCTTGCTGATTAATGCAGGTTGCTTCAACAATAATAAGTCCAGCACCTCCTTTTGCACGCTCTTCGTAATGAGAAACATGACGGGGCGTTGCTATTCCATCGGTTTGAGCCCAAGCAAAGTTAACAAGCGGTGGAAATACAATTCTGTTCTTAATTTCCTTTCCCTTTATTGTAATTGGTGTGAAAATGTTCATTGTTTATAAGTTTATAAAATTGAAAGTTCAAAAGTTTGCAAAGATAAGAGTTTGTTAAGTAAAGTAAAGTTAAAGGTTGATGTTAAGCATACGTATTTGAGAAAAATTCCATTTTACTAATAAGCTTTCTAACTTTTCAACTTTACAAACTTTCTTTTTTTTAGTTTCTCATAGTAGTTATTGTAATACGCCTTTCGGCTTTGAGTTCGTTTTTATTAACCTTTTTCATTCCTCGAGTACCAATAAGTATGGTTTGCATATCGTCAACAATAAATTCGTAACCATCCTGATTTTTTGTTCTAAGACCACCAAACGCTAATTCCTGAGCATTAAGTTGAAGAGTTTCAACTCCAAAAGGTTCAGCACATTCAAATTCGTAGGGTAATTCATAAACTTTATTCACCTTGTCGGTGCTTATATAGTAATTATCAAGCAAAAGAACTTTTTGTCCATCGGCCAAGTGGTAAATAACTCTTAAATAGCACTCCTTATTGGCGCGAACCGAAAGTTTCATGTGTTCACCCTCTGTAAATATCAAATTTTCGGAACCTTTGTTTGTCCAAATTTCAATATTTAAATCGCCTCCCTCAATTTCACCCTTTGAAAAAACTCTCATATTTGCATAAGCATCCTGAAAGTTCTCTGGCTTTGTTTGCAGGTTGGCTTGCGCTAATTTCTCTACTGATAGTTTAACCTCGGAGCTAGCTATTGGCTTACCCGTCTCAATATTACGGATTATGCAAACAACTCGAATGCTATTACCTTCTTCCCAGTATGTCCCGGATATTAGGGTTCCTTTGCTTGATGAGGCTTGATTTACATTAACAGAATTGTCAATATTTATTCCCGATGCAATCAACTTTTGTTCTAGGGCAATCTGCATTCTACGTGAAAATGAACTGTTCATGCCGGTTTCCTGAAAGGTAAAATACGATAGTTTAATGGGGGCAACAAGTATAGCTTTCTGCAAAGTCAATTCCGCTGCTATAATTGAGACAGCCTCGTCGAGTGTTAAATTTTCGGCCTTACGAATTTTCCCCGATTGCCTATCGAGTTCTCCTCGCAGTTTGCTGTAATCGTTATACTTAACCAAATCGTCCGATGCCGTTTTGTTGATTGCAACTAAGAGTGTTTGAGCTTCTTCAACTTCCCGGAAAAGCACTTGGCTTTCGGTTATTAACTTTAATGCCTCATCGCGACTGTTACTATCATTCAACTTTATTATTGTCGCAATTTTTTCGTCTATTAATGTGAGGTTGCGCTTAACAACTTCGGTGTAATGCTTACTTAACTCTGAGCGCTTAGCATAAACAAATGCATAAACGGTATTCGATTTCTTGTCGTAGGCCGATTCACTCTTCAAACCAGTAACTTTGAGATTACTAGCCGATGTACTACTTTGCTGGAATGTTTGGTGCAATTTGTTGTCCAGTTCTATAGTATTTACAGTTGAAATAGCTGTAATGGTTGTTTGTATGGACTGTACCAAATTTGTAGTTGCCAAGTCAATCAACTTTGCTTGGAGTTTGGGTAATTCCTCTTTATTCCGATTTTGCTCGGACGCAAAAGCAACAATGAACTCACTTTCAGGGTATTGTTTTATCCGTAGGCTGTCCACAGCCCATTTAGGTGTTTGAGCATTATTATACTGATATGTAAATAAGAATAGGAGAGGGAGTATGAAATTGTGGGTCAAAGTTCTCATAACATTATTGATTATAGTTACATAAACAATATTACGCCTATTTGAAACGATAACAAAATGATTGATTAGTTTTGTGAAAATTGAAATTGTATGTTGAGTAGAATAAAGGTTATAGGTTTTGATGCTGACGATACACTTTGGGATAATGAGCCTTTTTATAGGCAAACTGAACATAAATTCTGTATGCTTTTGAAAGATTTTATGGATGAAGGAACCTTAAATAATGAGCTTTACAAAACAGAAATAGAAAATCTGACGCTGTATGGCTATGGAATAAAGGCATTTACGCTATCGCTTATCGAAACAGCTATTAGAATTTCCAAGGGTAATGTAACTGCTGATATTATAAATCAAATAATAGAATTAGGAAAGCAACAACTTAATGAGCCTGTTAATTTGATTGATGATGTAGAGAAAGTGCTATCATCGCTTAAGCCTCATTATAAACTTATAGTTGCCACTAAAGGCGATTTGTTAGACCAAGAGAAAAAACTTCAAAAATCGGGCTTGTCTAATTACTTTCATCATATTGAGATTATGAGCGATAAGGGTGAAAGTAATTATGGCGAATTGATAAAACATCTCGATATAAACCCCAGTGAATTTCTTATGGTGGGTAATTCCTTGAAGTCTGATATTATTCCTGTATTGAATTTAGGAGGTTATGGTGCATTTGTACCTTACCATACCACATGGCAGCATGAGTATGTGGATGAGGGCAATGTGAAGAACGAACGGTTTATTCGACTAAACACATTATCTGATTTAAGAATACATCTAAAGGATTTTGAGTAAATAAAAAAAAACCGATAGAATTCGACTCTTTATATTTAACATAATTCAGGTTGATTCTACAGCGCCTGCCTAAGCACCTTGTCAATCTGCTGACAAATTCTCTCAAAAACCTCCTCTTCGGTTCCATCGCCCGAAACAGAATGAAGCAATCTTCGTTTTTCATAAAAATTACGAGCAAGCGAAGTTTTCTGTTCATACTCTTCAAGTCGCGAAACTATAGTTTCGGTGTCCATATCGTAAAGTCGGCTACGGTCAGTTTTACTTCGTAAGGCTAGCCGTTTCATTGCCTCTAACGGGCTTACCTGAATTTCAATAGCTGAATTTATTGAACTATTCATCTTTTTCAGCATACCATCCACAATGTACGCTTGTACAATTGTGCGAGGGAATCCTTTGAAGATAAATCCCTTTGAACCTGGGCTTGCTTGAATTTTTTCTTCTATTAACTTTATGGCAATTTCATCGGGGACTATTATTCCCTTGTCCATATAGGGCTTAACAATGCGTCCTATTTCCGTATCATTTTTAATTTCCTGACGGAGCATTTTTCCTGTAGAAATATAAACCATATTGTACTTTTCAGCAATTTTCTTAGCCTGAGTACCTTTGCCAGAGCCCGGATAACCAAAAATAATAATGTTTGCCCATCGGTTCTCAAGCGATTTCTGTACGGCAGTATCGAGCCTTGCTTGAACCTCTTCAACAGTTCCGGTGCCATCAATAGAGTGGCAAATACCTTTATCTTGGTAGTATTTGGCTACAGGCACCGTTTTCGAGTAGTACTCATTAAGCCTAACCTGAATAACCTCGTCGTTATCATCCTTTCTGTTTGCTATTTGTGCACGCGATTTTAACCTGCGAACCAATTCCTCGTCGGGGACCTCTAAGCTAAGCATGCAGGTTAACGATGTATTCATATTCATCAATAGCCCATCGAGTATGTAGCACTGTACAGTAGTACGAGGAAAACCATCGAATAGGAACCCGTTAGTGTCAGTTTTCTTCTGAATTTTATTCTCGATAATCTGAACTACAAGTTCGTCGGAAACCAATCCACCCTTCTCAATAATGTTTTTTGCTTTAATTCCTAGAGGTGAACCTTCTGCAATTTCCTCGCGAAGAATTTCACCTGTTGATATATAGGTTAGGTTGTATTTCTTTATCAACCAATCGCTTTGGGTACCTTTTCCTGCACCCGGAGGGCCAAATAGTGCAATGTTAAGCATGATGAATTTTGGTTATAGAATTCATCACTAAAATATGGAAAAAAAAGCAATGAAGAAATTTTTCCTAATAATTTTGAAACATGCTTAAATGTTTTCTGATATTATTGCTTATAATAATACATCATTATACTCCATATTTTTTTCTAATACGCTTTTTGCATACTCACATATGGGAGTAATCTTCATACCGCTATCCCGAGCAAATTCAACAACGTTACTTACTAATAGTTTTCCTAATCCCTTACCACTATACTTTGGACTTACTATTGTGTGCTCAATAATTATTCTTTGTGGATTTTCAATGGTAATGGTCATTTCAGCAACTATTTCATCATCAACCTTAATGTAGAATTGGTTGCTTACCTCATCAAATCCGATTAAACATTTATCAGTCATTACAATTTTTAGAGGTAAAACAATTATAAAAGCAAAAAGTTAACTTAAGTTTGATTTACCACTACTTAGTCGTTAAGTTAAGAATATAACGAGAGGTTATTTTAATAATTCAAATTATTGTGTTTTATTAATATGCATAATATTGCATGCATGGTTTAGTTTTATTTGTTAAATTGCCTTTTTGAAGTTAGTTTATTTTAGATAAGATTGAGGCTTACTTATGATGCTTTTACTACATATAAACTAGATATAACCTTAAAAATGAAGTGCAAGACTATTGTAATTATTACCGCAATTCTTTGTATAGTCCTAGAAAACGCTTTTGGAGTTAATAGTTTTTCAGAGGATACAGTTTTGCGTAATAATTGCTTCAAACTGCCCAATCCTCGTAAGAGTTTTAATTTACAGTCATTTGCATCGGTTTCGTTTGTTCGTTTGCCATACGATTGGTATGAGACTGAGAATAGTACAACTATGCTTAACTTAGCCTCAAAATACAGCCTTCCCCTAAATTTAAATATTAAAGGCGACATTACTGTTAGTCTCAACTCTGCGATTTTGAAAATTGGTCCAGAGGTAAACTTCCGATTCAAGTCTTTCTTTTTTGGTGTTGGAATAAATGGAGCATACAGTTATTACAGAAAAAGTAAATATGAAAGTCAACTCGAAACTTATGGATGGTCGGTGTTTCCTAATGCGGCAGTTGCTTATCAAATTAATGATGTGGCAATTACAATTGTTGCAGAGTATGATTTTTCTATAACAAGTACTACTGCAAGCGAGGAAGTTGAGATATATCTTAAAAAGAGGCGTTTGGTAGGTAAATCTTTAGGTGTATTCGTTGAGCAGAGACTTTCCAAAAATAGAGTTATGCTTCTTGGCTTTGTTAACAATTTCCATAAATCTTACTTCACCACATGGTCAGCCCAAGTTTCCACAAGTAGATTTTATTACATTCCGCAAATTTATATAGGTATAGTAATATGAGAATGATTCGGTTGTATATCTTCATATTTGGACTTGCTGTTCTTTCTGCATGTCAAGATCAGAACTATTGGGTAGTAGATTTCCCAGAGTTTGAGACTAGTGATAAACTAATTCTTCAGTCAACCTCTCTTCCTATAGATAAAAGAATTGCCATTGAAGGAATTTATAGGGTTGTGAAGGGAGCGAGTGAGTTTGGCGATACTATTGTTGTAAAAGTCACTCGCGATCGCATATCTTTTTTTGGTAACAAACAAGGCATTTTCAGTATTGTTGAGACAGGAATATACAGTCAATCTATTCTTTTGGAAGGTTATTGGCGACAAATATTGACAGATAAAACAGGCTTGATAAGACTTTTTGTCGATCAATCGACTTCCATTTTAAACGATATACCTACCAGTGTGATTACTATTACGGGCCTTTATAGTTTTAACAGTGGTGAACCCAATAATCAAATACAGTTTGAGCGAATTGAGAGTTTCACAGAAACACTTCTTAACGACAAGTTTTTAATTGTTGCACATAGAGGTGGAGGGCGGAATTCCGATTTTCATCCTTATTCTGAGAATAGTATAGAAATGATAAACTATTCAGAGTATTTGGGAGCAACTGGTGTAGAAATAGATGTATACATAACAAAAGATGATGTCCCTGTTGTTTATCATGACGCTGAATTAAATGTTCGATCAATCCAAAAAAGTCCATTGATGGGTAAAATTGCCGATTACACCTACTCTCAACTGAGAACTTATGTTGAGTTGCTTCATGGTGAGGAAATACCAAAACTTGATGATGCTTTAAAATTCATTTTAGAAGAAACTTCGTTACGATTAGTTTGGCTCGACATTAAGGATTTTAAAACAATAGATAATGCGATTATATTACAAAAAAAATATAATGACAAGATTACAGGAAGCGGCAGAGATTTAAGTGTTTACATTGGAATCCCTGACGAAAATACGTATAACTATGTTTTGGCAAAACCTGATTACGATAGAATCGCCACTTTATGCGAACTTGATATCGATAAAGTTATTGCGGCCAATTCAAAAATTTGGGCTCCACCTTTTTCTAATGGTTATCAATCCAATAAGGTTATTGAGATGCACAATAATGGAGTTTTATGTATACCATGGACGGTTGATTATCCTAAGCACATTGCTCTTTATACTTCGTTTGGTAGTTCAATTGAAAACAATCGATTTGATGGTATACTTACCGATTATCCAACAATACTAGCTTATTATCATTATGTTCGACACAATGACTAAATCCTATACTACTTTAGTGCTGTTTTTTTGCTTTCTATATTTAAATAGTAATGCTCAGGAGCAAAATAAACTCAAAATTAGCTTTGGTGGAGGTTATGGGTACTATATCAATACTTTTACCAATGTTTCTGGTGATAACCTAATGCCCTATCAGCCGTTTTTGTCGACTAAACTATATTGGCAAACCGAATACCGATTGCGAATTGGAATTAGAACAGGTTATTCGAGGATATACTCTGTAAGCAGAGTTCAAACAGATGATATTAGCGTTAGGCTTCAAGCAAATCTCGATGTTATACCCATATTTATTAGTATCTCAATGAGCCTTTTTAAAAATTTTGAAGCAACTTTTTCATCAGGTTATGCATTCATGATTTACTCCATTAAAACAGGGAGAAAGAAAACAAGTTCAATAACAGGGAGTGCTCTTAGTAAATACAATTTTGCAGTTGGAATTCAATACAATATACCTATCGGTAAAAGGTTTGACATAACACCTTCGGTTGAATACCTTTATATTGGTAAAACATTCGATAATCAAATTTATACTTCGCTAAACTTGTCCTATAGGATTTTCTCGTGGTAGTAATTAAATTTTTCTGAATCACTCAGAATCAATTTTATACAGGATCAACTATGATTGGTCCTAAAGTAAATATTCATAGTATGACTTGACATTTGGCTATCATTAAGGTAATTTTATAAATAATTGAATTTTGAAAAATTTTGAAAAAAAAATTATGGAAAAAACACAACGCATTGCCCAAGTTTATGGTTATTTGGTGTGTTTGGTTGCTGTTATTACTTTCCTGATAAGTATAACACAGTTGGTGAATTCACTGATTGACCTGGGAGACCCTATTCATGCAGGCTGGACTCCCGAGAGCGCTCCTAGCTTAGCCTCTTATGAGAATTACAAGATGGATATTCTAAAATCTACGAGTAAGCAGGCAGACTCAGCAAGTGCTGCATATATTCCTGATGAACAAACCTTGAAGGTAATGTACCAAGCTGCTCGCGATAATAAAATTCAACTGGAGAAACACAGAGCAGTTAGAGCCATTATAATTCATGGGTTACTTGTATTGATTTGTGTCGTGCTGTTTGTATCGCATTGGCGATGGATGAGCAAGTTAGCCAAGGGAGAGTAGTATATTGTATTGATTTTTGATTGAAAAAGAAGAGTCGGAAACTATATCCGACTCTTCTTTTAATATCTCAATTGTTTAATTTTTTCGCAACACGTAGCTGAAATAAACATAGCTATTTGATGCAATCTTATTGTAGGTGTCAGAGCCTACTGTTCCGGCAAAGTTCAATGCTATTTTGTGCAGAAACTTTGGTGCCAATTTTTTTACAAGTTCACGTTTACGTTTGTCGTCCAACTCAAGTGCGGCAACAACTTCCTTGTTAATCAAATTCTCCTTCATCACTGTTAATCCGCTACTTTCTAGTATCTTCTTCATCTCTTCCATTTCGTAATCGTAACGGAAATCGGTGAATAGAAAGTAGCCTCCAGGGCGTAAAATGCGATGCACCTCATGCAAGAATGCTTGCATATTTGGGTAGCGATGCGACGACTCAACATTCAGTACAATATCGCAGGTATTATGCTCTAGCTCTAGGTTTTGTGCATCGCCTTGCTGAAACGATAAACCATCAATTTTATGGTACTTGTTGCAAAATGCAACGGCTTGCTTATTCAAATCAACACCAACAGCCGATGCAACTGAGAAATTTTTTGCAATATAGGATAATCCACCACCACGTCCACAGCCTATTTCAACAATATCCTTATTTTGAATTTCTACAGAACTTGCTAAATGATGGTATAACTGAATTGAGTAACGATTACGTTCATTGAGCCCATCAATGATTACTTCCTGATTCTTGTCGTGATATCCGTAGTTCATAAAGAGTATCTCAGCATTCTTGTCAACCTTGTTAACATACCAGTACCAAATTCGGAAGAAGTTTTCGCGTAAGTTTAGTTTTAAAGCCATATGGTTGGGTTAAGTTTAATTTTTATCGGATAAGCTGTATAGGCGTTTACGAACATTTTGTGCCCAATCCCAGTGCGTTAAGGATTTATCAAATGTTTGGTAAGGGATTGGTTTTCCAATCTTTACCTTTATGGTTTTATTGCGCTTTTTGAAAAATTCGCGAGGTAACAGAATTAACTCCAAATTAACGTTGATACCAAGCAATCGTCTTAGCAAGAATATTGTGTAGAATAAGTTTGAGTTTCTTCCATAAAAATAAATGGGTACGATATCGCGGTTGCTGGCAATCGATTTGGTGATGAAGCTTTTTTGCCATTTCGTATCCTGTACTTTTCCTGAGTACAGCCGCGAAACCTCGCCTGCTGGGAAATGGGTTATAGGTACTTCAGTATAGTAAGTTTCGTCCAGGGCTTTCAGGTAATCTTTCGATGAGCCTTCGAAAACATTCACTGCGGCAATAAAAGGGTGTAACTGAGGAATTAGCATAAAAGCATCGTTAGCTATTGCTTTTATAGATCCGTATTTCCCTGATACAATATGGGTTAGTACTAATCCGTCTATTAGACCGAAAGGATGATTTGCCACAAAAATACACTTACCATTTTCGGGTAAGTTCTCCTTTCCTTCAACCTCAATCTTTATATTATACTCTTCAATAATCTTAATAAGGAAATCTCGTCCAATAGAGTCTGAATGCTTGTTTAAGAATCTGTTAATCTCCTTTTGCTTAATGGTTTTTACTATTAACTTTGCTATAAACCCAGGAAGTTTGTTTAGTAACTTCGAGTTACTCTCCTTAATTGTCTTTTCAACGTTAATATACTTAATTTCATTGCTGTTCTGCGCCATTTATTCAAAAGAAGTATTCATTTGTTATACAAGTAAAATTATTACCATAAGCCCAATATTCTCGAATCCCAAAACGATAAATGTACGGAAAGGGCTTGCTAATAGCAACTATTTGTTGTTAAATATTAATCAGCTGAATTATTTTGTTTGCAATGATAACATGGTCAATACAATATCTCTTAGTAATAATTTAAAGAGATATGCTAACCTCCAAATTCGTTTGTCTATTCAATTATTACAATTTGTAGAACTAAGAAATGGATTAATGATGATTACCTATGTTTAAAACACACTTCCATTCTCCATCAATTTTTTTCCAAATATCAATAAACTTAGTATGAACTAGAGCAGGCCCATCGGGTGTTTGTTTAGAAATTTGAGAGTGGCACCTTACATATGCTAGATCTCCTGATGCTGATATTTCAATGTCATCTATTTCATATTGATAGGTATCGAAAAGAAGATTTTTATCATCAAACCAAGCTGTTAATGCCTTCCTGAATGCTTCTGAGCCTTTGTAAGCAGGTATGTTCGGATCCATAAAAAAAGCATCAGGACTAATGAAACTAAGATTAGTTTCAATATCCTTTTTTGTAACAGCTGCGGACCATTGATCTTCGAGTTCACGAAGCACTTCAGTCTCTTTTGCAATATCTACTTTTGGAGTAGAAGAGCATCCTATTAAAAATGGTAGGATACAAATTAATAATAATTTTGTTCTCATTAGTTTAGTAATTAGTTTGACTTTAAGTTGTTTTATTAATTAAAGTTACAAACATTTCGATGCCTAAGTCAACTTTTTGAGAATGAAAAACTTTATGTTGGTTGCTTGAAAACGTGATGAAAATGTGTTGAATTGCACTGTAAAAAACTAGTGCATCTTTTGTGTGTTGAGATTTCTAGAGTAATTACTTGATATGCAGAATAAAGTAAAGGTTTGATTAAAAGAATCCCACACTATACGACATTTGTCTGATAGTGTGGGATTTTGTTATAAGTCCTAATATTTTTCTAAAATCCTATCCGATATCCTACCGTTAGTCCTTGGTATTTCTTTCCTACGAGTGCATTTAAATTTACTTTTTGGTACTCAAAACCAAGATTGAACACTAGGCTTACCTGAGGATTAACATCGGGGATGTTTACCAAGCCAACGCCTGGAATTATTGAGAATGTATTGATATCGCATAGTCGCTTTAAATCCTTGTATAAATCCTTATAACCAGTATAAAGGCTATCTGCAGTTAAAAGCATCGCTTTTTGACTTTTAATAAGAGTGTCGGCGCTGTTTTCCAATTTTTCCGAGGCGGCAATTATCTTGTTTAGTTCGGTAATTTTAATGGAGTCCTCATGTGCCAGTACTTTGTAGTACTTTAGGTCAGCAATTATCTTTTTTAGCGTTTCCGTGGGTACAAGTATAGCATTTGCTGTAGCAAAATCTACTGTACCATCGTTTACTTTGGTGCCACGGTGCTCTACACCATTAATGGTTAGTTTTGCATCCTGTGCGTTTAACGTTAACGCAACTAAAGCAAATATTAGAGTTAAGCAGTATTTCATTACTTATATGAATTTAAGAATTCGTAAACCTCTTCTTTAGTTATATTTTCAGGGTTCTCGCGTTCGCGGCGGGCTGCTTCAATGCGGGCATCTGCCTCCAGAATGGCCTTACGCGATTCCTGTTTCACCCTTTCTAATTCGGCTTTCAACTTGTTGTAGTCGTCCTCCAGTATTTGGTTATTATCCTTCATATCGCTGTAGCGTTTCTCAATCTCCTCTAGTTGATTTTCGCGCTCTTCCAATTCTTGAAGTAATCGCCTTTTGGCAATTGCCTTTATGGCTATAATACCACCCAGCGCGGTAAGTCCAAGAAGCAATCCCCACGATTTTTTGCTAGTTAGCTTAAAATCCTTTAGCACCAAGAATATGAGCACAATAAATACAACGGCAATTACCGCTATTTCAATGTTTTCGCGTTTAAGTATGCTTAGTAGTTCCATGGCTTTTCAGTTTTTACGATTTCTTTTTACCTGCTTTCTCAATTTTACCAATAATATTGTGCAAAGGCTCAACACCTGCAGCCACTAACGCCGCAGATATTACTACTCCAAGCAGCACATTCCGCTGGAAAAAGGAAACTGTGGCTGTAGAAATTGAATCGGAGCCAATTGTTACTCGCGATATGGCATCAATCATTGTTATCTCAAAGCCATAGTATAGCACAAGAACAAGAATTAGCGCAATAATGTTGGCGCAAACTCGGGTGTATACTTGCAGGTATTTGGTACGGATTGTTTGGGCCGATATTATCATTTTTCCACCCGTATAGGCTGGTTCAGTTACCACGCCCCACAGTAACCAGTTAAACATCTTGTTTACTTTGGTTGATGAGTCGAAATTATAGAGCCTATCCAGCTTGTCGCGGTACTTTTCAGCGCGGTTATTCCATACGCGGTAGCGTTTCCATTTCAAATCGCAGTAGTTGAAAATGCTTACAAATATCTCCACGGTACGCTCAACAAATACTGCCATTAGCAGGTAAATGAAAAATATATAGGTTGCTTTGGTTATTACATCTACTGTTTCCATAGGTTATATTTTTGGCATTACACGGTTCTTATTCTTGAATTGCATTAGCGCTTCATCGAACTCAGGGCTCTTATCCCACTTAGTTAGGTAGAAGTTAATTTTTGTTTGAAAGTTCTGATGTGGGAAACTACTTCCGGGACAGGCCTTATCGGCTATGCAGTAGTGCGGGATAATTCCTTTTGGGTTTTGGAGTTTGGTTTCGTAGTGGAACTCCACGGGGATATTGTGCATTTTAACCCAAAGTGCTACAACACGGGCTGCGGCTTCTAACTGTGCATTAGTAGGCTCTGTTATACCCTTATTGCCGTTAACGTTTGAGTTTGGAATTTTGGGGTCGGTCTCAAAATTTCCTTGGAATGCCAATCCCATTGAGTGTCCGTTATGTCCAACGGCATGGTTACCGAATCTATCCCACCTGCAAATAACCCTGATTGTTCCATCCTTAAAAACCACGCAGTGGTAGCCTGTAAGCCATCCTTTTCGGTCAAATTCCTTGGTTAACTCAATGTAAGGAGCATCGGAATGGAAACAGGTGTGGTGGTATGTGATAAGGTCGATCTTATTGGTAAATCTGTGCGTATGCTCCAAGCGTTCGGGACGGTCGCCTTCGTCGTAGGTAAAACCAACAATCTCCTCAATGGATTGTGGTGCTTTGCCCAAATCGGTTGATTTAGCGCTAGAAGTGGGAGAGGGAACCTCTGCTTTGTCCTTCTCTTTTTCAAGTTCTTCCTTTAACTCGCTCTTCTTTACTATTAGTTTGCGGGTCATTAGGAAGTTCATTAGGAAATTAATGGGTTTACTACCCGCGCCAATGATAATGCCTGTAAATATAAACTCCAGCAATGCTGATAAACTGCGTGTTTCGTACTCAACGGGACTTAGGTCGGTAATAAATGTCCAAACAGAGAATTTGGTTATATAGCAACCAGTTATGGCTATTAGCGTTCCAAGGATTTGCATCCAGAACTCTTTTTTGATATTGGTTTCCTTAAGTTGAGCATCAAAACGTGCTTGTTCGTCGCTAATTTCCTCGTGAGTAAGGATTTTAACCACATCAAAGTTCGATTCCTTGAAATCTGCTTTTTTGCTTGGGTTGGGGATAATCTCCCTAGGGTCGTTATCGATGACCAATTCTAGCAGAATCCCATTTTCCTCAATGGCCACGGCCAAAGTATTTTGTTTCTCCTTCAAATCCTTAGCTGCATGAAATTCTGTGGAGTTTTTAAGGAGTGTAACTCTGTTTAATGCTTTGTTGAAAAAGGTAAGAAACCTTTCCAGCATCAATGCGGCACCCAATAATGCTGCAAGTTTTACAATTATTGGGGTTAGTTCAATTAGTTCTTTGTTAGCCATACAGGTTATGGTTTTGTTTAGGACGGTTGACGATATCTTAAGTTATTGTTCGGTTTGCTAGCTTAAAACTATACTATTTTTTTGAAGTGGCAATTTATCCGTTTATAGTTTAATAGGAATGGATGGGAATTTGTTACTTTAGAAAGCCAGAAGCAGGAAGATGGAAGATAGAAAAATACCGATTGATTACTCGTTAAGTTACTCATTATCAATTGTTAGTTAAAAAATATTCTCATAACTGCAATAAAGTAAAAATTCATCGTCAGTATAAGTATGAAGAGCGAAAATCAGAATACGGGTTTAAGTCAGTTTATCGCCACTGAGTACAAAAATCTGGTGAAATACGTTAAAAAGTACCTTAACGAGAAGTACTATAACGTTACCGCCGAGGATATTGTGCAGGATGTTGCGCTAAACTTATTTACCAAGCTCGATTTTGATGCTAACATAGAGAATGTGGCTGGGTACGTTTACCGCTCAGTTAAGAATAGGGTAGTGGATGTGCAGCGCAAACCTAAAAATGAGGTTTTGCTAGAGCAATTTAACGATGACGATGATATCACTGGTGATGATTTTATAGCAAAACTGCTTGCTAAGGCGCAAGAGACAGAGGCGAAGTTGGTTGATAGCGAGTTGTTCCATAAAAAGTTGCACAAAGCATTCGAGGAGTTACCTGCTAAGCAAAGGGCTGTAATTGTTGCCACGGAGTTCGAGGGCTACTCGTTTGAGGAATTATCTGATGAGTGGGATGTTCCAGTGGGAACACTGCTATCGTGGAAGCATAGAGGGATTAAGAAACTAAAGGAGTATATCAAGCTTGATGATTTTTATATAGTTAACGAAGAAAACAATTAAACAATTCTAATAAACATGGAAAGAACAGAAAGTAAACACAGGGATCGCTGGATTTGGGGACTCCGAATGGTAGGTTGGGTTATTGTAGGAGTAATTACTGCGGCAGCGTTGGCATTCGTATTCGGATACTTTGTAATGCTACTTTGGAACTGGCTAATGCCCGAGTTGTTTGGTTTAACCACCATCACATTCTGGCAGGCATTTGGAATTACTCTACTTGCTCGGTTAATCTTTGGAGGTTTCAAGCACAACGGACATTCTAGCAAATCAAAGTGCAAGGACAAAAAGTTCAAGCACTGGGGTAACAAGCATTGGAACAATTGCTGTTCAACAAAGGACTGGCGTCATTTCGATGAGTACTGGAAAGAAGAGGGCGAAAAATCGTTCAAGGAGTATATCGAGAAAAAGAAGAAAGATTAATGTTTGGGTGAAAGAATGGCAGTATATCTGCCATTCTTTATTTGTTTTATTCCCATTAAAATTCATACCTTTGTAGAACTAAAACTGTTGGATGTTTAAATTTAATTCGGAGCGTGTGAGGTAAATAACTTTGGAGTAAAAACCAAGGTTATCCTTTAAATTCTACTCGGCAAGTTCTTGTAGGAGTTTTTTACTATTTATTCTATTCAAATCAGCAAAGGCTAAAACAGAACAGCCTATTGTTTCAAAATTAAATTTAAACATCATGAGTAACGAAAATAAATCAATTCACGAGTTCGATTTCAACCTTATTTGCGAGTATTTCTCAAGCATAGAACGCCAAGGCCCTGGTAGCGCCGAGGTTACAATTAAGGCGTTGAGTTTTATCGACAATCTTACAGAAAACTCCCGTATTGCCGATATCGGCTGTGGAACTGGTGGGCAAACAATGACTTTGGCTCAAAACTCCAAGGGGAGTATTACTGGAGTTGACCTATTTCAGAACTTCGTTGATATATTCAACACAAACGCCACAGAGTTAGGCCTTAACGATAGAGTTCAGGCGATAGTTGGCTCAATGGACAATCTTCCCTTTCGGGACGAGGAGTTTGACCTAATTTGGTCCGAAGGTGCCATTTACAACATTGGCTTTGAGCGCGGTTTAAATGAGTGGAACCGATTACTCAAAAAAGGAGGCTACATTGCAGTAACAGAGGCATCGTGGTTTACGCAGGAGCGACCAGCCGAGATAGAGAAATTTTGGGTAGATGCTTACCCCGAAATTGATACTATTCCCAATAAAGTTGCTTTAATGCAAAAGGCAGGTTACGTTCCAGTTGCCACATTTATTCTGCCCGAGAACTGCTGGACAGACCATTTTTACGTACCGCAAGTTGCAGCACAAGAGTTATTCCTTAAAAAGTATGCTGGTAATAAAACCGCCGAGGATTTAGTTGCCAACGAACGTCACGAGGCGCAACTGTACGCAAAATACAAGGAGTTTTACGGTTATGTATTCTATATTGGAAAGAAAATATAGATGATTTGCTAATATTTTAACCACAAAGGCAAACAAGGATTATCCTTTGAGCGCCTTTGTGGTTATATTATTTATAAAGTAGAGCCAGAGTCAGTGCTACTTATCAACAATCTCCCTACCAAATGGAGTTAACGCCAACGATGCAAGCTTTAAATGCTGCCTTGCAAACGGAATCCCAATAATTGTAATAGCCAGTAAAATAGCCAAAACCACATGCGATAGGCATATCCATATTCCGCCAAATATCAACCAAATAACATTCATGACGGTAGATAAACAACCCGATGAGCCCTTTTTGAATGTAGTTTCCTTGCCAAATGGCCATAGCGCCAAAATACCCAACTTTAAGGTTTGTAAGCCAAACGGAATCCCAATAATGGTTACTATTAGAACAAAACTTGCGGCAAAATACTCAATAGCAATAAAGATTCCACCAAAAACAAGCCAAAAGATATTCCCTATAAATCGCATACTATTAGTAAAGTGTTGTTACGAAGTGCTAAAGTAGTAAAAACTTATTTGAATAGTCAATAGTCCATGGTCATTAACTATGGTTTTTTAAAAATGTTGGTATGTACACTACAAAATTGCCCCTTTTGGCGCGCGTCTAAAGGATGCGTGGATTAAATGATATGGCATTCATTATAAGACTAGAATAAACTAAATAATTTTTAAAATTATGCTCAGAAAGTCAAGTAGTAATAAAAAAGGCACGCGTTACAAACGCGCGCCAGCAAGTGTGTGAACAGATAGCGTTAACTATTCTGGAATAGCAATCTCGAAATTCAAGTATTTTTTACAAACCGCATTAAAACTTGGAAAAGCCTCAGGTTGGCGGGCTATACTCTCGTTTAATGCTGTAACACAATAGGCTTTGGTAATTTCTAGAAGTTCATCGCTTATTTCATCAGCATTGTAGGGTCCTAGAAAAACCGTAGCAGCATCATCTAATATTTGGTACGCTTCGGGTTGACGGGCAATAGCGTCAAATAAACTGCTAAAAGCAGCCCCTCTGGCTTTTCCCCTTTGCACTATAGCCATATCGGATAGCGGAAGCAATTCGGTGTAGTCGTTGTAAATTAATTTGGTTGCATTCATTAGAGCTTCATACGCCTCGGGCTGACGGGCAATAGACTGAAATAAACTGCCAACCTGCTCAATTTTACTTGCCTTTAAATCAAACTCCTCATCAGGATTAACATACTCAGTTTTTGTACACGAAAATGCCATTAGAACTAAAAACAGCGGTAGTAATAGCTTAATTGTCTTCATAAAAAGTTTTTTAGGGTGAAATTTTCAAGTGTGAACTATCCTTTAAAAGTAGTTATTTAAATTTTAAAACAGTAATATAAATCCGTGTATTATTATATTCTATTGCTCTTTACAGTTCATGTTTTGTATTAAATGTAATGGGAACGCGTTACAAACGCGCGCCAGCGAAAGAGTAAAATAAACCACAAAACAACAACCCAACCCTTCAGTAATAGCCAAAAGTCCCCTCTGTAACCGCCAGCAGGCGGAATAGAGAGGGGATTTAGGGGTGAGTCTCCTATTTACGCCTAGCAAAGTATTAAAAGTAAATGGCACGGATATATATCCGCGCCAGCAAAGGGTACATATCCGCGCCAATGAAGGTTAAGATTGACTATTAATTCTATGAGCATCTATTAATGCCATTACAGTTATTTTTAAATAATCCCCCATCAAATTAAACTGTTGTTCTATCCTTTTCCTTAGTAAAAAAATATATTCAGGACTTGGAAAACTTGTTATCAGCATTGCAAAAAGATTAGTTGCATCAAATTTATACTTCTCATATGTTATTGCTGAACTTAACGCAACCTTCTTTAAAAAATCAACTGCAATAAAAGTATTGAATGAATTGAAATTAAGTGAAAGTGATAGGTTTCTTAATGCATAGTTATATATATGATTGTATCCTTCTTTATGTTGATTAATATATGCTGTATACATTACTTCTGAATTTAAAGTAATGCCAATATACCTATATGATAACATAATTTCTAATATTTCATTTTTCTTTTCGGGAAAACATTCAATAAGGTAATTTTCTGTAGTAACCCAATTGTTTAAATTTAGTAATTTTTCATATACTATGTCATCTGAAATTAACACATACCCTTCCCTTTGAGAAAAGAAAGCATTGTCTATTATATATTCTAGAGTAACTGTCATATTACCATCAGCATACAATGGTCTAATTATTTCAATTTTTTCTTGAGGTATTTCTGAATAAGCATTTTCTTTAAACCAATTTTTTAATTCCAAAATAAAATCAATTCTTCTATCGTGAAAGTCATTTGGATAAAAGTTTGGAATGATACTATTATTAGTTAATGTTATAGACATCTTTGAATTACGTTCTGATTCAGTTCTTAATACTAAATTCTCGATTATAGGAAATATATTTTCAGAAACAATAAATTTATCAAACTTAATTCCAAGTTTCTTTGATAATTCAAACAGTAATAACCCACTACTGAAATCAATAACACACTTTTTATTTTTGGTTTTATTTCTAAAATACTTTAAAGGTTTAACCAAATACCCATCACTTTGATTTGATATTAAATGATAATACGCATCTATAAATGAACCATTAAAATTAACATTTACTAATTCTGTAAATGAAATTTTAAATTCATAATATTTCTTAAAAGTAAGTTCTGTTTGCTTTTTTCTTTCTTCGTCAGCAGCACCAAAGTTATCAATTAATAATTTTTCTAAGGCTTTAATATCTGTTGATTCAAGTTTGATAGATTCTAATGGGAGATTTGAAAATGAACTATTTGCTTCAGCGATGATGTTATCACTTAGAGCCAAGTATTTATTCATTATACGCAGTATTCTAACATGTTTTAATTTTTTTGATAATGGATATTCGATTGTAAAGGTTTCAAGTACTGTTCTCCCTAAAGATTTTTGAACAAGCGGTAATGTTTGTGTATTTGAGTTTATATGAATTGTTTCTATTTCGCCATCAATCTCAAATTTTACGTAACAATCATTAATTACATTGTCAAATTCTTTAAAATACTCCGGAGGTAGATTAGTTGTTAGGGTAAAATAATTCATTCTTGCTAAACTATCATCTTTATTTAGAGCTTTTTGATATAATAATTCTAGCCCTAAATCAAAAAAATTAAATTGAATTAGAATATTTACAACTCTTAATGCATTATCTGTGATTTTGAAAGTAAAACTCTTTATCCGTTCTGTTTCTTCTTCTATTTTTTGTTTGTTATTTGTTGATGCCAAGGATATAATATACAGTGTAAAAAAATCTTCATCATGAGGCATCTTAGAAAGTCCATATTCAGTTATAGTTTTAATTTCTAACCAATCTTTTAAAATTTGCTGTAATTCAATTTCTATTCTTAGTAAATAGTCATTGAAGGAATATGATAATCTCCATTTTCTAAGTAATCTAAGTAATTTTAGTTGACTAGAACTTTTACCATAATTTAATGATCTAATATAGAGAAATAAATCTCTAGACTCTCTTTCTTCATCAACGTAAGATTCTTGGAATTTGGAACATTCATCAAAGTATTTGTTTTCAAAATAAAGTAGTGCAATAAAAAAATTAAGTTTTGGTTCTTCTGATAAATTCTGTTGTAATGAATAAATTTTTTCAATTTTTAAAGGTTCCTCCTTAAAATACATTGTTTCAGTAAGTAACAGAACCAATTCTTTGTATGTATACCTAGAGTATTGAACACTTTCTAAAAGTTCTAAAAGTTTTTCCCTTTTAATTACTTTTGCAATAATAATAGGAATTAGATAACTGCAAACATTCTGTATGTTTAGTTCGTCAATGTGAGTTGTAAATCTAAAATATTCATTTACAATTTCTTCTGTAGGTGGGTTTTCAAGTTGACAAAAAGTTTTTAAGGATATTAGATTTTCATCTATCTCGCCTTCAAATTCATCTAATAC
>JAEXVC010000199.1 GCA_023406715.1 Bacteroidota bacterium | reverse complement strand
GCCCGAGACTACTGCAATTCATGGCATTTCCGATGAGGATGTGAAGAATGAACCCACATTCAAGGAGGTGGCGAAATCGTTGGCCAATATGATTGAGGGTTGCGATTTTGCAGGATTCAACTCAAATAAGTTTGATTTTCCGCTACTTGCCGAGGAGTTTTTACGTGCTGGTGTAGATTTCGATTTGAAAAAACGTAAATTTATTGATGTACAGACTATTTTCCATAAAATGGAAAAGCGTACACTTTCTGCAGCTTACAAATTCTATCTAGATAAAACATTAGAAAATGCTCATAGTGCAGGTGCTGATTCTATGGCCACTTATGAAATTCTTGGAGCACAGCTGGATAGATATCCTGAGTTGAAAAATGATGTTGATTTCCTTGCGGAGTATAGTTCCTTCAACCGCAATGTCGATTTTATTGGACGTATTGTACTCGACGATAATGGGGTAGAGGTATTCAACTTTGGAAAACATAAAGGAAAATCGGTGGTTGAGATTTTCCAAAAAGAGCCCAGTTACTATGCTTGGATGATGAATGGCGAATTTCCTCTTTACACCAAGCGTGTGTTGACTGCTATTTACTTAAAAATGAAACAGAAATAAAGTTTTTTAAAGATGCGGTTGCTTCTTTTAATTTTTGTTTTGCTATTGTTTCGTTCTGTTGTCTTATCAATGGAGAATCAGGAACGCGATAGTTTAAATTCCAATACTGGCGATTCAATTAGTGAACTTAGATTTAATTATAAGCAAATTATAATTCCTTCAGTACTGATTGGCTATGGAGCCGCAGGTTTTAAGAGCGATGCCATAAAGAAGTTCGATAATTGGATTAAGAATAGGATAGATAATAGTGCCTGCGAGCAAATAAAAATTGACGATTATTTACAGTATGCACCAGCAGTAACCGTTTATGCTCTTAACTTTTCAGGTGTGAAAGGTAAACACTCGTTTGTTGATAGAAGTGTTATTTTGGGTACCTCTTTTCTGTTGGTATCGCTTACTGTTAGTGGACTTAAAGATTACACTAGCGTTCGACGACCCGATAGGAGTGCAATTAACTCATTCCCATCGGGACATACTGCCACTGCTTTTATGTGTGCAGAATTTATGCATCAGGAGTATAAGGAACAATCCATTTGGTATAGCGTTGCAGGTTACACTGCGGCTACAGCAACGGGCGCTTTAAGGATGTACAATGTACGGCACTGGTTTTCCGATGTCGTTGCTGGTGCAGGAATTGGCATTTTAGGAACTAAAATAGCGTATTGGACTTTTCCGTATATGAAACGTCTTTACACACCTAAGAAATCTAATTCCAAAACTTCGGCAGTTCTTCTTCCTTATTACAATGGGAATGATGTTGGTGTTGGCTTGGCTGTAAACTTTTGATTCTTGCTAGAAAGTCATCCTGTAACTCAAACCAACTCCGTTGTCTCCAAATATAATTGGAGTAAATTTTCCTGAAACTAATGTGCCATCAGTCTTTCTCTTTATAACAGTGTGTCCGTGAGATATGGCTATTTTACCATAAGCATAACCTATTGCAATAGCTAATGGGTAGTCGCTCACCCAGTGTACACCATTGTTTACCATTGCAAAAGCTATTAGTCCCATTGTAGTATATCCAACGGGTCTTATCCAGCGTTCTTCAGGGTAGTTCCCAGATAGAATTGTTACTGTTGCCATGGCTGTTGCCAAATGTCCCGATGGAAAAGCATCATACTTTGGGACATGCTTTTGGTAGGTTGCTGGATTTGGAAATGGACGCCATTTTCCACCTGACTCAGTAGCGACAAAAGGACTTTCCCGTCCAGTAACTCGTTTAATGAATTGCGTAGTTATTGCCAAAGTTAAAAACATCTCTGCCAGTTGCGATGAGGTTTGCAAAGCCCTATAGTCTTTTGCAATACTTCCGTATCCCCATAGTCCGCCTGCAATTAACACGCTTGGCCAACCTTCGCCCATGAAGTAAAGGGTTGAGTTTAAATTTTGAGGTAAGTCCAGCACTGGAACGTGAAACCCTCCTGGATTAATTGATATTACTGTCTTAAATTTTCGTTCAGAATCTAAGTTGATATAACGTCCAAATTGTTGGGTTGCATCGAGTATTTGCTGGTCGAATGCAATTAGAATGGCAGTGCTTACTGCAACTCCACCAACCGTAACTAGATTTTTCTTTTGAGTACTTACTTTACAAAAATCGACCAAGTTGCGAGGTACATAGCCTAGAAAGCCAAATGGACGAGTTTTGTAAAATACGTACGATGTTGATGAGTCAATATCGTAAACTTGAGCCTTAACTAACTTTACAGTATCCTTATAAGGTCTGTAAACTATAGTGTCTCTTTTTTCCTGACCAATAGCATTAAACCCAAAAACCAAGCAAAATAATACAAAGAAAAGTCCACGGCCAATAGACCGTGGATTATTTTTTAGTTCAAACCTACTTCCCATCTATCCAATTTGTTTTTGTAAAGGTGACTTGACGATTGGTAATAGCTTACTGCCTCCTTAAGCAAATTAGCATCTTCTCCAATTTCTTTCATTTCTCCAGAAATGCGGTCGAATTGGTAGTAACGAACCTGTTGAATAGGGCTCATAATAACAATCTTATCACCTTTTATGTAACCTAATTTTTGGTAGTTAGCAATAAAACCTCTTTCTTCCTCAGGGGTCATTTTCAGGATATCTTTACCAAAGAATTTACTGTTGTAGGTCCAATTCATTAAGCCTAAAAGTGTTGGAGCAACATCAATTTGGCTGGCTAACTTATCAATTTTTTGAGGTGCAATAAAGTTTGGATTGTAAATAATAAGGGGTATTTGATACTCAAGAACAGGAAGTTCAGTTTGTCCTGCACTACCAGCACAATGGTCGGCAACAATAACAATAATGGTGTTGTTAAACCAAGGTTTCTTTTCGGCCTTTTTAATGAAATCGCCAATTGCGTAATCGGTATATTTTACAGCACCAACACGGTTTGCTGGCGATGGAATATCAATACGTCCGTTAGGATATGTGAAAGGTCTATGGTTTGAGGTTGTCATTACCACATTTAAGAAAGGTTTTCCTTCGGCAAACGATTTGTCGGCTTCCTTAAGTGTTTTGCTAAATAAGTCCTCGTCGCAAACACCCCAAGCATTTTCAAAGTTTATTTCATCTTCTTGGAAATACTTTTTATCAATAATTTGATATCCATTGGTTTCAAAAAAGAAATTCATATTGTCGAAATAACCATTTCCACCATATATATACTTTAACTCATAACCACGAACCTTGAAAAGTTGACCAAGTGTGAACATATTATCGCTATTTGGACGTTTAATGATACTTTGCCCTGGTTTTGGAGGTTGTGATATTGCAACAGCCTCAAGACCCCATATAGTGCGTGTACCAGTGGCATAAAGGTTGGTAAATAGCATAGCATTACGTACCAATGAATCCATTCTAGGTGTTACATTAGGACCTCTTTTGCTTCCTTGGAATTCAAAAAACTCAGCGCTTAAACTCTCAACAGTAACAAGAATAACGTTATAACGCTTTTCTTCGCCTTGGCTAGTTACTTTTCTTGTGATATTGTTTATATCATCACTAACAAACTCGCTATTTTCAGTTTTAATTAGGGTGCGTAGTTGTGCCAAACTTTCTTCGGCAGGTTTAGTTATATAAAAGGTATTATAATCGAGTTCATTGTTTATGAAAGCCGCAAAAATAGAGTACACTCCATTTTTTGATAATTCCCCATTGTATCTATTCTCAGTTTTTTCAGCCCAACTATAATCAACTATAATAAATGAAAGCACAGGTAGCATTAAAAGTATTAAACCAGTAACTAATCTTTGCTTAAGCTTTTCGGTACCACTTATAACTATATCAATGATTTTATTCTTGTTAAGGAAATACATTATTGCCAAATCAATTACAAGAATTGAACTTAAAAGAAGTGGTAGTGGATACGATTCGCGAATATTGCCTACAACCTCGGTGGTGTAAATTAGGTAATCAACCGCTATGAAGTTGTAGCGAACACCAAACTCTTCCCAGAAAAAATACTCCGAGATACTATTGAAAAGGAAGATATAGATTGTAATAAAGATGAGAATATTGGCAATCCACTTGTTTTTTGATGAATTGAAGAATCGGGTGGAAATAAACATTGAGGTTAGAACGTAGAAAATCATAAAGTAGGTAAAGGCAATGGTATCGTAGAAAAGACCTACACCATATATTCTAAGCAAATTGAATATCCCAAGGTTAACTTCGCTAAACGACATACCTAGTAAAACGGTACGTGTTATAAATGATATTATCACAAAAATAATATACAGCAATAGTATGCTTCCGTATCGGTTGGCTAGGAGTTTCTTCATAGTTTCTTTAGTGTTTGGTTTAGTTAAGTTGATTTTGTGTAATAAACTGTAAAATAAATCAATAAAAGCGTGGCAAATATAAATATTTTTTGAAAGTTTTTTTGAATTTTCACATCCTGCACTACCTTTGAGCCTTTCAAATTAACTTAATCAATTTGCTATGTCAGTAACCAATGCTAAAGAGAGAATTATTTTTTTAATCAATCCAATTTCTGGAACAAAAAAGAAGGATAACCTTCCTGATAGAATATTGAAGTTAGTTGACAGTTCTCGTTTTGATGCCGAGGTTTATATTACTAAGCATAAGGGTGATGCTACTGATGTTGTTAAGCAAAAGTTGGATGATGGTTACAGACGTTTTGTGGCTGTTGGAGGAGATGGAACCGTTAACGAAATTGCAAAGGCATTGGTTGATACAGAGGGAATTTTGGGTATAATTCCAATTGGTTCAGGTAACGGCTTAGCTCGTCACCTTAAAATTCCTTTGAATCTAGAGAAATCGATGGAGCTAATAAATTCAGGTAAGTTCGATGCTATTGATTACGGTCGTATTAACGATTTGCCTTTCTTCTGCACTTGCGGAGTTGGGTTTGATGCACACATTGGATTTAAGTTTGCCGAAGCAACTAGCCGTGGATTTATGACATACCTAAAAACAACTCTTAAGGAGTACTTTAACTATAAACCTAAGAAGTATAGGTTGAAAATAAACGGTGAGCAGAAACTGAAAACAAGAGCCTTCTTAATTACTTTAGCCAATGCTTCGCAGTATGGAAACAACGCTTATATATCGCCCAAATCCGATATTCAGGATGGCGAACTTGAAATATGCGTGTTAGCTCCATTTAGAACATACCGAAGTGTGGGAATTGGTATTCGTTTATTCGCCAAAACTATGGATAAGAGCCCTAAAATGACCACAATTAAGGCTGAAAATGTTGTTCTGAAGCGTAAAAAGGCTGGCGTTGTCCATTTCGATGGCGAGCCTTGTATGATGGGTAGAAAGCTTAAAATTAATATTGTCCCCAAGGGTTTAAAGGTAATGATTGCCGATTAGTAATTTGGAGTAGTTTAGCATAATATATGAAAATAATCTGTATTGGCAGGAATTATAGAGAGCATGCAAAGGAGATGAACTCCGATGTACCCGATAAACCTGTATTCTTTATAAAACCTGATACTTGTTTAAATAGAAATAATCAGCCATTTTTTTATCCTGAGTTTACAAAGGATTTACATTACGAGTTGGAGGTAGTTATTCGGTTCAACCGTATTGGACGGAGTGTTAACAAACGGTTCGCCCATAGGTATTACGATGCCGTTAGTTTAGGGATAGATTTTACCGCACGCGATTTGCAGCAGGAGTGTAAGCAAAAGGGCTTACCTTGGGAAATTGCCAAGGCATTCGACTATTCGGCGCCCATAGGAGAGTTTATTCCTAAAGAGGAAATAGAGGATTTAGGCAATATTGAGTTTCGGTTGGAGAAGAATGATGTGGTTGTTCAGCAAGGCAATACCCGTGATATGATTTTTAGTTTCGATGAGCTTATCGACTATGTTTCTCGGTTTGTGACTTTCCGTATAGGCGATTATATGTATACAGGCACGCCTGCAGGAGTTGGCCCCGTTCAGGTTGGCGATAGGCTTAAAGGGTATTTGAACAACAGGCTAATGTTCGATTTCTTTGTTCGATAGAGTTTGTGTAGAATTGATTGTCACCCTGAACTTGTTTCAGGGTCATTTTTTGACTAAGAGATTCCGAAACAAGTTAGGAATGACATTTTAACGCCCCTTTAACTTTTCTGCGGCCGATTGTCCTGCTAACCAGCCCGTTGAAAATGCAATTTGTAGGTTGTAACCACCAGTATTGCCCGATAAATCGATTATCTCTCCTGCAAAGTAAAGTCCATCAATTAGTTTTGAGGCCATTGTTTTGCTATCTATCTCATTTAAGTTGATGCCACCTGCGGTTATAATGGCTTCGTTCCAATCTCTATGCCCACGCATATTTAGGTTGAAACCCTTTAGCATATTTATCAGCGAAATTCTTTCGTCGTTTGTTAACTCTGCTGCACTCTTTAGAGAACTAAGCTTTAGGTGTCGGAGAAAAACAGAAACCAACTGAGAGGGTAGTAGGTCACGTAAAAGCATATTTACAGTGTAACTTTTACCTTTGGTAGCATCGCGTTCAATTCGGTTGAGTAATTTGTCTTTATTAAGTGCAGGTTTTAGGTCGATACTGAAATGTACCTTGTTACCCGACCTAAATGCATCAATTGCTTTCAAGCTCAGTCTGAGAATGCAAGGGCCATCAACTCCATACTCGGTGAATTCTACTTCGCCAAACTCTTCATCTACCTTTCGTCCATCTATATAAAGCGATGCATTGACATTTCGTAAATTCAAACCATTCAGTTGTGGAAAAGATGGATGCGTTTCAATTCCAGTTAACGATGGACGTAACTCTACAATGGTATGCCCTAACTGCTCTGCAAATCTATATCCATCGCCTGTTGAACCAGTGGCAGGGTAGGATTTGCCTCCTGTGGCAATTACGATGCATGGAGCGATAATCTCAGTATTATCGTCTAGTTTAACTCCTTTTACTGCTTTATTCTCTTCGATTATTCCAGTAACTGGGCAATGGTTGTAAATTTCCGCTCCCTGCTTTTTGTCCCACTTAACCAAACCGTCTGCAACATCCCACGC
>JAEXVC010000188.1 GCA_023406715.1 Bacteroidota bacterium | reverse complement strand
CCACCAATATATACATTGCCCAACAGGGTTTTGTAGGTTCTTGTATCGGCCTTTAAAAGTTCGTTTGGAACAAAGTCGATATCCAACGCCTGACCAACCGCAGGGATTATTACATCGCACTCTATTTCGTACTCCGAGTTTGGAATCTTTACTGGATTTGGACGACCTTTAGCATCGACACCTTTTAGTTCCATTCTGCTGCAAAGCAAAGCTTTAACCTTACCATTGGCCGAAATAACCTTTTCGGGTGCGGTTAACTCTACAATCTGAATTCCCTCCTCAATAACAGCGCTTATTTCGCCCTCGTCGGCTGGCATTTCATCAATGGTTCGGCGGTAAACCACAGTAACCTTTCCGTTGTTTCCAACCAAACGATGCGCTGTGCGCGCAGAGTCCATTGCAGTGTTTCCACCGCCAATAATCACTACGTTTTTGCCTAGTTCCTTAATTCTACCATCCTTTACACCGAAAAGTAGCGATAGCGGGTCGATAACACCACTGGTTTCAATTCCGTCGATATTCAAATCGGCCGACTTTTGCGCACCGGGTGATAGGTAAACGTAATCGTATGTAGATTTCAGCTTTGCAAACTCATCTTTATTAACCTTGTGGCTGTAGGCTATTTTAACTCCTAGTTGCTCCAATCTGCCGAAATCGCGATTAATAGCCTCATCGGTCAATCTAAATCCAGGAATTGCGTACTTAACCATACCGCCGGATTTTGTGTGAGCCTCAAAAACATCAACCTTAAAGCCATTTATGGCTAGGTAAAACGCACACGATAAGCCCGATGGTCCAGCACCAACAATTGCAGCCGATTTTCCATTGGCAGTTTTTGGATTTAACTTGATATCGGAATTTTCCGCAATAAAGCGCTTTACCTCACGAATAAGCAACGAATCATCGTAATTAATCCTTGTACACTTATTCTGGCATTGATGGTCGCAAACCATGCCCGTAATTGATGGGAACGGGTTGGTTTTAAGAATCACCTCCAGCGCTTTATCGTACTGCTTTGTGGCTGTAAAGTATAGGTAGTCTGGAATATCCTGATTTGTTGCGCAGGTATCGCGGCAAGGTGCCGAAATACAATCGAAGTAATCCAACTCACGCTTTGTCTTAATGGATGGCTCACGCAGATGATCGCGTGTGTAGAGTTTATTCCTAAGAACATCATCGGCATACTTTTTAAGGAATTGATGTGCCGATTCCTTTTCAACCAGCTCAACCATATTATTACACTTGCCTTTAGCAATATCGCTGGTGATATTTTCAACATACTGATTTAACCTTGAATAACCACCTGGTTTTAGCAAATCGGAGCAAACGGTAATGGTTCTGAATCCACACTTTAAAGTATCGGTTACGTTAAACGCATTTACACCAGCCGAGAACGAAAGCAGAAGTTTGCCGTTAAACTCGTTCTGCAATTTCCGAGCAACGTTTACTGATACTGGATGCAATGCTCTGCCGCTCATATACATCATCTCTACATCGGATTTAAAAGCATTCTTAATGTTGACTGATTCAAGCGTGTTTGTCAACTTCAAACCAAAGGTTAAACCCTGCTTATCGGCAGTTTGCTGCAACGAGTTGATGATTTTTACTGCATCGGGATACTTTAGGTCGTGCTCAAAGGCGATATCGGGAACGTTTGTTTTGAATTTTAGTTCCTTGTTGAGAATCCTTCTTAACTCCGCTGGTCCCAAAAGGGTTGGATTTAACTTAACGAAAGTATGCAGTTTTTTCTCGGTAAGCAGATATTTTGCAATGTCCTCAATCTCGTTGGCAGGGCATCCGTGCATTGTGGATAGCGTGATATTGTTTGAGAGTTGATGCGGAATACTGATTTTTTCCACCTCAGGGTAAAGCGATTTAACTTTCTCCACTTTCTCGGCCAATTCAACCTTGCAGCTGTTCATCTTATCGAAAAACCATTGAACGTTGGGTTGTTTAATCCCCTCAAGGTTGTAGCCCACGCTCATATTGAAAATGGTGTTTGGGTTAGCACCAAACCCTAATTTATGGTTAAGTATGTGGATAATAACCCAAGCATTGAGATACTCGTTAAAACTCTGCTCAATCTTTAACTCCTGCGACCACTCGCAGTTATAGCCCTCGTCCTGCATATCGATACAGGGTTTGGAAACTTCAAGTTCATCGAGAGTTTGAATGGTTTTAAGCTCAATGTAACGGCAACCCATTAACCACGATACAATAATGTTCTGCGCCAGCTGGGTGTGTGGACCAGCCGCAACGCCTAGAGGCGTATCTATTTTTTGTCCGAAAATCTCGGTGTTCAGTTTACTATTTTGCGATGGATTAAAAAATAAATCCTTGTTGATACCAAATATTGATTGATTTTTCTGAAATTCGTTCAAAATCATTTGGAGCAGTTGCTCCACTGGAATTGTGTAGAATTTATCGGTCATAGTTTTGGTTTTGTAGTTAATGCTGTTTTGTTAAGTAGATTGCCTGCAGCGAACTCACAAGTTCGGTTCCGCATCAAGTGCGGAATGACAAGTAGTGGTCTTTAAGCCAAGAGTCATTCCTGCGAAGGCAGGAATCTCAAACTTTAAATTAAAAGAGCCTTAACAAAACATCACTAAATTAATTCATCACAAAACTAAAAATAAACACCGTAAGAATTACATTTGTCATTAAAATTATTGATTAATTGGAAAAATACTATAGATGATACAAAAAGTGCAGAAAAATATATCAGCAATTATTCTTTCGGCTGGAAAATCCGAACGTATGGGTGTGCCAAAATTCTCATTAAAGTTCGATACTAAAACCACTTTTCTGGAAAAACTCATTGACGAATACAGTTCTTTTGGTTGTAATGAGATTATAGTTGTGCTTAACAAAACCAGCGCTGTTCTTTATCATCAGCTAAAATTAAATATTCCAAGTAATGTTAATGTTGTTATAAACCATCATCCTGAATGGGAACGGTTTTACTCGCTTAAACTGGCTGCATTGGCTTTGAGTGAAGCTAAGCCTGTGTTTGTCAGCAACATTGACAATCCGTTCTTAACTCAAGAAACTCTAAATACTCTATTCAAAGAGGTAGAAAATTCCGATTATATCAGCCCCAGTTTTAACGGAAAAGGGGGACATCCATTCTTACTGTCTGCAAAAGTTATAAATGAACTAAAAACCGAAAAACTCGACCAAATTCACCTAAAAGAATTCCTGGGAAAATACTCAAAAAAAACAGTGGAAGTAAATGACGAGAAAATTCTACTGAATATCAACACTATGGAGGACTATAGCCGATTTTTCAATTAATAGCCAACAACTATTGCGCAAAAAATCAATATATTAGCAAGATAATTACATCATTGCTAAATGGAACTTTCGCTACTAAAGGATATTGTCATAATTTTTGCCCTATCAACCCTTGTAAACCTTATTTTCACAAGGATTAAGGTACCGACAGTTGTTGGTTACCTTATGACTGGGATTATTGCAGGCCCTCACCTACTGGGTTTAGTCCATTCCGAGCATCAAATTGAACTACTTGCCGAAATTGGTGTAATACTCCTACTTTTTACCATTGGAATGGAGTTCTCACTCAAGCATCTCCTTAAAATTAGGAGAATTGTCTTCTTCGGCGGATTAATTCAGGTAACCATTACAGCAGGAGTATTCTACATTGTATCCACTTTCTACGAACTCGATTGGCACTCAGGGCTATTTATTGGTTTCCTTGTAGCGCTTAGCAGTTCCGCACTTGTACTAAAACTTTTACAGGAACGCTCTGAGTTAACCTCAAACTATGGACGTACCACACTTGGAATACTCATTTTTCAGGATTTAATGCTTGTTCCCCTACTCCTATTTACAAATTTACTTGGCAACAAAGAGGTTGATTTATCTAGAGAACTAATTGTGATTTCCATTAAAGCGGTTATAATAATTGCAGTGGTTTATGCTGGTAACAAATGGCTTTTCCCAAAACTACTACATCATATTGCTCTGAGTAAAAATCAGGAACTTTTCCTGATGAGTATTTTGTTGATTTGTTTATCCATAGCCCTTTTAACCTCGCAAATGGGCATGTCGCTTGCTTTTGGTGCATTCCTGGCAGGCTTAATGATATCGGAATCGCACTACAGCCATAATGCTTTCTCCAACCTAATACCATTCAAAGATACTTTCACCAGTTTCTTCTTTGTTTCTATTGGAATGCTGCTGGACCTGGGTTTTGTGATTGATAATTTGCCCATAGTTATTCTTAGCGTATTCCTTGTAATTTCAATAAAATCGATAATTGGTGCATTTACTGGATTTATTCTCGGTCATACTTTCCGTGGATTTGTAGTAATTGGTATTGCGCTTAGTCAGGTTGGAGAATTCTCGTTTATTCTGGCTAAAATTGGGGTCAACAACTCAATAATTACAAACTACTACTACCAACTGTTCTTGGCTGTAGCTGTAATTACAATGGCTTTGTCGCCATTCCTGATGAGGGTATCGCTACCATTTGCAAACCTACTCCTCAAACTAAATCTACCTAAATTTTTAGTTGATGGGCTATTTCCTTTGCAGGAGATGGAGATTCCAAACTTTAAGAACCATTTAGTGATAATTGGAAAGGATGCAAGTTCGCTAAAGCTATCCAAGATGGCGCAGAATAGCAATATACAGCATGTATCCATAATCTTTGACCCGCTCACAGCAAAGGAAAAAATGGATAGTGGCGATACTGTTGTTTATGGCGACGCAGTGAACGAGCCAATACTTATGAAAGCACACGTTGATACAGCCGATGTGGTTGTGGTTTCAGTGGGGAGCCTTATTCCATGTATGGCAATTATTGAGAAGGTGCGAAGTATTAATAAGAAGGTCTATATTATTGCCCGCTCCAAGTATATAGCCAATGTAAAACAGCTTTACGAGATAGGTGCAGACCAAGTTTTACCTGAGAAATTTGAAATAGCCATAGACCTATTCAACAGAATATTGGCCAATAAACTATACCCACAGAGGGAAGTTAACCGAATTTTAACCCATATACGCAGTGAAAATCTCGGTGTATACTCCGAGATGGACATCGTGAACCAACCCACCATTATGGATGAACTACCCAATATGAACATTACGGCAATTAAGGTAGATTCTAACTCCCTGCTCGATGGCAGAACTCTAGCCGAAAGTCAGCTACGAAACAAAACTGGTGTAACGCTACTTGCGATTAAACGTGGCGATGAAATTATTGAACACCCATCGCCAACAACTATTTTCAAAGGTAACGATATTGTTTACGTATTGGGAAATCCGGAGCAGGTAAATTTGGCTGTAGAACAATTTACAAAAGAAGAAGCCAACTAAACAGTTGGCTCGCTACTCTTAAAACGTTTCACTTTTATGGCGTTAAGGCCTTTTAATCCTCGCTCAGTTTCGAACGTTACCTTATCGCCCTCCTGAATATCTTCCATAAAATTATTGATATGCACAAAAATGCTATCGTTATTATTCAAATCCCTGATAAAGCCGTAACCTTTAGATTTGTTGAAGTTTGTTAGCACGCCTGTTCTCTCGGTAATTACGGGGATAGTATCGTCCTGCTTTGCAACTCCAATTTGAATATCCTCTACGTTGATTTTCTCTTTTTTAGAAGGATCGGGCGGAGTATCGGTAATATTGCCAAATTCATCAACGTAGGCAATCATATCATCAAGGCTTTTACCACCTTTATTGGCCTTACGATCCTCCTTCTTTTGAAGTTTGTCCTGCTGTTTCTTTATTCTTTTTTTTTCGTTTTCGCGCTTGTTGAACGATTCCTGCGATCTTCCCATAATTTACTTTAAGTTGATAATTGATTACTATGATACCGGGAAAAGTGGTGTAAATTGAATTTAAACTAAACGAATAAATACGAAGAACTACAGGCTAATTGCAGACTATGAATTCAGTGCGTTCACTTTTCCTTGGTTGCAAAGGTACACAAATAAAATCTAATTGACAAACTAACTACTTACATGGTTCAAACACCGCCACAATAAAACACTGAGGAAAAAATACGCTATCGGTTTTTATCATGGTGCTATCCAAATACCTATAAATCGACGTATCATTTAAGTCTCCATTGTGTACGTAAATAACACGGCTATTATCTGGCTTTTTTATATCTCTCATAAAGTGGTTAGCATCCCAATACCGAACAAATCCTTTTGCCTCCAGCAATGAATCGAAATTGGCATAATCCTCAAATATACTCCTATCGTAATAGTACATAAAACCCAAATCGGTCCAGTATGGGTATAGCAAAACCTTTGTGTTATCAGTTTTATGCTTCTTAACCGCTAAAACGGAGTTTTTAACCTCGCGGTAGTAAAAATCCTTGGAGTTGATTTGAAGTTTCAAAAATAGCATTCCCAGCAATGCGCATCCCACAATAATTGCAACCCTTTCCGTAAAAAGGTAGTTAATAAGTATTGCGGCAAAAAGGTAAAGCCCAATCGTATTGAAAAGTATATAGCGGTTAATAAACATTGGCACTTTAAACGAAACAAGGAACATTATTGTGTAAGGAATAAACCACCAAAGAAATACAACTGCCAACTGACGCAATACTGGAATTTTACGCTTTGTGTAAATTGTATAGACTAAGCCAACTGCAACGGCTAGTAATAAAAAAAACAATATCTTCTTGGTGTTAAAAAACCAGTATAGCTGATGCACATACTCGAAACGCGATGGTGGTAAAACCCAGGTTCCCTGACTCGATTTAAAAAATTGCTTAATAAACACCACAGTCATTGGAGTAAAAAGAAGTGCCGTGGCAATAATTGCAATAAATACTCTTCGGAATACTAGCCTTTCTTTTAAATAAAGCAAACCAGCAATAAACTGTACAAACACTACAAACCATCCAAAGTAATGGCTATACACTAAAATAAAATTCCAAACCACTAAAGCTATTAGGTATCGAATACTTTGGGGCTTAGCAATAAGTGATTGAAAGTAGAACAACGATGCAGCCGTGGCCAACGAAAGCAATGAGTATGCACGGGTTTCGAGCGCAAAGTAAAAGTGATAAGTTGACAGAATAAATATGCCCGAGGCAAGCAACGCTGTTGGTAAACTATAAAACTTTTTACCGATAAGGTATATAAAAACTGCTGTTAAAGCGTTGAAAGTAAGTGGTAATATCCTTACCGAACCAGCCTCAATACCAAACAGTTTTATCCAAAAATGGAGCAAGACCATAAAAAGCGGAGGGTTAGGCTCGTTATTGGCCGGTAGTTTAATTATATCCCAGAAACTATGCTGAGCATGGAAAATGGTGAATGGCTCATCCAAACAAATATCGCGTGTATCGATATAGTAAAACTTCCAAAGGAAAGCTATTAGGAATACAATAATAGGTAGATAAACATTAATAAAACTCTGGAGGGCTTTGCTTTGGTTATTCATATCCTTGTAATAGTTATCGAAGGCAATTTTATTAATTGTAAATTCTATGACAAATAAAAATATAGCCTATAAATACAGAACTAAAGTAATAAATAATCCTTAATCTGCATTAACAGGCTAAAACATCATAAAAAAACAGTAAGTATATAGACTATTCCACTTTTCTATCTTTCACCAATTGTAGGAATCTATAACTCAAAAATATCGACCACACCGACCATCCCAAGTACAAGAATCGTTGCTTAAGGCCAAAGTAATTACTTAAGATATCTGGAAAGAATACAAAGAACCCAAGCATCATTATAGCAAAACTTATAATTGCAACCCAACGTATTTTAAGCAACTGCTCCTGCTTCCTCCATTGTACCAAAGCAAAAAATGGCGCTACCATAATTAGCATAAAGCCAAACCAAACTCCATGTAGTTTATGGGGCATTGCAAAAATGGCTGGCCCAGCCAAAAATGAGTAACAAAAAATTAGTACAATAGGAATTATTGTCAAGTTTAACGCCTTACCCATTCGCCATAAGCCAATACCGAAAAAAACATTCAAAATAGACGATAGCACTAACCCCGTAGTAAAAATATACTGAGTTTTTGTACCCATTGCCCCTAATTCGCTAACCATATTCGATAAATGGCTATAATTTTCCAGAATTATACCACAAACCAAAGTTGTAAACCAAAACAGCAATGGACTTACAATACCAAAAATTAAAAGTGTTCTTGTTTTCATTCCTACCATTTATAAAATGCTAATTGTTAATGAAATTCAAACTATAAAACCAAAGTGTTTCACAAAGATAACAAAGTCTTTTTTGTTATCTAAAATAGAGTATTCCCAGTAATTGCAGAGTACACATAATACGATAGAGCTGCATTTCATTACAAAAAACAAACGCGTCCTGTAGACGCGCTTGAACATTGACAATTAGTTTTTAATTTAACTCGAACTTACAAAGTATAGAGTACTCTATTTTAATCTTCTCAAAATCCACGTTCAGTGGTTGCGAGTTGGTGTTTGAACCAGAAATGCTCGACATACCCCGAATCATTATGGTGTTTGATGCACCAGGTGCATATCCAACTCTTGGTTCAATCTCCTGAATAAAAATTGCTTTTCCAATTGTTTGACCAATCGCGCTAGTGAGCGATTCCGCCTTTTCCTTTGCTGCTTTTATAGCATTTACTTTAACCTCTCTTCGAAAATCCTCTATTTTACTGTGGTCTACCCTATCAATCGATACATTTGAAATACCTATCTCCTCCAAGCCAATTAGAACTTTACTAGCGGTTTTTGCATCGTTAACCAGAATCTGGTACTCCTTGGTTAAAAGTATCTCTGTTTTCGAAATTACGTAAAACTTATAGTTGCTCGAGAAATCCTTAATTAGCAGGTTCTTTGAAATATCTATACCAATCTCCTTTAGTTTTGCCACCATTTTTGCTTCCAAATCCGATACTGAAATCTTGTTCTTTGTATCTTTCTCGTTCAGCAGAACCTTAAGGTAAATCATATCGGGCGTAATTTCCATTTCGGCTTTACCGGTTACCTCAATAAAGTTAGTGTCGATAAAATTCTTTTGTCCAAATGCAAAAGTTGATGAGATCATTAATACAAAAACAATAATTAGATTTTTCATGATTTTTAATATTTACAGTGTTATAAGTTCAATTTTACATATAAAAATTCAACAACTGAGCAGTAAAAGGCTTAATTAATGCTAAATGGCGAATTATTAAAAGCATATTTGGAAACACTCTTAACTGAGTATCCATGATTAATGAAGGCTTTGAATGCTAAAATAGTATTACGTAAAATCACAAAAACAAATGCGTCCTTTAGACGCGCTCGAACAAAAAAAGAGGCTTAAAAAGCCTCTTAATTTTTTTTAATCAATCTACTCCTTAATACCAAGTTGCTGGAAAATAAAGGCGTATTCCATTGCAATTTCTTCCAATGCTTTGAATCGTCCGGATGCTCCACCATGGCCAGCCTCCATGTTTGTATTCAGCAGTAGTACATTTTTATCGGTTTTTAAGTCGCGTAATTTGGCTACCCACTTTGCTGGCTCAAAGTACTGTACCTGTGAGTCGTGTAAACCGGTTGTAACAAGCATTGCAGGATAGTCCTGGGCTTTTAGTTGGTCGTAAGG
>JAEXVC010000154.1 GCA_023406715.1 Bacteroidota bacterium | reverse complement strand
GTTCATACTTGGATGAATCGTATCGAGAATTTTGCCAGCGGCGATAATGGTGAAGGGAACTACCAAGTAGAACAATCAAAAATTGCAATTGCAACTGGCGGAATAATTGGCAAAGGTCCAGGGCGCTCAACCCAGCGTAATTTTTTACCTCATCCATACTCCGACTTCATATTTGCAATTATTGTGGAGGAGTACGGATTGTTAGGAGGTGCAATAATTCTTGCATTATACCTGATATTACTATTTAGGTCGGCATTAATTGTTAAAAATGCCAAGCGAACGTTCCCGGCCTTTCTGGCCTTTGGGCTTGCATTGCTGATGGCGCTGCAGGCCTTGGTAAACATGATGGTTGCGGTAAACTTAATTCCAGTTACCGGACAGCCATTACCATTGGTTAGTATGGGAGGAACATCGCTGTTCTTTTCGAGTGCAGCCTTTGGAATAATTTTAAGTATTAGTAGGTCACAGAGTAAAACTGAACTATTCGATGGAGAAGAACCAGTTGAGGATAATAATTAGCGGTGGTGGTACGGGAGGTCATATCTTCCCAGCAATATCCATTGCAAATGCGCTGAAAGAGATTAACCCTGAGGTTGAAATTCTTTTTGTGGGTGCCGAAGGCAAAATGGAGATGGAGCGTGTGCCAAAGGCAGGCTATAAAATTGTTGGTTTGCCAGTGGTTGGCTTTCAGCGTAAGTTGACATTGAAAAACGTGTCGTTTTTCTTCAAACTCTTCAAGAGTATGAAGATGGCGCGCAATATTATTGCCGACTTTAAGCCTGCCGTTGTGGTTGGAGTTGGCGGTTACGCCAGTGGGCCAATCCTAAAGGCTGCTCAAAAAGCCAATATTCCAACGCTTATTCAGGAGCAGAACTCTTACGCTGGAGTAACCAATAAGATGTTGGCCGCAAAGGCCTATAAAATCTGCGTTGCATACGATGGAATGGAGAAATATTTCCCTAAGGATAGAATTCTGATGACCGGTAATCCTGTACGTCAGGATTTGGAGAAGTTGACTGCATCCAAGGAGGAGGCGTTAAAGTACTTCGATATTAATCCAAACCAAAAGGTGATTCTGGTTTTAGGCGGTAGCCTTGGCGCTCGCACTATCAACCAGAGCGTAATGGCCAATATGACGGAATTAGTCACGCATCACGATATTACAGTGATTTGGCAAACAGGCAAGATTTACTACTTGGATATTAAGCAGCAGTTGGCAGGCTATAATGCGCATAACATTAGACTATTCGATTTTATCAATAGAATGGATTTTGCATACGCCGCAGCCGATGTGGTTATCTCGCGCGCAGGTGCAGGAACAATTTCAGAACTTTGCTTGGTCGCCAAGCCATCAATTTTAGTTCCATCGCCCAATGTGGCTGAGGACCATCAAACACACAACGCAATGGCTTTGGTGAGGAATAACGCCGCGGTTATGGTAACCGATGCCAATGCTAAAACGGAATTGGTTAGTACTGCAATTGCTTTAGTGGGTGATGAAACTAGGTTAAAGGATTTATCCGCTAATATTCTGAAAATGGCTTTGCCAAATTCGGCGAATATTATTGCGAAAGAAGTTTTGAAATTAATTGATAATAAATAATTTATAATTAATAGTGCGAGTGTTGTTGATGTCTGTCATCCCGAGCGTAGCGAGGGAACTCTTAGAAAGGGGATAGATGATTCGACAAGCTCAGCATGACAAAAGCAACGAACAACAAACAACGAACAACAAACAACGAGCAAATGGATTTTGAGCAAATAAAACGGGTTTACTTTGTAGGGATAGGCGGCATTGGGATGAGCGCATTAGCTCGTTATTTTGTTCAGCGTGGAAAGGCTGTTGCTGGTTACGATAGAACTTCATCTAGCATTACCGTTGATTTGGAGAAGATGGGAGTTGCTGTTCACTATACCGATGATATAAATCTTATTCCTGCTGATTTTCGCTCATCGAATGGTACGTTGATTATTTACACTCCTGCAATTCCAGCGGAGCATACAGAGTTTAACTTCTTTAAGAATAGCGGTTTTGCAATTATAAAACGCGCACAGGCATTGGGCTTTATTGCATCGGCAATGAGTGTTTTGGGCGTTGCTGGTACGCACGGAAAAACATCAACAACCACAATGCTTTCGCATTTGTTGGGTAGTTCATCGGTTGGCTGTGATGCTTTCTTGGGTGGAATTTCAAAGAACTTTGGTAGCAACCTTGTTACTGCCGATAAGGGCAAAAACTTACTGGTGGTTGAGGCCGATGAGTACGATAGAAGTTTCCTAAGCCTATTCCCTCATCTGGCTATAATCACATCGGTTGATGCCGACCATTTGGATATTTATGGAACCCACGAGCATGTTTTGGAGGCATTCGGATTATTTGCAGGTCAAATTAAGCCTAATGGCTTTTTGGTGATGAAACAGGGTTTGAATTTCGCTCCAAAACTAGCCAGCGGTGTAAAGGTTATTACCTATGGTTTTATAAGTAACGCCGATGTTTATCCATCGAACATCAGCATTGTTGATGGTTTCTACAACTTCACCTTGAATTCTCCTAATGGAAAAATTGAAAATTTACACCTAGGAGTTCCCGGTAAGTATAACCTGGAAAATGCACTTGCGGCATCGGCGGCAGCATTGGCAATAGGAATTAGTAGCGATGAGTTACGTAGCGGTTTGCAGAGTTTTTCGGGCGTGGTTCGTAGATTTGATGTACAGTTCAAGAACGCAACATCAATTTATATTGACGATTATGCGCATCATCCTCAGGAAATCAACGCGATGGTTGAGTCGGTGCGCGATGTATTTCCAAATCGTAAGGTTGTAGGCATTTTTCAGCCTCATTTGTACAGTCGCACCCGCGATTTTGCCGATGAGTTTGCGCAATCGCTCGACAAGTTGGATACGGCAATAATGCTCGATATTTATCCCGCACGCGAGTTGCCAATTGAAGGAGTAACATCGAACTCAATTTTAGGCAGAATGAAGAACCCCAACAAAATGCTTTTGAGCAAGAGCGATGTTTTGGAATGGGTTAAAAAGAACGATATAGACATTTTGGTGACACTGGGCGCAGGCGATATCGACCGTTTGGTGCCTCAAATAGTGGATGTTTTGAAAAGCAAGTAACGATGAAGAAGCGTAGCAAAATCATACTATTCTCTGTGGCTTGGCTGATTTTAATCGCCTACCTAGTGTACGGTTTGATGTTCTCGTCGAAACGGGCTAAAGGTGTGGTTTGCAAATCCATTGAGGTTGAGGTATTGGATAGCGCCGATTATCAATTCGTGAAATCATCCACGGTAAAGCGAATGCTGACTTCGTCGAAATCAACCCCAATGGGAAAACACCTTAACGATATCAATACTAAAAAACTTGAGGACGAAATATCGGGAATGGTTGCAGTACGCGATGTTCAAGTTTACAAATCTCTTGACGGAAAACTGCGTGTTACAGTTAAGCAGCGCCGTCCATTGGTGCGTGTTTTCAATGCTGCAGGGCAAAGCTACTATATCGACGATGAGGGGTTGATTATGCCAACATCACCCAGCTACACTGCACACCTAATGGTTGTTAGCGGTAACGTTAAGGAACCTTTTAAGGTTAAGCCCAATGTGAATGTGTTGGCTTGGAACGACAGCATTGTTGGCGGTGAGAAACCCACAATTTGCCGAATCTACGATTTTGCAAAGTTTGTATCGGAGGACGATTTCTGGAATGCACAAATTGCTCAGGTTTACGTTAACGGAACTCGTAATGTGGAGTTAATTCCAGTGGTTGGACCTCATGTTATACAGCTGGGCGGATTCAGAAATTTTAGGATTAAACTCAAAAAGTTGATGGTGTTCTACAAGGAAGCACTACCAACCGAGGGTTGGAATAAATACAAAATAATAAACTTAAAGTATTCAAATCAAATAGTTTGCACTAAACGATAACACTATGGCACAAAGTAATGAGTATGTAGCAGCAATTGACCTTGGAACCACCAAAGTGGTAACATTGGTTGGCAAAAAGACTCCTAACGGAAAGCTTCAGATTGTTGGGCTAAGCACCACAGAATCGACCGGAATTAAGAAGGGCATGATCCAGAACATTGAGGATACCGTTAAAGCTATCGAGAAAACAGTTAACGAGGTTAAGATTGAAACCGGAATCGATTTTAAGTCGGTTTACGTTGGTATTGCTGGTCAGCATATCCGCAGCATTAAGAACCGCGGATATATCAACCTTGAATCCGATGAGGTGGAAATTTCTCAAAAGGATATCAATAGGCTAATTAACGATATGCACCGCATTCCAGTTGAGGCAGGCGAAACAATTTTGCACGTGCTTCCGCTGGAGTACTTTATCGACAACGAGTCGGTTGATAAGCCTGTGGGTATGGTAGGCCGCCGTTTGGAGGCTAACTTCCATATTGTAATTGGCAAAACATCATCGGCAAAGCATATCGAGAAGTGTGTTAACCGTGTTGGACTAAACGTTAACGAGTTGGTTCTTGAGCCACTTGCATCGGGCGAGTCTGTTCTTACCGACGATGAGCGCGAGGCTGGCGTTGCTTTGGTTGATATTGGTGGTGGTACTACCGATTTAGCTATCTACTACAATGGAAATGTTCGCCATACTGCAGTTATTCCTTTCGGTGGAAATATCATCACCCAGGATATCAAGGATGGTTGCTCAATCCTACTAAAACAAGCCGATTTGCTAAAGGAGAAATTTGGTTGCGCTTTGGCCGATATTGCGCCAGATAACAAAATTATCACCATTCCTGGCATAAGC
>JAEXVC010000136.1 GCA_023406715.1 Bacteroidota bacterium | reverse complement strand
CTTCAGACCACTTCGCAAAAATATGATATGTAGACTACCTAAAGAAGAAAGTAGCATTTTTGAAGCTATAAAAGCATCAAATACAGATTTTCAACTTATAGATAATACTTTTGAAATTCAATTCAGGACAACACTATCAGAGGGATGGCATGAAGTAGACCACTTAATGAGATATAAATGTAAACCTGACTGGTCTGAACTTACAGCAGAAAGTCGAATGTTAAATGGAATTTATGCAACATTAGAAACAAATGATCAGGTATTAAAGTCCTTATTTGATGACATTTCTTATCATCATTACAAATCAAATAAATGGGAGGCCATGCTAAGGAACAAATTACGTCTTAGGTTCTTACTTCAGCCTTTAGATGATGAGATTGTTGAATATCTTACTCTCAATCACGAAATTGGGAAAAAAATATTCAAACTAAATAGGAATAAGATAATAAGTCAGTATGTCAATTCCACCCTTACATTTCCAATAACATTTGATAACTGGATTTGCTTTATTAATTATTGTTTCTTAAAAGATAAATTCATCACATCTAAAACACCTAGTTTTCTATTGGAAGATTTTGAATCATCATTAAATGGACTCAATTAATATAATGCATTTAGAAATAGAATGAACTTAAATACAACACTTAATCAATTAAAAGAAAAGACGATAGAAATAATGAATATTCTATCTATTGATGTGCGTCAAAATGTCCATTTAGATGGAGAACTTACATTAAATATTTCGAGCACATTGGATGATGAAGTTGTTGCTCATTATACAATTTATAGTAATCAAATTTTTAACAAAGATTTACCTTTAAAAATGTATTATGGTAAATCTGCTGTTGAAATTAATGCAAAATTTCAGAACCCACTTGAGAAAAATGATTTTAGTTGTGATACAACTTATGTTAAGGCAGCAATTATACATGAACTAGTTCATTATTATCAAGTTGGCGCATTTGATGAAATGCATGGAGCTAAATACATTCAAGCAAAACCTGATAAATCGAATATAGTAGATTATGCAAGCCAGAAATGCGAATTTGAAGCACATACTGTTCAAAGCTATTATTATCTTTCAATAATTAACAAACCGAATCTTGATATAATTCTTATTGAACCTAATGAAAATACTAGAAATAAAAGAATGATTGACTTTTACAATCAAATAAGAGGACGTAATAAATTTTTTCATTGTTAAACAACAATGCGTTGCAGGTCAAATTGACAAATATTGAGTATATCCAAAATATTCAATTTTTATTATTGTTTGTTATTCAATAGAATAATAAAGGCACTTATGGTGCAAATCCTTGGTGCAAATAAAAAAGCACCTACATCATTTTAAGATATAAGTGCTTGATTTTTAGAGTAGCGAGAGGCGGGATTGAACCGCCGACCTCATGATTATGAATCATGCGCTCTAACCAGCTGAGCTACCTCGCCATCGTTTTAGCGGTGCAAAAGTATAAAATAATTTTTTATCACCAAACATCGTTACTGTAAAATATGAAAAAGTTTGGTCTAATTATTGGATATTAACAACCACTGTTAATAAATAACTATTTGATAAACAATTGAAATCTGATATAAAATAATATATTGCATTAAGTTAAATAAAAAATTTATTAGCCATGAACGTAGATATGAAGGTAGCGAGCAAAGTAGAACTGGAATACACAGTTAATTCATCCGCCAATATAGTATTTCAGCGGTTGTGCACGCCTCATGGACTATCGGAATGGTTTGCCGACGATGTGAACCTCCGTGGAAATGTTTTTACATTTATTTGGGACGATACAACCCGTGAAGCAGAACTGATAGAGCGTAAGGAAAATAAATTTGTTAAATTCCGCTGGGTAGATTCCGATGACTCAACGCATTTCACCTTTAAACTTTTAAAGGACGACATAACCGGAGAACTTTCTCTTTTAGTAACCGAAGAAATAGAGGATGAGGATGATGCCCAGGAAACTATCTCGTTATGGAATCATCAAATTAGCGAGTTAAAAAGAGTTATTGGCGCATAACCTTTGTTGCTAAATCCGCTTTACTTATTGGAAAAACCATTACATTTGCCTATGCTTTTTCCAATAAATTTATTTTTGTGAAAACACTTCATCGGTTTATTCTTAAATCTTACCTAGGTCCATTAGTAATGACCTTCTTTATTTCTATGTTTATACTTCTGATGCAATTTCTATGGAAGTATATTGACGACCTTGTAGGAAAAGGACTTGACGCTGACGTTATTGCCGAATTACTCCTATATGCCTCCGCAGGCCTAGTGCCAATGGCCCTTCCGTTAGCCACACTTTTGGCCTCGTTAATGACAATGGGTAACCTCGGAGAGAATAACGAACTTCTGGCCATGAAATCGGCAGGAATATCGCTTCCTAGAATAATGATTCCACTTATTTTCGTAACAATATTCATTAGCACTGGGGCATTCTTTTTTGCCAACAATGTACTCCCTTACACAAATCTAAAAATATCAACCCTACTTTATTCCGTTAAACAACAAAAACCAGAACTAATAATCAAGGAAGGTGTTTTCACTAACCTCATTGAGGGCTACAGCATTAAGGTTGCCGATAAAGACCAAAAAACTAGCCTTTTAAAGAAAATTCTTATTTACGACCACAGCAACGATAAAGGAAATAATACTGTAACCTTTGCGGATTCAGGATACATGAAACCCACATCGGACCAGCAATTCCTTGTTGCAACGCTGTTCAACGGTTACACATACAAAGAGGTAACCGACAGCAAAACACCAAAAAAAAATCCTGGAAACAAATACCCTGCACAAAAGCAGTCGTTTTCTAAGCAAGTCATTGTATTTGAACTTCGCGGCTTTGGACTACAACGAACCGACGAATCGTTCTTCAAGGATAGCTACCAGGTTTTAAACCTATCGCAACTTGGTAAAACTCGCGACTCACTATCCAACGCGCTTAACGATCAAGCAAAGGTATTCTCCAGAAACTTACTCCAGAATAGCCTTATGCGCAATCATAATTGGCTCGACCGAAAAGAAGGTGTAGTGCCGACCTACAACTTAAATGCCGACTCTATCTATAATACTTACAACAAAATGCAACAAGCAGAAGTGATAGAAAGAGCACTAGACTATGCACGCTCCTCAAAAAGTTATATTACGTCAACCAAAGAGGAGTTTTTTTACAAGAAAAAGTATATCGCACGGCATCGGGTTGAGTGGAACCGAAAGTTCACCTTGGCCTTTGCTTGTTTTGTATTCTTTTTCATTGGGGCTCCACTAGGCGCCATCATTCGAAAAGGAGGCCTGGGTATGCCAGTTATTATATCTGTACTCTTTTTTATAATCTACTATATCATTACCATTACTGGGGAGAAGTTCGCCAAAGAACTTGTCTGGGATGTGCCAGAAGGTATGTGGCTGTCATCATTTATACTATTACCCTTAGGGGTGTTTTTATCGTACAAAGCGACAAACGACTCAGCCATTATGAATTCAGACTTCTACATTGAAAAGTTAAAAAAACTGATTCGGTTCAAGTCTAAAAATTCAAAAAATGTAAGCAGCAATAAAAAACAATAGTTAATAAAACCAAAAACTGCTATTAGCTATGAGAATTCTTGTTGTTGCCCATAAACCACCCTACCCCCCAGTTGATGGAGGCACCTTGGCAACTCTAACCATGTGCTTAGGCTTAGCCAAAGCGGGCAATAATGTAACCGTATTGACCCTTAGTACACCTAAGCACCCAGGCTCAATGGAGCGAATTCCAGCCGAAGTTCATGCGCTAATCAATTTTGAGATTTTTCACATATTTCTTTCAAACAACATAGTCCGCTACATCCTTAACCTTATTTTCACCCGTAAGCCATATAACATACAGCGTTATTTAAGTCCCACATTCAAAAGAATTATTCGTAGAACAATTAAGGAAAAAAACTTTGACGTGGTGCAACTGGAGGGATTATACCTTATCTCCTATGTCAATACCATTCGTAAAGATTTCGACGGCCCAATTGTTATGCGAGCTCACAATGTGGAACATCACATATGGGAAAACTTGTCGGTTGAAGCCGATAATAAACTGAAAAAATGGTACTTCCAACTCCTTGCAAAAAGAATAGCATCGATCGAAAAAAGAATTAACAAAAATGTTGATGCCCTTGTTGCCATTAGCAACCCCGATAAAGATTGGTTTACTAGCAATAACTTCCATAATCCTTCAATAACAATTCCTGCGGGCTACTTTCCCAATAAAAAGGTTTTTGACACTGAAGTTTACGAGAACCCAACAATATGCTACATTGGTGCTCTGGATTGGCTCCCCAATACAGAAGGGCTTTTATGGTTTATCGATTGGGTATGGCCAAGGATTCAATCTGAAATCCCTAATATTGAGTTCCATATTGCTGGCAGGAATGCTCCCGAGGAGTTAGCCGAAAGGCTAATAATTGAAAGAAACATTGTTTTCCATGGACAAGTGGCCGACTCCGCCGAATTCCTAAGCAAATTCCCTATTATGGTTGTTCCACTACTCTCAGGCAGCGGAATAAGAGTAAAGATAATTGAAGGTATGTTCCTGAACAAAGCAATTATAGCCACATCTATTGCTGCAAAAGGAATTGAAGCTAATCATGGTGAACAGATTCTTATAGCCGACTCTCCTGAGGTTTTTGCCATTTCGGTTTGTAATCTTGTTAAATCTCCAGAAATAATAGCAAAAATCGCTAAAGAGGGACAGAAATTTGCCTCAGAGAATTATGATGCAATAAACTTAGCTCATAAACTAACCCAGTTTTATAAAGACCTTGTCCAATGATTTTTATTTACCTATTCTGGATACTGGCTTGCATCATACTATATAGTTACATAGGTTACCCCTTACTATTGCTTTTCGTTTCTTTATTTAAGAAATCCAAGAACTCTAAGAGTGATATTTTTTTACCTGAAATAACAGTAATTATTGCAGCCTACAATGAACGTGAGATTGTAAAAGAAAAAGTTCAGAACACACTATCTTTAAATTATCCATGTGAAAAGATAAGGCAGGTGTGGGTAACAGATGGCTCCACAGATGGTACACCTGAAATCCTTAAGGAGTACAGCGAAATAGATGTCATTCATGGACAGGAAAGACTAGGGAAAGCCGCTGCAATAAACAGAGCAATGGCAACTGTTAATTCTCCTATAACCATATTCTCCGATGCCAACACCCTCATCCATCCAAACGCATTAATCGAATTGCTTAAACCATTCAATGACCCAGAAGTAGGCTGCGTTGCTGGCGAAAAAAAAGTTTTATTTACGGGCAATACCAGTTCCTCTGGCGAAAGTATTTACTGGAGATATGAATCGCTTGTTAAAAAATTAGAATCAGAAACAGGCTCCACCCTCAGTGCTGCTGGAGAGCTATTTGCTATTAGAACGGAACTATATTCGGATATCAATCCCGACACAATTCTCGACGATTTTGAAATATCAACCCAAATAGCCCTAAAAGGGTATTCGGTTAAATACTCCCCTTACGCAGTTACATCCGAAAAAGGGTCGGAAAGTTTAGAGGAGGAAAAAAAACGTAAAATTAGAATCGCCGCTGGAGGATTTCAAACACTCTTCCGAAATCCTTCGCTCTTAAATCCTCTCAAAAAACCCGTCCTAACATTCAAATACCTATCTCATAAAGTTTTGCGATGGACTATAGTTCCTGTAGCGGTGCTATTGATTCCCCTAATAAACCTTGCCATACTATTTAACAGCCAAACATTTTTTTATGTAATGTCCTTTATTTTACTATCAATCTTCTATGTATTCGGAATAACAGGGTACATGTTAAAAAACAATCGATACGAATCACACCTATTCACACTTCCATATTATCTTATAATTATTCACATCGCTCAATTACAGGGTCTTGTAAAATATTTAAACAAAAGACAAAGTGTAAAATGGGAAAAGGTAAAGAGGGAAACATGATAAAAGTTGGAAGAAAAATCCGATTCATTATGCTATTTTTGCAGAAAAATTACACAAAGTAATCCAGCGTTAATACCATGAATATAGATAACAACCAACCAATAAAACTCAACTCCATAGAGGAAGCCCTTGAAGAGCTGAAAAATGGACGAGTAATTATTGTTGTTGACGACGAGGACCGCGAGAACGAAGGTGACTTTATTGCCGCTGCAGATAGAATTACTCCTGAGATAATAAACTTCATGGCAATCCATGGTAGGGGTTTAATTTGTACATCACTTCCCGAAAAACGCTGCAATGAGTTGGAACTTGAGTTGATGGTTGGCAGAAATACAGCGTTACATCATACTGCCTTTACCGTATCCGTTGATTTACTAGGACATGGTTGTACTACAGGCATTTCCGCTTCCGATAGAGCAAAAACAATAAAAGCGCTGGTTGATAAAAAAACAAAACCTGAGGATTTAGCACGTCCCGGACATATATTCCCATTAAGAGCTAAAGACAAAGGTGTTCTCCGCCGCCCAGGGCATACCGAAGCTGGTGTCGATCTGACCAGATTGGCAGGTCTGACTCCTGGTGCAGTTCTGGTTGAGATTATGAACGACGATGGCACCATGGCTCGTTTACCTCAACTTATGGTTATTGCGGAGAAATTCAACCTTAAAATCATCTCAATAAAGGATTTAATAGCACACCTACTTCGCTCAGAGAGTATTATTGAGAAAGGTGTTCAAGTATCGTTACCAACTGAATTTGGTGACTTCAAACTAATTCCATTCCGTCAAAAATCGAACGGACTGGAACACGTTGCCCTAATTAAAGGGGAATGGGAAAAGGAGGAAAGTATACTTGTACGTGTCCACTCATCGTGCGTAACTGGCGACATTTTCGGGTCGTACCGCTGCGATTGCGGGCCTCAACTTCACGAGGCAATGCGTTTAATTGATAATGCAGGCAAAGGAGTATTGGTTTACCTTAACCAAGAAGGCCGTGGAATTGGACTGTTCAACAAGATTCACGCTTACAAACTACAGGAAGAAGGACGCGATACAGTTGAAGCAAACATCGAACTTGGTTTCCAAGACGATGAGCGCGATTACGGCGTTGGTGCTAGTATTTTACGCGAAGTTGGGGTTTGCAACATGAGGCTGATAACCAACAATCCCAAAAAGATGAAAGGCCTTGAAGGATATGGGCTTCATGTTACAGAAAATATACCTATTGTTATACCCCCAAATCCTTTCAACGAGTTCTACCTAAAAACCAAGCATGAGAAAATGGGGCATATCAACCTGTTTAAGCATAAGTAAGACAATTTGAGAATTTGTAAATTTGAAAATAAGTTAATAAGAGAATGAGAAAATAGGTCAACGATAACTTATTTACTCATTTGCCTATTCACTTAATTACCTAGAAACTTAATAAATAAACCCAACACCAAAATGACCTCGCCTCGAATAGTTTATATGGGAACGCCAGACTTTGCCGTTGAACCATTAAAGGCAATTGTTGATGCAGGCTACAATGTGGTTGCTGTTGTAACTGTTCCCGATAAACCTGTTGGACGTGGACAAAAACTACAATCGTCGCCCGTAAAGCAGTATGCAGAGGAAAAAGGTCTGTTAGTGCTTCAACCCGAAAAACTTCGAAACGAGGATTTTGGCAATCAACTCAAGGAGTTGAATCCTGATATTGCGGTTGTTGTTGCATTCAGGATGCTACCTGAAACTGTGTGGAGTTTGCCAAAACTAGGCACATTCAACTTACACGCATCGTTACTACCACAGTACAGAGGTGCTGCGCCCATAAACTGGGCTGTAATTAATGGCGAAAAGAAAACAGGGCTCACCACATTCCTTCTAGATAAGGAGATTGATACTGGTAATATTATTGACCAACTGGAGGTTGAAATTGACGAAAACGAAACTGCTGGCGAACTTCACGACAAGTTGATGCTCCTTGGCGGTTCAATGGTTGTGAAAACCATTAAAGAGTTAACAGAAGGAAATTACGCCCCTACTCCGCAAAAGAATTTGGCTGTGGGAGAACTAAAAGCCGCTCCAAAAATTTTCAAAGAAACCTGTAGGGTTGACTGGAGTAAGTCCTATATTCAGGTTCACAACTTTATTCGCGGATTAAGTCCATACCCTGCAGCTTGGAGCGAGATGGTTGTATCTGTTGATGGCGCTGAAAGTGTAATACCAGTAAAAATATTCAAAACCTCAACAATAAATCAACCCTCAAGTAGCGATTGCGGTTCCATAAAAACCGATGGAAAGAAGTATTTACAGGTAACTTGTCAAAATGGCCTGGTAGATATACACACCATTCAGCAAGCAGGGAAAAAAGCCATGCAGATTGATGAATTCCTCAGGGGATGGCACAATGCGAAATTCTTACGAATGAATTAACTATCTTTTCTTCTTCCTTAAATTGATTGTTTGACCAACTTCGGGCTCCTCTCCCACCTTCATTCGATTTTTTCGGTAAAGCGATTTTAATTTAACCCCGTACATCTGCGAAATGCTGTACATAGTTTCGCCAGCATCCACTGTATGGACAGAATGGTTACGTTCTGCTCTCCAGCGCTTTGGCTGAATGTATATTTCCTGACCAACACGCAAGGAAGAGTCTCTGGTCAAATCGTTATACTTATATAATTGCCAAGGCATCAGGCTTAGTTCTGTTGTAAGCGATTCAAAGGTATCGCCCTCTTTAACAATAATATACTTTATTCTGTTACGGGTATAAACCGGACGTGTTTTGTAAATGTCAATGGCAAAGCCATCCACATCGACCAACTGACCAGTTCCTTTACGTGGCGACTCCACAGCAACAGTTATACCCTTATCAAACTTATATAGTTCGTTCTCCTCTATAATCTTGATTAACATCTCCGCATACTTTGGGTTTGTTGCGTAACCTGCTTTTTTCAAACCATGCGCCCAGCCCTTGTAGTCGGTCGATTCCAAATCGAAAAGAGCAGCATACCTGCGTCCACCCCTCAAAAACAAACTGTGGTCCATAAACGAACCCTCAGAATTTTTATATTTTCGGAAACACTCGTCTCTCCTATCATCATCGTGATACATTGTAGGACCTGTCCAATCCTTATGACATTTTATACCGAAATGGTTATTTGCTTTTGTTGCTAAAGAACTATTGCCATTATCGCTCTCAAGCATTCCCTGAGCAAGAATAATGCTGGCAGGCACACCGTACTGTTTCATCTGCCTAATGGCAATATCGGCGTATTTGGAAATATACTCCTGACGGGAAATTTTTGATTGACCAAGTGTATTTAAAGCGATAGCAATAAATAATATAAATGGGAAAAGCCTCTTCATCTCAATTTTATTTTGATGATACAAAAGTATTAAACCTTACAACAGATAAAAGTACTTGAAGGAAAGAAAGATGAAAAAGGTGTTAAAGAAAAAGGTTCTTTCTTAACTAAAATCAACCTTTCATAAAAAAAACAATAATTAAAATCTCAATATCTATTGAGAAATAATATTGCGCTCCTATGGAGTTTAGGTTAATCCAATTACTCATTGACTACAAATATGACACAGTTCTGCTGCTAGCCATCAAGCCGCATAGCGGCAAAATAATTATAGTTAAACGATTGGTGTTCCTATTTTTAAGCTACAGAGTAGCGTAATATTAGAAATCAGTAAATCATTAAATAAACTCAGTGATGAACTTGTCTCGGCATCTAAGAAAAGACCCTGAAACAAGTTCAGGGCGACAGAAACAGTTAATCAATATTCAGAACTAAAAACTCGTCCCAGATGGTATCCTTTGGTGGAGGAGCAAGAATAACAACATCCTCCTCAGTCATAGGATGCTTAAATGCAAACATCCGTGAATGTAAATGAATGCCGCCATCGGCATTCGACCTGTCGTATCCATACTTCAAATCGCCCTTGATTGGGCAACCAATTTTGGATAGTTGACTACGGATTTGATGATGACGCCCAGTAATCAACTCAATCTCCAGCAGAAAATAGTTTTTGGTTTTACCCACAAGTTTGTATTTCAACTTTGCCTCCTTAGAGCCATGAACCTCTCTGGGGTAAACGTAGGATTTATTCTTCTTGGAATCGCGAACCAGATAATGCACCAGCAAATCGGAATCGAGCGGCGGACGATTTTTTACAACAGCCCAGTACTTTTTCCCAATTTTTCCTTCCTGAAATAGGTTATTCATCCGGCTTAAGCCCTTGCTTGTTTTTGCAAACAGAACCACGCCGCTAACAGGCCTATCAATCCTATGGGTTACCTCAAGGAAAACATTGCCAGGCTTGGCATCGCGCGCCTTGATAAAACGCTTAACCATGTTGAGCAGCGACTCATCGCCAGTTTTATCCTCCTGCACAATATCGCCACAAAGTTTCTGTACGGCAATGTAATGGTTGTCCTCAAAAAGAACTCTATCCGAAGTAAAATCCATTATTTCTATTTATTGAATATTCTAACTCTAATACTGTTCCCTCTCGTTAGGAAAATCTTTCGATTTTACATCCTTTATATACGATTGAAACGAGCCGGTCATCTCCGCAAATAAATTATGATAACGACGAAGGAAACGAGGAGAGAACTCCTGGGTAATTCCAAGCATATCATGAGTTACAAGCACTTGGCCATCAACTCCGCTACCTGCGCCAATACCTATTATAGGAATTTTGAGTTCGCTAGCTACCTGAGCACCAAGTTTGGCAGGAATTTTCTCCAAAACAATGGCAAAACAGCCTGCTTCCTCCAATTTATGGGCATCCTCAACCAGTTTTTTAGCTTCAGCCTCTTCCTTTGCCCTAACAACGTAAGTACCAAATTTATGGATTGATTGGGGAGTTAACCCAAGATGTCCCATCACAGGAATACCAGCTGAAAGAATACGGGTTACTGAGTCGATAATCTCCGCACCACCTTCTAG
>JAEXVC010000095.1 GCA_023406715.1 Bacteroidota bacterium | reverse complement strand
GTGCAGCAGGATTTTACCCAGTTTGTCCGGGCAGCACGCAGTATGTAATTGGTTCGCCGTTGTTCCCAAAAGCAACATTTAACTTGGAGAATGGAAAGCAATTCACCGTTATTGCCGAGAACAATTCACCTCAAAATATTTATATAGCAGAGGCATTTCTTAACGGACAGCCATTAACTCGCAGTTGGATTGAGCATTCTGAAATTGTTGCAGGTGGCGAGTTAAGGTTTGTTATGACCAACCAACCCAACAAGGAATGGGCTAGTTCCGAAATAGATGTTCCTGTAACCAGAATCGAAGATAATACAATTGCGGTTGCCCCTGCATTTCATACATCAACCCAATCGTTTACCGAGAGTTTAGAGTTGAATATCTCTTCAGTACAACCCGAAGCAATGATTTTCTACGCCTTATTTGATATCGATAAGCAGGGTGGAGGATTGCAATGGAGGCAAGGGAATAAGGTTGTCTTAACTGAATCGAAAATTGTGAAGGCCTATGCAGTTCTTCCAAATGGCGAAACTAGTGCAATTATTGAGGGCAAATTTGTTAAGGTGAAGGATATTAAGGATATTGCTATCAAAAGTGAGTATAGTTCACTTTACACTGGTGGAGGCAAGTACGCCTTGGTGGATGGTTTTCGCGGAATAACCAATTTTAGAGTTGGAGGATGGCAAGGCTACCATAATCAGGATTTTGAAGCAGTTATAGATTTGGGCGAGGAGAAGGATATAAGCTATATTGGCGCTAATTTCCTTCAGGATATTGGTCCTTGGATTATGATGCCCAAAATGGTTACCTACTCAACATCTAACGATAATATAAACTTTACAACTATTGGGGTTGTCACAAACACAGTGTCCGATAAGGAGCAAAATCCAACAATCAAGGAGTTTGGATTAGATGTTAAGATAAAAGCGCGATATGTGAAAGTTTTTGCAAAATCGTATGGGAAGTTACCTGCCGACCATATTAGTGCTGGCGAGCCATCGTGGATATTTATTGATGAGATAGTAGTTAAGTAACATAATAATAGAAAAGGGTGTCAATCGACACCCTTTTTTATTTGCTATTTAAAATTATTTCACCTCTTCTGCATCTGTAGCATTATCCTTTTGGCTTTGCTCAATGCTCTTTCCTTTTAAGTAGTTTGGCAATTCCATACCGGCCATTTTGAATAGTTCCTCAAATGGAGGAATTGAACCAAGCATTCCTGAAAGGAAATTTGCAGAGGTTGGAGATTTTCCATCTTTACCCGAACCCATATTGTCCCAAACGGTAATCTTATCAATTTTAAGATTCTTAATTGCTTCAACCTGAGTTTTAACCAATTCTGGCAACTTATCGGCAATCATCATCATAACTGCATCCTGTGAGTTACCTGCGGCTTTGCTCAGTTTCTCAAAACCTTCGGCTTGTTTACTTAGAATTTCGTAGATACCTTTTGCCTCGGCTTGCATCTTCATGTAGATAGCATCAGCCTCACCTTTGGCATGACGGCGAATTTGCTCTGCCATAGCTTCAGCATCAATTTCAATCTTTTCCTTGTTGATTTGGGCAGGAACCACAATGTCTGCTTTCTGGGTTGCTTGTTGTCTCTCTGCGCGAGCTAACTCAGCTTCGCGTTCAGCGGCGTATGCTTCTTCCAATGCTTTCGCTTGATTTACTTTCTCTGCAGCAATAGCTTTTCTTTCGGCTTCTGCTTCTTTTTCCCTACGGGTTGCATTTGAATTGGCTATTGTAACCTTTGCAGTGTTTTCTCCCTCTACAGCAGTTGCATCGGCCGATGCAACTTGAACACGCTGGTCGCGGAGTGCGTTTGCCTCACCAATTGAACCGTCGCGGTTCTTTTCTGCTACGCTCTTTTTAGCGTCGTTAATAGCTTTGGCGGCGGCCTCTTTACCCAACGCAACAATGTAGCCCGATTCGTCGTTAATGTCAGTTACGTTTACGTTGATTAGTTTCAAACCAATCTTCTTTAACTCAGCCTCTACATTCGACGAAACAGCGGCAAGGAATTTGTCGCGGTTGCTATTGATTTCTTCAATATCCATGGTTGCTACAACCAAGCGGAGCTGACCAAAAATGATATCCTTAGCAAGGTTGCTAATATCCTCCTGGCTTAAACCTAGTAAACGTTCAGCGGCATTATCCATTACTCCTGGTTCAGTAGAAATACCCACTGTAAAACGTGAAGGTACGTCAACGCGGATATTTTGCTGGCTAAGAGCGTTGGTTAGGTTAATTTCAATGGAAATTGGGGTGAGGTTAAGGAAAGAGTAGTCCTGAATAACTGGCCAAATAAAAGCAGCTCCACCGTGAATACATTTAGCAGAGCGGGCTTCGTCGCTTTTACCTCTACCAACTTTACCGTAAACAACAAGTACCCTATCGGAAGGGCAACGTTTGTAACGCTTAAATAGCGATACGATTAGGATAAATACGAATATTACCCCAATTACAATTGCAAAAACAATAAATTGACTCATATTTTGATATTTTTGGATTTTTTAGAAATAATTGAAAAATGCTTGGGATGCTGAAACACGTTCAGCATGACATAGTCTATACTTTCTTAACCAGTACCAAATCATCACTAATTATAGCGGTAACTTGTATTACAGCACCAGTAGGTATATCCTCGGCTTCATCGGTCATCGCGTCGATAGTTCTGAAACCTTGATGCTGAAATTGTATTTTCCCTGTTGCTTTGCGGTTGGCAGGAATAACAAGGTAAACCGTTCCGGTTTTACCAACGGCAGAGGCCATAACAACATTGCCCGATTCAACCAATTTTCCCATAAAGTAAAAAATTGTTGCCATTATAACCATCATTAGTAAGCCACAAATGAAGGAAATTGCTATGGTTAATGGGGTAGATATGCCAGAGTCGATACAAGCAATTCCTACCCATCCGAAGATGGTAAAGAACCCAATAAAGTTTTTTAGGCTGATTAGTTGAAACCCGATTCCGGCATCGCCATCTACACTTGCATCGGCATCGCCTGTGGCATCCATATGGCCATCGGAATCAGCCCCAACAAAGGTCATCACAATTTGAATAAGGAAAATTACCGAAGCAGGGATGGCAATCATCCAGTAAACTTTTGATAGGGTGGATAAACCTTCCCACCACGAATTAATGCTAAGTATTTCCATCGATTTAAATATTATTTATGTGAAGGTATGAAATTTTTGGGCATTCAGTTTATTTTTCCTGAAAAGTATTTATTAAAAAAACTTAAATTGGATTGGTTTGTTACTTTTTAAAAATTCAGCAAATGGATGAGCATCAAATTAAAGATAATAGCGAAGCGTTGAATCGTGCTTTTATTATTGGCATTGTTATTAATCTTGTATATGTTGTAGTTGAGGTTGCTGCTGGTATATACTACAATTCTCTTTCATTGATTTCCGACGCTGGCCATAATTTAAGCGATGTTGCAGCCCTTGGTTTGGCTATGCTGGCGTTTAGGTTAGCCAGAATGAAGGCTAATGAAAGGTTTACCTATGGATACAAAAAATCTACCATACTGGTTTCGCTTATAAATTCGGTTATTCTGTTTGTTGCTATTGGTGGGATACTCTGGGAGAGTATTAATAGGGTTTTTAATCCGGTTGTGGTTGATGGACAGGCAATCTCAATTGTTGCAGGGGTGGGTATTGTTGTAAACACTGTTTCTGCACTACTTTTCTTTAGGAACAAGGAGCACGATTTGAATGTGAAAGGTGCCTACCTGCACCTTATGGCCGATGCTGCAGTTTCGTTGGGCGTTGTAATATCTGGATTGTTTATTGCTTTTTGGGGAATTTACTGGCTCGATTTGGTTATGAGCCTTGTAATTGTTGCAGTGATATTTTATTCTACATGGAATTTATTTAAGGAAAGTCTTTCGCTTACTATGGATGGTGTTCCCAACGGGATAAATCTTTCCAACGTATCGTCATTATTTTTGAGTGTTGATGGGGTAAAGTCCGTTTACCATATACATATTTGGGCGTTAAGTACAACTCAGAATGCAATAACCGCTCAGGTAGTTGTGGACTCAAACCTCGATTTAGAGGGTCAAAACATAATAAGACAGAAAATAAAAGAACTACTGAACAAGGAGAATATTCAGCATATCACTCTTGAAATCTCCACAGAGCATAATTCTTCTGTTGATTGCAAAATTTAATTCGTCAGTATTTCCTTGTTGTTCAGCCTAAAGAAATGTTAAAATGATTTTTTTCATAAAAAGTTACACAAAAAATTACTATATTGTTAATTGTGCCATGGATTATCTTTAAGAATATTTATCGATTGTTGGTGTAATATTAAAAAATATTAGTTGCTGTTTAACTTATTATCAATGAACGATAATAACTTTCATATATTTACAGCACCCCTTTTTGTTGTGGATTTATCCACGGCAAAAATCCGTAACTGGAATCCTAGTTTTTTAGATTTAATTGGACTTGAAAATGCTCCTTCTTCGGATGTTTACTTTTCCGATATATTGTCGTTTAGGAATATTGAAGAATGGGATGTGTTTGTAAACGAATATTTTATAGATGGTGGGAAGTATTTCATTCAGATAACATCACCGAATAGCGATAGAATAAATTACCTATTTCAGGCAACATCTTTGGAGGATAGGCATGGCGAATCAATCCTTTTTCAGTTAATCAATACCGCTGATTATAGGTTGCAATTTGTTAAAACTCCAAAAATAAATACCGATAGCGAGTCTGAAGCTGAGTATAGCGTTAACGTTGCCGACAATCTTTTCTTTAAATTATTTCAACTAAGTCCTTTGTGGATGCTGCTTTACTCCTTTGAGGAGGGCCGTATTATAGATGTTAACGAAGCGTGTATTGATGGACTTGGATACAGTTATGATTATTTGGTAGGTAAATCGCTATACGAAGTTAACATTCACCCTAACCCAATGGAGGTTATCACCATTAGGGAGGAAGCTATGAAGCACCAACGGGTTTTTCGACCCAATTTCTTGCTTAAGGATGCCAATGGCAATATAAAACAAGGAATTCTTTTTGGAGAACTTGTAAAAATGAATAAAGGCAGGTTTTTCTTGGCAACTTTTCAGGATATGACACACTTCATCCTAATGCAGGAGAAACTGAATGAATCGGAACAAAAGTTTTCCCTTGCGTTTAAGTTAAATCCAAGTTGGATGGGTATTTGCCGTATGTCCGATGGCGTTTTTATTGAAGTTAACGACCGTTTTTTACGAGGCGTTGGTTTATCGGAAGACGAGGTTATTGGGCGCTCCATATTTTCGCTTAAACTTATTACCGACCCTGCAGGTTTTAAGCAAATAATAAGCAGTTTAAAGGATAAGGGAAATGTTACAAAGGATATTTTTGAGATAAACACAAGGTTAAGAGGTTTAAGGAAGGGATTTCTATCGGTATCGAAAGTTCTAATTAATAACGAGAATCACCTTATAATTAATTTCGACGATAGAACTGTTTTTATTAAACTTCAGGAAATGCTTACCGATAGCGAGGAGCGTTACCGCGGAATGTTCGATAATGCGTTGGCCGGTTTCTATAGAGTATCGTATTCTGAAGGGAAAATTATTGAGTGTAATAATTTTTTTGCCGAGCTTATTGGTTTTTGCAGTGCCGACAAAGTAAAAGGTTTTCCAGTAAAAGAATTGGTTATTAACAAGAAAACTCATAGTGAGTTTCTGAACAAGTTAAAGGATGAGTCCACTGCAATATTCGAGATGCCCATCAGGAGAACCGATGGAAGGGAGATATGGGTTGCTAACTATGCGCGCCGATTGCCCAGTAAGGATTATTACGATGGAATTATTGTCGATATAACTGAACGTAAGAAAATAGTGGAGATTTTAGCCCTAAATGAGAACCGTTTTAGGAAACTTATTTCCAATTCAAGCGACATAATTTTTATTGTTGATACACAGGGTAACTGTAAGTATATAAGCCCATCTATTTCTAATGTTCTAGGATTTAGTAGTAGAGCTCGGATAAGAAATATTTGCAATATAGTTTCCGATTTAGACCAAGTTAAGTTTTCCGATTTTTTGAATGTGGTGGGCTCTAACGGATTGGGTAGTTCAAGTGTTGATATTCAGTTTAAACATAAGAATGGAGTGTATAGAGTTTTAAGCCTTAAGGCATCGAACTTTACCGATATGCCCGAGATTGGGGGCGTACTTATAAATGCCCACGATATAACCGAAAAAATTAAGGCACAAGAAGAGATTGCAATTGCACTTAAGAAGGAGCAAGAGTTACATCGACAAAAAAATCACTTTATATCAACCGTATCGCACGATTTTAGAACTCCGCTTACCAATATCTCCTTAAACATCCAACTTCTAGAACGTAACTTGGTCGATAATCAGTTTGTTAATGCCACAAAAAATTTAGTGCGATTAAACAATGCAGCTAAGCGCCTTACAGCGCTTATCAATGAGGTTTCGTTGGTTAGCAAGGAGCAGAGTGGTAGGCTAAAATTTACACCTGAGGAGTATAATTCCAACATTCTTATCGACTCCATTATTGAGCAGATTGACTATCTGTTTCAACCCTTTGTTCAGGTTGAGGTTTCTAAGGGAACTCCACGAGCAGTTATGGCCGACAGAGGCTTATTGGTACATATTATAGATAATGTTTTGAATAATGCCATTAAATTCAGCCCTAATCAGGGTAATGTAAAGTTCAGCATGAAATTGGAACCCAAAAGACTTAAAGTCCTAGTAAAGGATAACGGTATTGGAATACCTCAGGATGAGATTCGATTCCTTTTCGACCCTTACTTTAGAGCTTCAAACATTAGCAATATTAGTGGAAGTGGCTTGGGTTTAAGCATTGTAAAGCGTTGCGTTGATTTGCATAATGGTGAGATATCAATTAAAAGTAACGAAGGAAAGGGGACTAAGGTAACAATTTCGGTCCCATTATAATTAAACAATAAAGGAGTTATCGTTTTTTTTCTCTATCTTTAAAATTATGGATGTTAAGCAAAATACAGTACTACTTGTTGAGGATGATATAGACTTACGTGAGACCATTTCGGAATACCTAAACGGAGTGGGCTTTGAGGTTGTTCTTGCCGAAAATGGCTCGCAGGGCATACAAAAGGCCATTCAGCATCGACCCGATGTAATTGTTTGCGATATCTCAATGCCGGGCATTACTGGTTACGAGGTGTTCAATATGCTACATCAAATTAACACCACTTCGGTAATTCCATTTATCTTTCTTTCCGCAAAAGCATCCAAGGAGGATATTCTGCTTGGACTTCATCTTGGTGCCGACGATTATATTCCAAAACCCTTTGAGTTTGGCGAGTTGGTTAAAGTAATTCGTAGGAGAATCGAGAGCAGGCAACGAATTAATGAGGTAAACGATGAGAAATTTCATGCAATTCTTAACAACTCTTATAGCGGAACAATAATCCTTAAGGGGCAAGTTATTGAACATGCCAACAAACAGTTTGCCGATATGTT
>JAEXVC010000093.1 GCA_023406715.1 Bacteroidota bacterium | reverse complement strand
AAGTAAAACAGCGTGGAGTAAACAACTTGCTTATCGTAGTTCTTGGATACAAACCGGAAAAAACCTGTCTCTAAACCAAAAGTCAAAACAATAAGTAAAATAGTAAGGTAAGCATACAATTCATTTACGACTCCATAATGCGAAGCATCCTTGAAGAAATAGGTATGAACAAAAACCAGTAAAAAGTTAAGAAGCTTTGGAAGAACCGTGCTTAATCCATAAATAACCGATTGCGAAAAAAGCTGTTTAACAGTAGACATTCAACAATAATTAATATTCAACGTAAAGGCTATCAAAAAAATATGATATTAGTCATTATTCAATAATTGTTCATATTTTTGCGATGTTAAAACTACAAACTATGAGAATATTAATCGCTATAGGGCTAATTGCATTGCTTGCAAGTTGCTCAAAGTACGATAAAAATTATCATCACGCTAAAATAGAAACTGAATACGGAAACATCGTTGTAAAATTATATAATTCTACACCCAATCACACAAATAATTTTGTAAAACTAACAAACGAAAAGTTTTACGACGGAATTATTTTTCACAGAGTGATAAAAGATTTTGTAGTACAGGGAGGTGACCCTGATACTAAAAATGCCGAAGCAGGAAAAATCTACGGCGAAGCCGATGCTGGCTATTTAGTTGATGCTGAATTTGTAGATACAATAATACATAAGCGTGGAGCAATAGCAATGGCTCGCGAAGGCGATGATGTTAACCCCGAGAAAAAATCGTCGAGTTCTCAATTCTACATTGTTGTTGGAAAGATTTTTACAAACGAACAATTAGATTCTCTTGAAATTAAACTATACAATAAAAAGGTATCTAAGTTTGAAACCAAGATTTACTCGGAACAACTCAAAGAATTGGGCGATACATTGAACAATGCAAAGTTAAAAAAGAAGATATCCGAAATTGTTACAACAAAAGTTGATTCGTTTAAACTAGCAACTCCAATGGCAAAGTTCAGCGAACTTCAACGCAAAACATACACAACTGTTGGCGGTATTCCTCATCTAGATGGAAACTACACAATATTTGGAGAAGTAATTGAGGGTTACGATATAGTTGAGAAAATATCTTTGGTTGCTACCGACGAAAACGATAGGCCACAAAAAGATATCAAAATGAAAATTAGCTTAATTAACTAGATATGCTACAGCGAATTGAAAGTATTAGGGAAGAGTTAAAAAAACTAAATCCTCTAAACCAGGATGATGTTGAAAAAATTAGAATTCACCTTTTAGGTAAAAAAGGGTTAGTAACACTGCTTTTTGAAGATTTTAGAAATGTAAGCAAGGAGGAAAAGAAGAATCTTGGACAGGTTATCAACACACTTAAAAACGAAGTTCAAGAGAAAATTGATACCTGGAAGCAATCGCTTTCATCGAATACAAAAAGGGAAACAAATATTGATTTGACACTTAACGAGACAAATCAGGAATTTGGAACTCGACATCCTATATCGTTAATTAAGAATGAACTTTACGAAACCTTTAAAAAACTAGGCTTCACAATTTACGAAGGGCCTGAAATTGAAGACGATTGGCATGTATTCTCAGCACTTAACTTTCCTGAGGAACATCCCGCTAGAGATATGCAGGACACATTCTTTATTGAAAAAAATCCCGATATACTTCTTAGAACCCATACATCATCGGTTCAGGTGAGAAGTATGGAACGCGAGAAACTTCCTATTAGAGTGGTTTGTCCAGGAAGAGTTTTCAGAAACGAAGCGATATCGGCTCGTGCACACTGTATATTCCATCAAATTGAAGGACTTTACATTGACAAAAACGTTTCTTTTGCCGATTTAAAGCAAACCTTACTATACTTTGCTAGGGAAATATTTGGAGAAGAAACGCAAATTAGACTTCGTCCATCGTTCTTCCCATTCACTGAACCATCTGCGGAGATGGATGTAAGTTGCAAATTATGTGGTGGTAAAGGTTGTTCAGTTTGTAAATATACTGGCTGGCTTGAAGTTTTAGGCTGTGGTATGGTAGACCCTAACGTTTTGGAATTAAACAATATAGATAGTAAAGTTTACTCTGGATTTGCATTTGGTATGGGATTGGAACGTATTGCAATGCTAAAATATCAAGTAAAAGATTTAAGACTTTACTTTGAAAACGATGTAAGATTTTTGAATCAGTTCAAAAATTACTAGAAATAAACTTTAACTCAATTAGTTTGTTCAATAAATAAAACTTAAGGTATGGGGGAAGGTAATACATATTTATGTAAAACCTGTGCTTGCTCGGCAACATCAGTTTTTAAAGCGTTAAGCGATGAAGAACACGAATTATTGAGTTCGAAGTTAAAATGTAACGTTTACAAAAAAGGCGATACACTTTACCGAGAAGGAAGTAGGATAACCGGATGTTACTGTGTACAAAAAGGAGTTTTAAAGATTTACAAAACTGGAATCGATGAAAAGCCTCAAATAGTAGCATTTGCAAGGCCTGGTGACATAACTGGTTACAGGTCTGTACTAAGCAACGAAGTAGCTTGTACAACTGTAGAAGCATTGGAAGATTCTGAAATTTGCTTTATTCCTTCGGAAATAATCTTCGCTTTAATTAAAAAGAACTCCGATTTTGCATTATCGTTAATCCAACTAACCTGCAAAGAACTAAACCAGGCAAACAGCTACATTAAGGATATTGCACAAAAAACAGTAAGAGAAAGACTTGCCGAAACATTAATAATGCTATACGAAACTTTTAATGTTGATGCAGAAGATTTTATTACCATTAACCTTACTAGGGAAGATTTATCGAGCATTGTTGGAACAGCAACTGAATCGGTTATTAGAATTCTAAGCGAATTCAAATCCGAGGGATTAATTGAACTTAAAGGCAAGAAAATTAAGATATTGAATCTTAAAAAAATTAAATTGATTTCGGAATCAATATTCTAGAATAAACTTCCTTGCTCAGGAAATTTATCAATTTTAAGATGTTTGTAGGTTAAATCGGTTACTTCACGACCACGAGGGGTTCTTTTCAAGAATCCCTCTTTTATTAGGAATGGTTCATAAACCTCTTCAATAGTTCCAGCATCCTCTCCTACTGCAGTAGCAATAGTATTTAGTCCAACTGGACCTCCTTTGAATTTACTAATAAGAGTACGTAGAATCTTATTATCCATTTCATCTAAACCTCTGGAATCAATCTTTAAGGCATCGAGTGCATGAACAGAAATATGGTGATTGATATGTCCATCTCCAATTACTTGTGCAAAATCCCTCACTCTACGCAACAAAGCATTAGCTATACGGGGAGTTCCTCTACTGCGTAAAGCAATTGCCTTAGCAGCATCGTTATCAATATCAATTCCTAAAATTTTAGAAGAACGTTTTATAATATTCTCAATTACAAGAGAATTATAGTACTCCAAGTGAAAATTTATACCAAAACGTGCTCTAAGCGGACTTGTTAACAAACCACTACGAGTAGTTGCTCCAATTAAAGTAAAAGGATTTAACTCAATTTGAATACTGCGTGCACTTGGTCCTTTATCAATAATGATATCTATCTTATAATCCTCCATTGCTGAGTATAAATACTCTTCAACAATAGGACTTAAACGATGAATTTCATCAATAAATAGAATATCGTACTTTTCTAGATTAGTTAATAAACCGGCTAAATCGCCTGGCTTTTCGAGAATTGGTCCAGAAGTAGTTTTTATACTTACATTTAACTCATTAGAAATAATATTGGCTAAAGTGGTTTTTCCTAAACCGGGAGGACCATGAAGTAAAACGTGGTCTAATGCCTCTCCTCTTAATTTTGCAGCTTTAACAAATATCTGAAGATTCTCAATGATATGTTCTTGACCCTTAAATTGGTCGAACTGAGAAGGACGTATTTTTCCTTCAAACTCACTATCCCTTAAACTATTATCGTTACGAATAAAATCCGATGAAGCCATTATACTTTTAGCATTCTCTCAATTGGTAAACGAGCAAGTTCAATTAAAATCTCATCCACATCAACTTGAGGTTTTTCATATTTAAGTGTCAAATATAACTTTTTTAAAGTTATCAATTTCATAAATGAACACTCATTACAAGCACAAGTAGAATCGTTTGGAGGAGCAGGAATAAAAGTCTTTGTAGGATTACTCTTTATCATTTGATGTAGAATACCAACTTCCGTAGCAACAATATATTCCCTACTATCATCTTTGCTAGTATAATTCAATAAATCGGATGTAGAACCAATATAATCGGCAATTAAAAGAATAGTCTTAGGACACTCGGGATGTGCTATAAATTTAGCATTTGGATACTCCTTCTTTAGATTAAGTATCTTTTCTAAGGAAAACTGGTCGTGAACATGACAAGCACCATCCCAAACAACCATATTTTCACGTTTGGTTAATGCCTTTAAATAATTTCCTAAATTCCTATCGGGAGCAAAAATTATTGGTTCATTCTCAGGAATACTATTTATAACACGAACTGCATTTGACGATGTACAACAGATATACGATAAACTCTTAATATCTGCAGTAGTATTAACATAGGTTACAACCTTATGATTTGGATACTTATCAACAAACTTTTTGAAATCATCGTACTTACAACTTTCTGCAAGACTACACCCTGCATTTAAATCGGGTAACAATACTTTACTTTTAGGAGAAAGAATCTTTGCAGTTTCGGCCATAAACTTTACACCAGCAAAAACAATAATTTCAGCCTTTACAGTTGCGGCTTTTTGCGATAATGCTAAACTATCGCCAACAAAATCGGCGATATCCTGTATTTCGGGATTCTGATAGTAGTGAGCCAGAATAACAGCATTCTTCTCCCTCTTCAACTTATTTATCTCATCGACTAAATTTATTGAACTATCTAAATTTTCATCGACATAACCTAAGTTATCAACATTACTATTATTCATTTTCTTTTTAAGTTTTTAAATAAATAAAACAATATGATTATGAATAGCTGTTAATTCGGTTCAAAACAAAATTGTAATTCGTTTGCAAAAATGCTTATTAAAATTGGGATAACAAATTGTTAACACCAAAAACCAGATAATGTTTGCTGAAACACAGGCCAATTCAAACTTTATTAACAACTGTTAACAATGCCAACTGTTGAATTTTTTATCCAAATTAACAACCCCCAGAATTGTTGATAAGGGCGGTGAAAAGTTCTATGAAAAACTTATGGTTGGCTATTGGTATTTTCGGTAATGTTTATATATAGGGTTGGGTTATCCGCTCCAAAAAAATTTACTGAAAACAATCAACAAAAATTTCAACATTAATTAAACACCTATTCTGGAGTTACTAACAGGCATAAATTTTGTGTTGATACTAATGATTGCTTATAAAAGTCGTTAATGATTCCAACAAAAACAACTAATTTTGACAAAACAAATTAGCAGTAGAATGCACCTTTACAGACCAATAAGGAGATATGTGTTGCTGGCTTTGCTGGTTGTATCGCACATAAGTTTAATACATGCCCAAACCGATACCTTAGTTACCAAAAAGGATACAGCCAAACGATACTTTATTGCCTTACCAATTGGCTTTTATGGCGAGGAAACAAGTTTTGGCTTTGGCGGTTCTGCAGGTTACTATTATAGGTGTAAGGATAATAAGATATCGAGTTTGCAGGGAAACGCCGTTTACACGCTAAAGAACCAAGTAAGTCTTACTGTTCTTCCTAAAATATATACAAGCACTCGCGATTTTTATTACTCAGGACACCTAAAAGTAAACTACTACCCCGATAAGTTTTTTGGAATAGGTCGCAACACAAACGACACCTTGGAGGAAAACTACACATCGAAGGATTTCTCGGTATTGCTGCAGCGCCAACGCATACTTTTTGGTGTAATGATGATAGGTGTTCAGGCTCAGGTTAACTACTACCAAGCGGTTGATATTAAGAAGGAAGGATTGCTATCGGAAGGAGTTATGGGAATGAACGATAAGTTCACATCGGGATTAGGATTATTAATGACCTGGGATACCCGCGATAATATGTTCTACGCAACCGACGGCGAGTTTTACAAAGCATCGCTGATGGTTTACAGCAAAGCCTTTGGTAGCAACCTTAATGTAACAAGGTTAACGGTAGATTTACGCAATTTCTACGCTTTGGGCGGTAAGCATATTTTAGCATTGCAAGTTTATGGCGATATGACCTGGGGCGATACTCCGTTCCAAATAATGCCCTCGCTGGGTGGAAGCGATATTTTGCGGGGCTACTACAAAGGACGTTACCGCGATAAAATGATGATGAACGCACAGGCGGAGTACCGATTCCCTATATATAAGTGGTTAAAGGGTACTGCATTTATAGGTGCTGGCGATGTTGCCAACGATTTGGACAGGTTTGATATTTCCCAATCCAAAGTAGCGTATGGTGCTGGTTTAAGAGCAAGGGTAAATCCAGTAAATGTTCACCTGCGTTTTGATGTTGCTTTTACTCGTGATAGAGAACCTGCGTTTTACTTTACGGCATCGGAAGCGTTTTAATGCAAACAGCAGAATAGAAACATTAGAAATAGAAAGACCTCCACTCGGAGGTCTTTTCGTATATCTCTATTCCTTTAGATTTCTCACTTCGTTCGAAATGACAAGATAACAAATGCTTACAGCATTGTCGATTCCACTTCGTCAACAGTAATTGGAATGCGTTGTCCAAGTATTCTGCAACCTTTGTCGGTAATTAGAATATCGTCCTCTAAGCGAATTCCACCAAAGTTAGCGTAATCGGCTAGTTTGGCGTAGTTAATGAACGACTCGTTAATTTTCTCCGATTTCCACTTTTCGATAAGCGCTGGGATAAAGTAGATACCAGGTTCAACGGTTAGCACAAATCCTGTTTGAAGGCGACGTCCACAACGTAAGTAGGCTGTACCAAATTGGTCGGAGCGGGTAATTTCGTCGTCGTAACCAACGTTGTTTTCGCCTAAATCCTCCATATCGTGAACATCGAGTCCCATCATATGGCCCAAGCCGTGAGGGAAGAATAGCGCGTGAGCGCCATTGGCAACGGCATCATCAACATTACCTTTCATTAGGCCAAGGGCTGAAAGACCTTCAACAATAACCTTTGCCGATGCTTTATGAACATCTAAATAAGGTATGCCAGGTTTGGCAATTTCAATTGCCTTATTGGTTGCTGCAAGAACAACGTTGTAAATATCCTTTTGTTGCTGGGTGAACTTACCTCCTACTGGAATAGTTCTGGTATTATCCGATGCGTAGTGAGAAACAGACTCTGCACCAGCATCAACGAGCAACATACGACCTTGCTGTAAAATTTGAGAGTGGTCGTGGTTGTGAAGTGTTTCGCCATTCTGCGATAAAATTATTGGGAACGATGGCATTGAACCGTGCGCAACGGCAATACCCTCAATAAAACCAGCAATCTCGCGTTCCGATGCGCCTACTTTGGCCATTTTCATGGCAGTTGTGTGCATCTTATATCCAATTGCGCAGGCTTTTTCAATCTCTTCAATCTCGCAGGCCTCTTTAATAG
>JAEXVC010000053.1 GCA_023406715.1 Bacteroidota bacterium | reverse complement strand
CTTCAGTTCTGCGGGAGTTTCCTTATGCGAATCGCGCTCCTGAACCAAAACACCATTAAGCAAAGTTCTGTGAGTATACTTTGGTAGTTGGAAATCTTTAATTGTAAGAAGAATTCTGTTCTTTTTTGATTTGAGCACTTCCAGCGCATCATCGTTATAGGCTGGAGCAATAAGAACCTCAAAGAAAATTTTATTCATCTCCTCTGCTGTAGCCAAATCTATTACTCTGTTTGCAATGATTACACCACCAAAAGCCGAAACAGGGTCGCCTGCAAGGGCATCAACCCAAGCCTCCTTAATATTTTGGCGAGTAGCAACGCCACAAGCATTGTTATGCTTAAGGATTGCCACGGTTGCATCGGAAAATTCCTTAATTAGATTAACCGCTGCGTCAATATCGAGTAAGTTGTTGTAGGAAATCTCCTTACCATGCAGTTGCTCAAAATGAGCATTCAAATCGCCATAGAAAACGCCCTTTTGATGTGGATTTTCGCCATAGCGAAGTGTATTTAACCCCTCAACACTCTTTTTAAAAGATGCCTGAGGAAACTCGCCATTGAAGTAACTGAAAATTGCTGTATCGTAGTGCGATGTTGTACCAAAAGCCTCAGCAGCAAACATTTTGCGTTGCTCTAAAATGGTTGAACAATGACTACCTTGTAGAATATCGATTAACTTAGAGTACTGATTACGATTTGAAACTATAACTACATCCCTAAAATTTTTAGCAGCGGCTCTAATTAACGAAACACCTCCAATATCAATTTTCTCAATAATTTCGGGTTCAGATGCGCCCGATGCAACAGTTTGCTCAAACGGATAAAGGTCAACAATCACCAAATCCATTTCAGGGATATCGTACTCCTGAAGCTGAAACAAATCGTTCTCGTTCTCGCGACGTGCCAAAATGCCGCCGAAAATTTTGGGATGAAGCGTTTTTACTCGTCCACCAAGTATTGAAGGATAGGTTGTTAAACTTTCTACAGGTGTTGCCTCAACTCCACACCCTGCAATAAAATCGAGAGTTCCCCCTGTTGAGTAAATTTTAACCTTGTAACTGTTGAGTAATTTTACAATTTCATCGAGTTTATCCTTGTGATAAACAGATATCAACGCAGTTTTAATCGGCTTAAATTCTTTCATTGCACTGTTTTTCAGAATATTATAGTTAACAAATGTAGAATCCTTTGAAAAAGTAAAAATGGTTAAAAGCTTTTAAATATCAATATATCATCATAAAAAATAAAAATAATTTATCAACAGTTTGGTAATATGCTATTGAGGCGAAACAAAAATACACCATATAATCCGCATAAAAATCAATATATCAACACAATAAATACAAACATACTAAAACAATGAATCAATTTCGACCAAAAGCAGCAATTAAACCCTTCGCTGAATATTTTATCTAAAAATTCAGAGTATTTAACAGTTGGTTTTGTGCTCGATTGTTTGGAATTAATACTTTTGTTTATCTACTATGATTTAAAAGTTATCTACAAAAAGAAATTAGAAATTATTTGTTGAATATTTTGATTGAATAAATTATGAAAGTATTCCGTCCATTTATCGTTTTAATTCGTTTGGCTCGTGAGAGTATGCAGTTTGCCTACCAGGCAATTACAGCGAACAAGTTAAGAACCTTTCTCTCGCTATTTGGTATCACCATTGGTATTTTTGCTATCATTTCGGTTTTCACAATGGTTGACAGTCTTGAGAAAAACGTAAGGGATAGCCTTCAATCGCTAGGCAAAAATGTTGTTTACGTGCAAAAATGGCCCTGGGGAGGTAACGAAGAATATCCATGGTGGAAGTATATGAACAGACCACAACCCACCATCGACGATATGGAGGAGATTCGCCGAAGAAGTAACTTAGCCGAGGCAGCCTGCTTTAATGTTGGCTTCAAACAACAAGTTAAGTATCAGCGTAACGATATTCCCGATGTTACAATCTACGGAATTAGTACTGATTACGACAATATTCGGTCATTCGAACTAGCCGAGGGTAGATTCTTTTCACCCTTCGAGCTTAACGCAGGAAGAAATTTAACGGTTATTGGCCACAATATTGCAAAAAATCTTTTTGAAGGAGCTGACCCAATTGGAAAAACGATACAAATAGGAGGGAAAAAATTAAGTGTGATTGGTGTTTTTGAAAAGGAAGGAAAATCGGCAATTGGAGAGGACAGTAACGATGACCTTGTGATAATTCCTTTGGAAATTGCAAAATCGATGGTTGATTTCCGCCGTAATGGCCCTTGGATAATGGTTAAGGCAAAGCCTAATGTTGATGTGGCCGATTTAATGGATGAGCTACGTGGTATTTTACGTTCACACCACAGGCTTAAACCTCTTGATGATGACAATTTCGCCCTCAATCAAATTAGCTTGATGAAAGACAGTTTGGATGCCATTTTCGGCTCAATAAACTTTGCAGGGGGATTTATTGCCTTCTTCTCAATTATTGTTGGCGGATTCGGTATTGCAAATATTATGTTCGTTTCAGTAAAAGAACGTACCAGCCAAATTGGAATTCAAAAAGCATTGGGTGCAAAAAGATATTTTATTCTGATACAGTTCCTCTACGAATCAGTTCTACTTGCAGTTCTAGGTGGCGCAATAGGTCTGCTGCTAATATTTGTTGGCACAATACTTATCAATAATTTTACGGACTTCTCAATTTACCTTACCCTTTCAAACATTGTAAGAGGTATCTTGATTTCTGCGGTTATTGGTATAGCGTCAGGATTTGTTCCGGCTTGGATTGCATCAAGATTAAGCCCAGTAGAAGCAATTAATACAAAAGCATAATGTTGAGCAAAGCTTTGTTTTCTGCTTACTGAAACCTAAGCTTTGCTTATAAATTTTTCAACCTCGTTTGTCAATTCAACAAAATCAGCAACAGAGAGCTGTTCTGCCCGTTTTTGGGCAAACTTTTCGCTTATTTCAACCGATGCGAATCCAGAGCGAATTGAATTCCGTAGCGTTTTACGACGCTGATTGAACGATGCCTTAACAACTTTAAAGAAAAGTTCCTCATTGCAGGTTAAATGTAAAGTGCTATTGCGAGTAAGCCGGATTACTGCCGATTTAACTTTTGGTGGAGGAGTGAATGCTCCCTCGCTTACAGTGAACAAGTAATTAATGTTGTAGTAGGCCTGAAGTAATACGCTAAGTATTCCATAAGTTCTTGTTCCAGGCTTCTCGGCAATTCGTAGCGCAACTTCGCGCTGAACCATTGCCACAACTTCAGTAACCGACTGCCTATTTTCTAGAATACTGAAAAAAATCTGCGACGATATATTGTATGGCAAATTCCCAATAATGGCAAGTTTCCCATTAAACTTTTGTGATAAATCGATTTTAAGGAAATCCTCACCCAAAATATTTTTACTTAATGCTGGCAGGGTTGCGTTAAGATATGCAACGGACTCCTTGTCTATCTCTACAGCCCAAAACTTATCGGCATATTTTGCAAGCAAATCCACTGTTAGTACACCCATCCCTGGGCCAATCTCCAATACATTATCCACATCTACAGCCTGTAAACTCTCAACAATTCGTTGAGCAGTTCGCTTATCGTGCAAAAAGTGCTGACCTAACTCTTTTTTGGGTTTAACCGCTGGCATTATTTCTCTAAGTATTTAATTATTGAACGGATGTTACTGCCTTTGTAGAATCAACAACAACTCTAGGCTTAACAACCTTTACATCTAAAAATGAGTGTAAAGTTGATGTAAGTGAATCACCATAAATATTAGTAGCAACAATCCTACCCCAACGGTCAATCAAAAAATTTGTTGGAAGTTTAATAACACCAAGCGATTTGAAAAGTTGTGAATTATATGGATTCTCTTCGGCCATATGCATCCAACTCAATGAATCGCGGACTGTGATTGCATGCAATGAATCTGGATTGAAATCTGCAGCAACTTGAATTATTTGTAAACCTTTCTTCGAAAACTCATTATTGATGGGCTTAAAATTATAGAGTTGATTCTTACAGTTATCGCACCAGTTGGCCCAAAAATCGATAAGAATTAATTTGGCCCATAATCCAGGAATGCTTACGGTTTTTCCATCGACCAAATTAAAGTTAACTGGAGGAATGTAATCGCCAGCGTTTAAATTCACAGCACTTCGGTCGATACTGTAGAATTTCTCCTTGGAGTAAATATAATTACGGAAGGACTTAACAATAGGCTTATCGCTATAAACCCTATTTAAACAAGAATCTACTTTAATGTACAAAAGTCGATTATCAGCATAAGGGAGAACATCCATTTCACCAACTTTAGCGGTTAAAACTAGTATTGATGAAAGTGAAAAAAGATTACTACTCACATATGATTTTACAAAATTGCTGTATTCTGATTTTAATGAATCGATTTTTAAATTGATTAACCTAGTAATAGAATCATTTGCAGGAGTGTTAACACTATCGGGCAACTGAAACTTAAGACCTTCCATAGCATCACGGAAGTTGTTTAGCCTATCCTGCATTGCCTTTACTTCGGCTGACTCTTTTGAACCAACAACCTTGTAATTCCTGAAATTGCCATCTATTACAATTCTATCGCCAGGATTTGCAACAATTACAATTGGGAACTCCTTCTTATCCGCAGTAATTGCAAACAAATCTGCAGTATGCGTACGAAACTCTAACTTGGCCTTGCCTCTTGAATTGGTTCTAACGGAATCTACAACAGCATTCTGGTTACCATCCCACTGGCAAAGGTAAACCCACTGTTTACTTAAATCATCAAACTTCAACCGAACCTGAACTAATTCGGGGGAACTCGAGCACGATGATAATACTAATAAAAACGAAATGATATTTATAAATCTATTTTTTTGTAAAAAACGGAGAGTTACCATCACTAAAAAATTTTCATTTTAAAAAATCAATACTGCCGCAAACGATTTATTTCTTAAAACCTCGAAAAAACCTGTGCAAAATTAACCAAAAGTTAACTTCAAATTAGTTGAAAGTCATCTTTTTTTGTTAACTTGTTTACGAATTCTGGATAAAATTCTACTACAAATTAACAAATAATTCCGACAGTAACCATGAAGTACTTAGCATTCGACAAAGAACAGCTGGTAAATTTGGAGTATTCCCTTAATCGGGAAATCCTAAGCACAAACCGTGCAGGAGGCTATTTTAGCACCACCATAATTCTTTGCAACACTCGCAAGTATCACGGATTGATGATTTTACCCATTGATGAGTTCGATGGCGAAAATCACGTTTTACTCTCGAATGTTGACGAAACAGTTGTTCAGCATGGACAATCCTTCAATCTTGGAATTCACCGCTACCCTGGTATTTATGAACCTCGTGGGCATAAGTACATTATCGATTTTGAGTACGAACCTACACCAACATTAACCTACCGGGTAGGTGGGGTAATCCTAAAAAAAGAACTGCTTTTTGTTCATAACGAGGAACAGTTTATGATACGCTACACTTTAGTTGACGCACATAGTCCAACTAAAATAAGGGTAAAACCTTTCCTTGCTTTCCGGAATGCTCACAAATTGAGCAAAGCCAATCTTTGGGCAAACACTAAATATCAATCCTGTGCAAATGGTGTAAAGTACAAACTCTACACTGGCTTTCCTTTCCTGCATTTGCAAATGAATAAAAAAAATGAATTTGTAGCCACGCCCGACTGGTACTACAACATTGAGTACATGGAAGAATTGAAGCGAGGTTACGAGGGGCATGAGGATTTATTTGTTCCGGGTTACTTTGAAATTCCAATAAAAAAGGGCGAAAGCATAATTTTTTCGGCATCTACATCGGAGCAAACGCCAGCAAGCCTGCTTAAAAAGTTTAACGCAGAGTTACTC
>JAEXVC010000035.1 GCA_023406715.1 Bacteroidota bacterium | reverse complement strand
TACAGCTTTTGGGTTGCCACAAAAAAAGGGGTTAGCCGAATTCAGCACTCATTGCCAGTTTCAATTTTCAACCAAACCCACGGTTTATATGGTAAAGTTCAGGCTGTGGCCTATTTTGGAAACACACTTATTGCAGGCACCACCGACGACCTTTTTATTTACAAACCCGATGGCATTAAACACTTTCAAAGCTTAGGCAATATCAGAAGTACCATTTGGGAGATTGAGAAAACCCCAAACAAATTATGGATTGCTGCCGATAATGGATTGTGGACATACTCCAATGGAATAATTGAGAAAATATCGACAAACCAAACATCGGCACTTAAATATATTCCTGAAAAAAATTGGCTAATTGCTTCGGGCAGTAAGGGAACTTATATTTATAGTTCTTCATCTAATTCAATTTTACAGACATTCCCAAACATCAATCCTGATGCATACGGAATATCTAGTTCCAAACTAAAAAATGGCAATTTGGAAGTTTGGATAGGCTCAAAAACCCAAGGTGTTTGGCAACTAATTTTTTCTGAGAACAAACTGCTTAGCCAAACAAACTATTTTGGGCTTGAAGATGGACTTAACGAAGATTGGGCTTGGCCTATCAGTCAAAAAGATAAAGTCCAGTTTGGCTCTTCAATTGGAGTGCTAAAGTTCATTAGTGCCCACGAACTCTTCTTGATGCAAGGTAGCAGTGATGTACAGGAAGATAAACTAAGAGGACTATTCGCTCTAAACGAGTTCCCAAAGGATAAAACCAACGATGCTATTACAGCCTATGCCAATAATGATTCTTTGGCTTTCATTGGAATGAACTACAGTATTAATATCGTCCGATTTTCAGATAGCCTGAGTAACGACAAACCCTTAAAATCTATTGAGATGGGAAGGCTCAACTCATTTCAAATTGACAAAAACCAACTTATCGTTGCAGCCGATGATGGTTTAGCAATTGTTGACATCGAAAAAACACAGAAAAGGAAAGGGTTTGTGCCGCAAATTGCATTTCGTAGCATTTCAATGGGACAGGATTCAATTATTTGGCATGGCGATTCCAACGATTATCCCAGTTTCGTAATTCCTCACAACCAAAATTCCTTAGAAATCCATTTAACATCCAACTACATTGACAATTCAAACAAACCAAAATTTTTCTGGAAACAAAGCACTACCAAAAGTGAGACATTTAAAGAATCCGAAAATGGAGTAATCTCTTTAATTAACTTATGGGAAGGAAACTACACAATAATAGCCTACGCTGAAAATATTCAGGGCGACCAAAGCGAGCCAATACACATCTCGTTCCGTGTTCTTCCTCCTTTTTACCGCACTATATGGGCTTATATACTATACTTTATTCTTTTGATTTCTGCTATAATCATATTAATTCGCCTCAATACACAAAGGTTAAGAGCACAAAACAAAAGACTCGAAGAGATTGTTGCCGAGCGTACGCGAGAAGTTGTGGAACAAAAGGAACAAATTCAAATTCAAAAAGATAAGATTGAAGACATCCTCAACGATATAAGAGCATCCATTAACTATGCACAACGCATACAGCAGGCAATGCTTCCCAGCAATAAATTGATAAAGCAGATACTTCCAGGCCATTTCATAATTTTTTACCCACGAGATGTTGTTAGCGGTGATTTTTACTGGGCAATGAAAGTTAACGACACTGTGGTTATTACGGTGGCCGACTGTACAGGACACGGTGTGCCAGGAGCATTTATGAGTATGCTTGGCATATCGCTCCTTAACGAAATTGTGGGAAAACTATCAGTTATAACCCCAAGCTTAATCCTCGACGAACTCCGCCAAGCAATTATTCAAGCCTTAAAACAATCGGCAGACAATAACTCGCAGAAGGACGGAATGGATATGTCACTGGTTTCCATTAACATGAAAACCCTTGAATGTCAATGGGCTGGAGCAAATAATCCCCTTTACATTTTCAGACCCAATACAAACAGTTTACCATTTGAGATTACTGACGAAAACAAACAGAAAATCGTAGAGCATTCTAACGGGATATTCCTTGAGGTAAAACAAGACCGAATGCCTGTGGCAATTCACACTTACATTAATCCATTCACCAACCATAAACTACAACTGAACAAAGGCGATAGGCTATATCTTTTCAGCGATGGCATTGTTGACCAGTTTGGTGGCCCTAACCAGCAAAAGTTTATGTCCAAAAACCTCAAAAACCTAATAATGGATACAGGCAATATTAACATATTTGAGCAAGGAATTCAAATAAGGGAGAAATTTGAGGACTGGGTAAACCCAAGCGGAAAAAAGATTGACCAAATTGATGATGTTACTTTTATTGGATTCGAAGTATAATCCTATCAACCTATCACAAATTTCAAGTAAAAAATTCTCGCAAAAAAGGAGTACCTTTGCCGCAATACGAAAAAACTATGGAAACAAAAATTTGCGAAGCAATTAGAGAGCGACTTCTAATAGAGTTTATGTACGACGCACAAATTAGAATTGTTGAGCCTTATATTCTAGGGACTCACAAAGATACAGGCAGTATGGTTTTGCTTGCTTATCAGGTTGGCGGACATATCGAGAATGAAAACGCACCACTTTGGAAGCTCTACAAGGTTGAGAAAATGGGTAAAATGAAGTTGCAAGAAGAATCATTTACCACATTAAGAAAAGGATATAAATTCGACGATTCTCGTTTTTCAAAAATACGCTGTCAAGCTCAGTAGTGAAGATTATTAGTGGTTGATGCCTGTAATTTATAGATTTGTATCTGGATTAATTTTTTTATGCTTCGTTCAATTCTGATAGTTGGTTTGGGCGGTTTTATTGGCTCTGTGCTGCGGTTTTTGGTTACCCGATGGTTTCAGGTACAAACTGCATCGCAGTTTCCATGGGGGACATTTACAGTTAACATCATTGGAAGTTTTGTAATAGGTTTGATTTTTGGACTTTCGGAGCGGAGCAACATTCTTACACCTGAGTGGCGTTTATTCCTTACCGTTGGATTATGTGGAGGTTTTACAACGTTCTCGTCGCTTAGCAACGATGCATTTATTTTGCTTCAGGGACGTGAGTTTCTATCAGTATCGCTATATATTTCACTTAGTTTCTTTCTAGGATTAGTAGCAGTATTTGTAGGTAGATTTATTACAACTCAAATCTTCTAGCCATGAAAAATAACTCAAAAGCACTTAGGTTAAGAATCTATATTAGCTCTACTGACAAAATTGACAATTCACTCCTAAGCGAGCAGTTGGTTTACCAAGCTCGGGAATTCGGATTGGCTGGTGCAACTGTACTTAAGGGGATTATTGGTTACGGAGCCAGTTCAGTTATTCATTCCTATAAATTTTGGGAAGTATCGGAGAAAGTGCCTGTAGTGCTAGAGATTGTTGATGAGGAATCAAAAGTATTGTCCTTTTTCAACTCTATCAAGCCAATGCTTGAAACTATGCGATATGGCTGCCTTGTTACTGCCGAAAAAGTTGATGTGCTGTATTACAAATCAGGCGAAAAGAGGTTTCTGTAAGAAGTGTTGTCGGGTACTCTATTTTTAACAAGATTTAACCCTGCGCCAGCCAACTATCAACCATTAAACGTCAACTATTTAAAGATTCTATTTGTTTGTTAAAGTGCATTTTCCTACATTTGCACCCTCAAAATTTCCACTTTGCATTTTGAGCAAAAATCCTAGTATTAAAGCAATTAAATATATCAACAATGAATATAGTAAGAGAGGATATCGATGCACTAAACACCACAGTGCGCGTTAGTATTGAGAAGGCCGATTACGCCGATAAGGTTAGTAAAGCCCTAAAAGAGCAACGCAAAAAAGCTGTTATCAAAGGATTCCGTCCGGGTATGGCTCCTGAGTCATTAATCCACAAAATGTACTACAAGTATATTTTGGTTGAGGAAGTTTCCAGAATGGCTAGCGATAAACTTTTCGATTTTATTCAGGAGAATAAAATCAGAACACTTGGCGAGCCTCTTCCAAGTGAGAATCAATCTAAAATCAACTGGGATACCGAAGAAAACTTCGAGTTGGCTTGGGATTTAGGCATTGCACCTGAGTTCGATTTGAAATTCGGCAAAAAGGATAAATTCCCTTACTATACAATCCTTGCTAACGACGAAATTAGAAAGAACTTCGCTGACAGCCACCGTCACCGTCACGGAAAATACGAGCCAGTTAAGAAAACCGACGATAAAGGTCTTGTTAAAGCTACCCTTTCTGAGCTAAACGAGGATGAGTCGCCTCGCGAGAATGGTGTTACAGTTGAGGGTGCTTCAATTTCTGTAGCTCTAGTTGCCGATGAGGCTGAGCGCAAGAAACTTGTTGGCGTTAAGGTTGGCGATGTTGTTGTTATTGACACTTTCAAGGCATTCCCAAATCAAGCCGATAGAGCAGCATTACTTCATATCAAAAAAGAGGAACTAGAAGGAGTTCAACCTCTTTTCCAGCTAACTATTACCGAAACAATGGCATTTGTTGCTGCTGAGTTAAACCAGGAGTTTTTCGACAAGGTTTATGGCGAGGGAGTTGTATCATCGGAAGAGGAGTTCAACAAGAAAATTGACGAGGAAATTGAGCGCAACCTAAAACTTGAAGGTGATGCTCGTTTTGCTATCGACATTAAGGATAAAATGCTTGATAAGCTAAAAATTGAACTTCCAAAGGAATTCCTAATTCGTTGGTTAGTTGCAATTAACGAGGGTAAATTTACCCGCGAGCAAATTGAGTCTGAGTTCCCATTGTTCGAGAAAGATTTGAAATGGCAGTTGGTTAGCAACAAAGTTGCTGAAGAGCAAAAATTTGCTGTAACCGAGGAGGAGATGCGCGAGTTTGCAATGGGTTACGCTCGTAGCCAGTTCGCTTCTTACGGTATGACATTCCTACCTGAGGAGTACATTGCTCGCTATGCTAACGATATCCTAAAGAACAGAGAGGAAGTTAAGAAAATTCACGAGCGTTTGCTTGATAAAAAGGTTGTTGATTGGTTCAAGGAAAATGTTACCCTCGACACAAAAGAGGTTACCGTTGACGAATTCAACAAACTTCAGAATTAATAGTAAAAAAGAGAATAAAACGAACCGGCAGAAGAAATTTTGCCGGTTTTTGTTTGTCCTTTCAACTTGTTTAATTGGTGCAAATTACATAAATTAGATTTTGGTTTGACCCAACAATCTGAATATAAAATCTACAAAATCAACAATTACTTGCTATATTGCGTTATCAAAAAACAGAATAAATAATTAAAACATATAGCTATGACAGAATTTGAAAAATACGCCCTAAAGCATCGCGGTATCAGCAGTTTATCGATGCACCAATTTAAGTCGGTACACAGCAGCTACATTTCACCAACAATTATTGAGGAGCGTCAGTTAAACATTGCTACTATGGACGTGTTCTCCCGCCTTATGATGGATAGAATAATTTTCCTTGGTGTACCAATTAACGACGATGTGGCCAATATTATTCAAGCACAATTGCTTTTCCTTGAATCGACTGACCCATCAAAGGATATCCAAATTTACTTGAACTCTCCTGGCGGTTCAGTTTATGCAGGCTTGGGAATTTACGACACTATGCAGTACATCAGCTCCGATGTTGCAACAATATGCACTGGTATGGCTGCATCAATGGCTGCAGTCCTTTTAACTGCTGGCGAAAAAGGCAAACGTACAGCATTGCCTCACTCACGCGTAATGATTCACCAGCCAATGGGTGGCGCCGAGGGACAAGCATCGGATATCGAAATTACAACCCGCGAAATACTAAAGTTACGCGATGAGTTGTACGACATTGTGGCTAAACACTCTGGTAATCCAATTGAGCGCATCCGCAAGGATTCTGACCGCGATTACTGGATGACTGCACAGGAAGCCCTTGAGTACGGCATGATAGATGAGATTTTACAAAGAACAAAGAAGGATTAGAAAACCAACCATAAAGAAAAGCGCCTTAGGGCGCTTTTCTTTTAAACAATACTGATGATAAAACGTTGACTAAATTGAGTTTTCGGATTAATTCTTAAACCCCGATAATTTATATTAACTTTGTAGCGGTATATTAAGTATCTATAAAGATGAAAAACACCGATAAATGTTCGTTCTGCGGACGCGACAGGAAAGAGGTTAAACTCCTTATTTCAGGGATGGATGGTTTTATCTGCGATTTATGCGCTGAGCAGGCCAACCTGATTGTTAAGGAGGAACTCAAGAAGAAGGGCGATTTTAAACTTCAGCAGAGCAAACTCCTTAAACCCATTGAGATTAAAAAGTTTCTCGACCAGTACGTTATTGGTCAGGACGAGGCAAAAAAATACTTATCGGTGGCTGTATACAACCACTACAAAAGACTTTTACAAACCGATAAGGGCGACGATGTGGAGATTGAAAAATCGAACATACTTTTGGTTGGGGAAACAGGAACCGGAAAGACCCTATTGGCTCGCACTATTGCACGTATGCTTCACGTTCCATTCACAATTGTCGATGCAACTGTGCTTACCGAAGCTGGCTATGTTGGCGAGGATGTGGAGAGCATTTTAACTAGATTGCTTCAGGCGGCCGACTACAATGTGGAAGCCGCGGAGAAAGGCATTGTGTTTATCGATGAGATTGACAAAATTGCCCGCAAAGGAGATAATCCATCTATTACCCGTGATGTTTCTGGCGAAGGTGTTCAGCAAGCAATGCTGAAACTGCTTGAGGGCTCTGTTGTGAATGTACCACCACAAGGCGGACGTAAACATCCAGAGCAGAAAATGATTGCCGTTGATACCAAGAATATTCTTTTTATCTGCGGAGGAGCATTTGAGGGTATTCAAAAGAAAATCGCACAGCGATTAAACACAACAATTGTTGGCTACGGTGCTAGCAAAACTCGTGAGGTGATTGACAAGGATAACCTTTTGCAGTACATTTCGCCACAGGACATGCGTGCTTTCGGATTAATCCCAGAGATTATAGGCCGTTTACCTGTAATCACCTACTTAAATCCTTTGGACAAACACGCTTTGCGCGATATTCTTACAGAACCAAAGAATGCCATAATTAAGCAGTATGTCAAGTTGTTTGATTATGATGGCATTCATCTTAAGTTTGATGATGATGTTTTAGATTACATTGTAGATAAGGCCGTGGAATTTAAACTAGGTGCACGTGGCTTGCGTTCAATTTGCGAAGCAATTATGATTGACGCCATGTTTGAACTCCCAACAGGCGAGCATAAGGAGATGATGGTAACATCGGAGTATGCTCACGAGAAGTTGGAAAAATCGAACCTTAAACGATTAAGAGCAGCTTAAACTACTTACGAACATAATCCAAAAAAGTATAGCCCAACCCATCAGCGGTTGGGTTTCCTTTTTGCTCAAGAACCAAATTCCATTCGTTGAAATTGATAGTAGGGAAAGTGGTATCGCCTTCAAAATTCTTGTGAACTTTTGTGAGGTACAACTTATTTGCCAATGGTAAGGCTTGACGGTACAGTTCACCTCCTCCAACTACAAAAACCTCATTTTCATCCTTTGTTATTTCCAAAGCCTCGTTAAGTGAGTTTACAATAACGCAACCTTCAATTTTTAAATCTGGATTACGTGAAATTACAATATTTCGTCTATTTGGAAGCGGCCTGCCAATACTCTCGAAGGTTTTTCGTCCCATAATTATGCTATGACCCGATGTAAGCGCTTTAAAGCGTTTTAAATCTTCGGATATATGCCAAAGTAACTGGTTGTTTCCACCAATCACCCAATTCTCAGCAACAGCAACTATAATTGATACCATTTTGTACTTTTCTTAGATTTCTTGTCATGCTGAGCGAAGCGAAGCATCTATTTTAGGTTTAAGGCGAGATTTTTCTCTTCGTTCGAAATGACAACAATAAACAACCAAATTACACCGCAATAGCTCCCTTAATATGCGGATGCGGATCGTAGCCTTCAAGTTTAAAATCCTCAAATTTAAAGTCAAATATCGATTTAACATCTGGATTGATAGCCATTTTGGGAAGCGTCCTAGGCTCTCGTGTTAACTGAAGTTTAACCTGTTCAATATGGTTTAGGTAGATGTGCGTATCGCCTAAAGTGTGAATAAACTCACCTGGTTTAAGTCCGCAAACCTGCGCCATCATCATTGTAAGTAAAGCGTACGATGCAATGTTGAATGGAACGCCCAAGAATACATCGGCACTGCGTTGGTATAACTGGCACGACAACTTGCCGTTGGCAACATAGAACTGAAAAAGCACATGGCAAGGAGGCAGCGCCATTCTATCTATATCGCCAACGTTCCATGCACAAACCAAATGCCTGCGCGAATCGGGCGATTGTGTTAATGAGTTTACAACCTGCGTAATCTGGTCGATATGTCTGCCGTCGGCAGCAGGCCACGAGCGCCACTGGTAACCATAAATTGGACCAAGTTCACCATCGGGTTTTGCCCATTCGTCCCAAATTGTAACGCCATTGGCGTTAAGCGACTTTACGTTGGTTTCTCCATTTAAAAACCAAAGTAACTCGTATAGTATAGATTTAAGGTGAAGTTTTTTGGTGGTAAGCAAAGGAAAACCCTTCTCAAGGTCGAAACGCATTTGATGCCCAAAAACACTGATAGTACCTGTTCCTGTTCTATCAGTCTTTTCAACCCCATTTTTCAGTATATGGTCTAGCAACTCTAAGTATTGAACCATCGCAATAAATTTTTATGCGATAAAGTTACTAATTTGAAAATTTTGAGAAGTATGTTGTTAATATCAATTGATAAATAGTGAAACCTCTAGCTTCGGTTCACGAAGAATTTGCGTCCCCAAACAACTGCAATAGCAATGATTATCCTAGGTATGAGCATCCAAAAAATGGATACACCTATTGCTGCAAAGAGCAGCAAATCCTCAAGGTTCGAGTGCGATATTGCAACATGGTAGTTTAGCAAATCGGCATCTTTCTTAGTAATTCTACCCTCTTTCACCTCCTCCATCATAACCGCGGAGCCATAAGCTAAACCCAAAGAGTTTGCTACAATCCAAAGAAACGTAGTTGACTCAGGCAATCCCATAAACTTAAGCATTGGGCTAAGAGGTTTTGTAAGTAATTCGATGAGTTTAAACTCCTGTAGGATTTTCTGAAGTATCATTAAAAGTGATACGAGGATTATGATTTTCAAAATCAACCTAAACGATGAAAATACCCATCCATGAAGCAGTTCCGATAGGCTTGATGCAGTATGTGTATTTGATAATAGTGATATTTTCTGGCTCATATCGGGCAACACTAGATTTAGAATAGCTGCTGCACCAAAAGCCGCGCCTATCCTCAATGCAACCATGTGCCAGGCCTTTGAGCCCGTTTTGCTTTGTATTGTTGTTTCAATAATTAAGTTGTGAGCAATTAAGCTCATCACCGCAATGATGGTTATTTCCCTTAAATCGAGGCTCAACTGCGATAGTACAGCTATTACAGAGTAGATATTAAGCAGTATTCCAGTAACAAAGGGTAATGCGGCTTCGCCTCTAAGTCCAATCAGGTTGAATGCAGGTGTTAGGTGCTGTGTAACTAGTTGAATCAATCCATAATAGTTCAGAATACTAACAGCCAAAGAAACTGGGAGGGTGATTTTTAAAATCCAAATGGCGGTTTTAAGCGCTTTTGGCATAGCTTCTTTCACGCACTTGTATAGACGAGAAAAAAACAAACTAATACTTGGTTGAATAGCCTTGGCAATAGCCAGTATTTTTTTAGTCATATCAATACAGACACTAGAATTCAGACATCAGACAATAGACTAGAAAGAAATGTAGAAGTTTAAGCGATAAAAAACAAAAACCCGGTTTTTACCGGGTTTTGTGCGGATGAAGGGACTCGAACCCCCACGTCTCACGACACCAGATCCTAAGTCTGGCGCGGCTACCAATTACGCCACATCCGCAAAATCGAGGTGCAAAGATAAATTGGATTTTTTAAATTTGCAATCACCTCAACAAAAAAATATCAAATTATTTTCTCAACTCAAAGTTTTGACCCAAGTACAATTTGCGAACCTGCTCGTCATCAGCTAATTCCTGAGCTGTGCCCGATTTAAGAATATCGCCATCGTAAAGAAGATAAGCTCTATCGGTAATGGTTAATGTTTCGTGAACATTATGGTCGGTGATTAGGATGCCAATATTTCTGTCCTTTAAATGAGCCACAATGGTTTGAATATCCTCCACAGCAATTGGGTCAACACCAGCAAAAGGCTCATCCAGAAGAATAAATTTGGGATCTAAGGCTAATGCCCGGGCAATTTCGGTTCTGCGACGCTCCCCACCCGAGAGTTGAATTCCTAAACTTTTACGAATTTTCTGTAAGCCAAACTCGTTTAGTAATGATTCTGTTTTTTCCGCTTGATATTCTTTTGAAAATGTTGTCATTTCCAGTACCGCCCTTATATTGTCCTCAACGCTTAGTTGACGAAAAACAGATGCCTCCTGTGCTAAATATCCAATACCACGCTGGGCACGGCGATAAACAGGTTCATCGGTAATTTCAATATCATCCAAAAATATTTTACCACCATTAGGTTTAACAAGCCCAACCATCATGTAAAATGTAGTTGTTTTCCCTGCACCATTAGGACCAAGTAAACCAACAATCTCGCCCTGCTTTACCTCAACGCTAGCGCCTTTTACTACCGTACGGGTTTTGTAACGCTTAATCAAACTCTCAGTGTATAACCGCATAGTTTTATATCAATTAATACTTGCAAAAGTACGCAATATTTGTTTAGAAAATTATTTGCAAACCAACCCTTATGCCAAATGTTTCAATATTAGGGTTATCCAAGTGGGTTGTACGCCATAAAGCATCAACCCTTATGACCTTGAAAATATTTTCCACACCAGCGCTAAACTCCATATAAGGTTTGGAAACATCGCCTAAGCCTTCGGGGAATTGAAGTATTTGACGGTTCTTGTCGCTTATTGTTCCTATTAAGAATTTCCCAGAAACCACCTCGCGCCACTTTAAACGACGAATAAGCGGAAACCTATTTAGGAAAAAACCCTGAAAGTGATGCTCGTAGTACAAACTAGCATATTGGTCTGATGCAAACTCGTAGTAATTCATCATATTGAAAGCATACCTATCAAAAGCATAGGTTTCGTTTCCTTCGTGCAATTGTAGGAGTGGATAAGGTATTTCGCCGAAAAGTTTGCCCGCATCAACAATTAACCTTGCGTACCCAAAAGGATTAATATTGAACTTGTGGTAGTAGTTTAAGTGCACCTTCCAGTAGTCAACATTGCCACCAAAAACACCCTTAAATCCTTTTGTTATATTGAGATTAATTTCGGGCCAATTACTACCTAGACTCACCCTTTCGAACTCCCCAGCAACAAAACCCTCGTTTTTTATCCATCGGGTATTTAATGTTACAGAAGCAGTAGTAATGCTGCTTAACGAGTCGTTATTGTTTACTGTTACAAATGGAATATACTGCGTTGGATAAATAATTTTATGATTTACAGTTAATGTGTTTGATAACCCGGTAAACCACTCCTTCTGATAATACGAGGAAAATTCCCGAACCAAAGTTAACTTGTAGTTTGGGTTTCGCCTCAGGAAGGATGTCATAATATTATCCTCCGTTAGCGCATAGGGACTTTGGCCTAACTGTTCAACATCCTTTTTGTACTCCACATTAATTGCCTCACGCGGGTTTTTATTGAGCATATACAAGCTGCCCAATCCCCACTTAAACCTTTCGTCCTTGTCGCCATAGGCTGCAAATGCAGATATCATCCACTTTTTGCTAAACTTATTGCTAGTTCGTCCGGACACTCGGAAGCGATTACCCTCAATCTCGTTAAAACTGTAGGTTTTGTAGTAGGGGCCAACCTCAATATATCCAATTACATAGTAGTAATTCACGAACATATTGATAATGTCAATAAAAGTTTTGTACATAGGCACCTGTTGAACCGAGTCCACCATGGTGTATATACCCTGCTCCTTTTCAGTCAATTCGAATGGCCTAGACTGTTCCCAGTATGTGGCCTCTTGATTCAAGGCTCCTTCCTTAACCTGAACATTAATGGGCAATTCAACAACCTCTTTGGGCATTTCTGGATTCAGAACAACGCTGTCGTAGCTAGTTGTTTTGTGCCCAAAAAAACCGGTAGTCCTATCGGTTAGGTTAAAATCCACAAACAGTGACATATTTTTTGGGAACCAAAGGGTATCATTTAAAGGAGTAAACTCGGCAGAGGCAACTAAATCGTTCACAAAGTTTAGGTTAACCATCTCCGATAGCCTAATTTGGGCTTTAACTATAGCCCAAGTAGAATCATTTACCCAAAAATCGCCATTAAATGTTGGCTCCATTTTGCGCTTGGGTTTAAAGGTTATTTGGTAACACCACCTATTTCCCACAAACATGCTATCCACCAACATGTATCTGTAGTAGAGCATTCCTGCGTTTGCAATAGGACTTATGAGGCCCTGGTCGAATATGTTGATATAGTTGTCGTATATATTGATATTCTGGTAAACCTTACCGGTAAATTGCGCAACGCTCTCATTATTCACACCTGAAATTTTGGTGGCCTTAATAATTTCCTTTTCAATTTTTGGGTTTGCCTGATAGTAGTAGTCCGACAGTGATTCTGTTATAAATATTGGCAAGTAGGTTTTACCTGTTATGGCATTTGTATCTACATAATTCCAAATAAACTTGAATTGATTGAATATTTTACGACTCTTTATATCATCATCAATGTTATTTAAATCCACTTGAACTTTATTATAACTTTTGCAGTAGTAACTAAGATTATTAGGGTTATTCTTGTCCTTGTTTTTAATGATATTTCTAATTATACGGGTCGACTGGCTCTCGCCTGGCTTTACAACCACACCTGCCAACTCAATTGATTCTGGCTCCAATTCAATTTTAACCTCCTGGTAGACACCTTTTCTAATCTTTACTTGCTGAGGAGTGTAACCAACAAACGATACTGACAAAGAATCCTTTGCTGTTCTAGTCTCTATAAAAAACTCACCAATTTCAGATGTTATTGTCCCAACCCCAGTTCCTTTGAATGACACATTAACATAGGGTACCGGCTCCTTAGTGCTTGCATCGATAACTTTTCCGCGGATTTTTGTGATTTGCCCAACTGCTGAAGTAGTAAAAATTAGCAGTGCAAAAAACGCAAAATATATATGTAATATTCTTTTTATCAAACCAAAAAAATTAAACAATACCTTCTCTTAAAATATCGTGAATATGAATAACTCCATCGTACTTACCTTTGTTCAAAACAAGTAGTTGAGTTATTTTGTACTGCTCCATTAAGTTGAAAGCATGAATGGCAAGTTCGTCTTTCTCTATAGTCTTAGGATTAACCGACATAATATCCTTAGCCGTTATACTATCGAACGATTGCGTTTTCTGCAACATACGGCGCAAGTCGCCATCAGTTATTATACCCATAACCTTCCCTTCATCATCTACAACTGCAGCAGCACCAAGTCTTTTAGATGATATCTCAAGGATTATTGGACGCAACTCATCGCTAGGTTTAACTTTTGGAATATTATCCGAAGAGTAAATATCCGCTACACGCATATAGAGTTTCTTGCCCAATGCCCCACCCGGGTGAAAACGGGCAAAATCCTCGGGTGTGAACCCTCTCAGTTTTAACAAGCAAACAGCCAACGCATCTCCAATAACCAGCTGCGCAGTTGTACTCGATGTTGGTGCAAGGTTATTAGGGCAAGCCTCCTTGTCAACAGTGGCCTTCAATACGTAATCGGCTTTTTGAGCAAGGTATGAATTAGTACTGGAAACTATAGCAATAATTTTGTTCCCAAGATTTTTTATCAAGGGAACTAAAACCTTTATTTCAGGGGTGCTTCCGCTTTTTGAAAGGCAAATAATTACGTCATCGGGCTGAATGATTCCCAAGTCACCATGTATAGCATCGGCCGCATGTAAAAAAATTGCAGGAGTACCAGTAGAGTTGAAGGTTGCCACTATTTTACTAGCAATAATGGCACTTTTGCCAATCCCCGAAACAATTACCCTACCTTTTCCGTTATATATAAGCGAAACGGTTTTCTCAAAATCGTCGTCAATAAATCCTGCAAGTTTCTCAATGGCAGCAGCTTCGGTTTTGATTGTTTGAATGGCAACACTTTTAATATCGATGTTCATAAAGACCAAATTTTTTATAACTTTGCTACCCTTTTGTTAAAAGACCTTAAAAATGTATCTTTTACTAAAAATTGGAGTATTTTTATATAGCAAAAGTATCTTTTTTTTTCAACTCTGATTACATAAGGGTATTAACAAAAGCTAAAAAGGTTTTTCCAAAATAAGTGTTTAGTTGAATTTATGAGTATTAACACAGCAGAAGTTTCATTAAAAGAGTATTTGTCTAAATACTTTGGCTTTACCACATTTAAGGGTAATCAGGAAGCTATTATCCGAAATGTTTTGGGTGGAAACGACACATTTGTGCTTATGCCAACAGGTGGAGGTAAATCTTTATGCTACCAGCTTCCTGCCCTAATAATGGAAGGAACTGCAATTGTAATATCGCCACTTATTGCCCTGATGAAGAATCAGGTTGACTCAATGCGCAGCTTCGTAGTGGAGGATGGCGTTGCCCACTTTCTTAACTCATCACTCAATAAGGCACAAATTCAGAAAGTGAAACAGGATGTAACCAATGGTGTTACAAAAATGCTTTACGTTGCCCCTGAATCGCTTACAAAGGAAGAAAACATACAGTTTCTTAAGCAGATAAAAATATCGTTTTACGCCATTGATGAGGCACACTGTATATCGGAATGGGGACATGATTTCCGCCCTGAGTACCGTCGCATTCGTCCCATTATCAACGAAATTGGGAATGCTCCGCTAATTGCCCTTACGGCAACAGCAACACCTAAAGTACAAAGTGATATCCAGAAAAACCTTGGAATGCAGGATTCCATCGTGTTCAAATCATCATTCAATAGGCCAAACCTTTACTACGAAATACGTCCAAAGGTTAATGCTGTTAAGGAGATAATAAAGTACATCAAGAATAATACTGGAAAATCGGGCATTATTTACTGCCTTAGCCGTAAAAAGGTTGAGGAAATGGCCGAAATCCTTAAGGTTAATGGTATTAAAGCCCTACCATACCATGCAGGTATGGATGCATCGACCCGTTCCGATAATCAGGATAAGTTCCTTATGGAGGAGGTTGATGTTATCGTTGCAACCATTGCATTTGGTATGGGTATAGACAAACCCGATGTTAGGTTTGTTATGCACTACGATATACCTAAGAGTTTAGAAGGTTATTACCAAGAAACTGGCCGAGCTGGTCGCGATGGAGGCGAGGGACAGTGTATTACCTACTACAGCTACAAGGACATTCAGAAGTTGGAGAAATTTATGCAGGGTAAGCCTGTATCGGAACAGGAAATTGGCAAGCAACTGCTATTGGAAACCGTTTCGTACGCAGAATCATCTATGTGTCGACGTAAATCGCTATTGAATTACTTTGGAGAGGAATACACCGAGGAAAACTGCGGAACATGTGACAACTGCTTGCATCCAAAAACTCAGTTTGAAGGACAGGAGCAACTGCAAATGGTTCTTGAAACCATTATTGCAATAAACCAGAAATTTAAGGCCGACCATGTTATTAATATTCTTATGGGGAATGTTACTGCGGCCGTTAAATCCTACAAGCACAACAAACTCGATACATTCGGAGAAGGAGCCGAGAAGGACCAACGTTTCTGGAACTCAGTTATTCGTCAGTCATTGGTAATGAAGTTCATCGATAAGGATATTGAGAACTATGGTCTTTTATTCATAACTCCAAAAGGTCAAGAATTCCTAAAGAAACCTTACGACATAATGTTCTCTCTCGACAACGAGTTTGAGGAAGGTGAGGATGATGAATCCATTGGAATGCCTATGGATAAAGGAGGCTCTGCCGATGATGAGTTGTTGAATATGCTTAAGGATTTAAGGAAAAAGGTTGCTAAAAAGAAAAACCTTCCTCCTTTTGTGATATTCCAAGACCCCTCGTTGGAGGATATGTCGATTCAATACCCTATTACCCTTGAGGAATTGCAGAATATATCGGGTGTTGGTGCTGGTAAAGCTAAACGTTTCGGACAAGAATTTATCGATTTAATAAAATCGTATGTTGAGGATAAGGATATTATCCGCCCTCAGGATATGGTGGTTAAATCGGTTGCCAACAAATCGTTACTGAAGGTTTATGTAATACAAAGCATCGACCGTAAAATGGATTTGAATGATATTGCCGAAGCCAAAAACCTTGAGATGAACGAGCTCCTCAACGAGATTGAGGCAATTGTAAACTCTGGAACAAAAATTAACCTCGATTACTATATCGATAAGGTTGTGGACGAAGATAAGCAGGATGAGATTTTTGACTATTTCCAAAATGAGGCCGAAAGCGAGAGTATTGAGGATGCAATAAATGCTCTAGGAGAAGGAGATTACACAGAGGAAGAGATTCGCTTGATGCGTATTAAGTTTATGTCCGAAATGGGGAACTAATCTTTAAGTATATCCTATACCGTAATGGCTTCTATACTAAAAGTTGACTCGCTAAGCAAATCCTTTGGTTCAATTAAGGCCTTAGATAAACTGAGTTTGACCATATCGAAAGGCGAAGTGGTTGGAATTCTGGGCCCTAATGGCAGCGGCAAAACAACTTTTCTGTCATTAATTTTAGGAATAAAAACAGCCAGTTCGGGTAGTTTTAGTTGGTTTGGTGAACCTCAAGGAAAATTGGTAAACAGTAAACTGGGTTCATTGCTTGAAGTACCCTATTTCTACCCGTATTTATCTATCGAAAAGAACCTTCAAATAACAGCCCTCTCACGTGGCTATGGACTTGAGAACATTGCTGATGTTTTGCATCAGGTAAATTTATACGAGCGACGCAAGGCTCCTTGTTATACCCTATCGTTAGGAATGAAACAAAGGCTTGCGCTTGCGCAAACCTTGCTAGGAAACCCCGAGGTTCTTGTGCTCGATGAGCCCACCAACGGATTAGACCCTGAGGGCATTGCCGATGTTCGGAAGCTCATTAAAGACCAATCGTACCTTGGAAAAACAATAATTATTGCTAGCCATAATCTGGACGAGATACAAAAGGTTTGCTCGCATGTTGTAATCCTTAAGAATGGGAAAGATATTGCCCATGGCAAGGTTGACGAGTTACTCAGCATAAACCAGGTGGCGATAGTTGAAACTCAGCAAGTAAATGAGTTGAATGTTTTGCTAAATGAGATTAAGGGCTGTAAAATCCTCGAAAAAAACATTACAGGATTCGTTCTTACGTTCGACAATCAAGTTAATGTGTCTGAATTCAGCGCATTACTATCTAACAATGGAATTACACTTAATAGGTTTGAGGTTAGGCGCCCAACCCTTGAGGAGTTGTTTCTAGGCATTGTTAAGCAAACTAATTCCTAAGTGAAATGAAGAATTTGCTTAAAATAGAACTTATAAAGACGGCTTACTACCCAACGTTTTGGGCAATTCTGCTTCTTCATACTTTTTTCTTTTTTGCCATAATAGCGTTAGGTGCAAATTTGAATATCAACATTCAAAGAGTTCAGGTTTTCAAACTTTTTGCTAGCAACTATATATGGGGAACAACCGCTTGGATAGCCAGCTGGTTTAATCTGCTTCTAGCCATTATGCTTATTGTGCTTGTTGGTAACGAATTGCAATACAATACATTTAGGCGTCAAATACTCGACGGGCTAACTCGAAATCAAATAATTCTTGGCAAATTAGTTCTGATAGTAAGTTTATCGGTATATGTAATTTCATTGGTTACCTTAACAGGATTTACTGTTGGTTTAACTTCCGGAGAGCCTTGGCTTTACGGTTATTTTCATGGATTTCGGTATGTTCTGGTTATAGGTGTGCAGTCGCTTGCGTATATGACGCTTGCAATGCTGCTGGTGCTAGTTTTCAGAAATATAGCACTTGCCATTATCACATATTTGCTTTACTTTATAATGATAGAGCCAATTATCAGAATATTTTTCCCCGATAACATTGATGTCTTCTTTCCAATGAAGTTGATATCCAACCTAACCCCCATGCCCGATTTTATGGGTATGCTTACCGAGGAATTTTCAAACATACAAGGCGTTGACCCCAATAGCGTTCAGCAATTACAATCTATCCCCGATGGAATTCCAGTTTCTTTATCGGTTCCTGTATGCTTGGTGTACATTGCGATATTTATTGTTTCATCACGACTTATCCTCAAGTATAGGGACTTATAAAAATCTCGTGCAAAAACTATTCCTTCTAAATTTTCAAAACCAGAATTGATTTTGTTCTGATAGGATTGTATATTTGTTAGTAATCGAATCCTAAAGGTAATGGCTATGAAAAAACTCCTACTTCTTGCTTTTGTGGCAATATCTATTTTTGCGCAAGCACAAACCAAACTTACCAACGAAACTCACGGTTTTATCCCCAACGAGCGAAATCCCATGGTACTTACAAACTACGTTGAGCCAGGAAACTTTGGCAAAAATGTTATTTGGGATTTCACCAATCTGCAGGTAACCAACACTTTTGAGGGTTTAATCCTGGACACATACCTCTCTAAGTGCTGTAATCTATTCATTAAAGGCAATACTGTGCTTGAGGAATTTGGAAACTTCTTTGTATTCGAAACATCGGCAAATAAGCTGGAACAGCATGGATTTCTCTCCTCAACAGGAAGCACTAAAATAGTATATACAAAACCTTTTGTTAAAATGCAGTATCCGTTCACTTACGGAAGCCATTTTGAGGGAAATTTTGAGGCCGACTATATTATAAATGGACAGAAAACAGGAAAACTTATTGGTACCTACAAAGTAGAAGGCGATGCAAAAGGTAAACTCAAATTACCCAATGGCAAAGAGTTAAGCAATGTACTTAGAGTAAAAGAGGTGAAGTCGTCGAAACAAATTATTAATGAAACCACTACCAACTTTGAAGATATTACTTACCGTTGGTATGTTGGAAATCACAGGTTCCCTGTTCTTGTGCTTATTAAAAGCACATACAACTATAACGGAACTCCCGCTGTAACCACAAAGGCTGCATTTAACAGCAATATAATTAGTGCAACACCAAATATTGATTTGAAAGATGACGATTTAAAAATCGACATATACCCGAACCCATACCAAGGCAGAGTTACAATAGCATATAATCTGGAAAATACTGCAAATGTTAACATCTCAGTTTTCGATTTGACCGGAAAGTTGGTTGCCGTTGTAACTAATGGATTTGAAAGTGTGGGGCAAAAGCAGCATTACTTTTCGGCTGTGGAGTTGGGAATGTCTGCGGGCGCATATATAGTTAAATTACGAGTAGACAACAAGGAAGTGTCAAGAAAGATCCTTGAATTAAAGTAAGCTAGTCTTGTTTGATAAAAAATCCCATCTAAACAGTTGGGATTTTTTTATGGCTTTACAATCACAAACTAACACAAAAATATTTCATAAACATATATAAATCAACTCGATATAAATAATTGCAAAAGTTTTAATAGTTATCAACAATGCTCGTTTTGAAATTTTGGTTTTGCTAACTTCGCAAGTAATAGTTTCAAAAAAATCAAACTTTTAAATACTTGTAATTCAGCCCTCGGCTATTTCGTTTCAGAAAATCTGATGTCTGATATCTTGAGTCTATACAATGGGAAAATTTGTACATCTACATGTTCACACGCAATACTCCATTCTTGATGGGGCATCGAGCATTAAGGGCTTGATTGATAGGGCTAGGGAGTTAGGAATGCCTGGAGTTGCCGTTACCGACCATGGCAATATGTTCGGGATAAAGGAGTTTATCAATACCGCTAACAAGATTAATGGTTCGGTTAACGATGAAATTAAAAAGATTAAGTGCGATATAGAGAATCTTCACGCAGAAAAGGAGAAAATTGAGGATTTCGATTCACAATTAGATGCACTAAAAGCCAAAATTGCAGAGCAGGAAGTTAAACTTTTCAAACCAATTATTGGATGTGAAGTTTACGTTGCTAAAAAGACTCGTTTTGACAGAACCGATAAGGAAGACAGAGGAAATCATCACCTAATACTTCTTGCCAAGAACAAAGAAGGATACCATAACCTTGTTAAACTTGTAAGTTACGGCTTTACCGAGGGGTTTTATTACAAACCTAGGATTGATAAAGATTTGCTATGCAAACACAGTGCTGGTTTAATAGTTTCAAGTGCATGTTTGGGTGGTGAAATTCCACAAGCCATTATGAATGGCGATATGGCTGCAGCGGAGCAGATTGCTATGGAATTCAAGGAGATTTTTGGCGACGATTACTACCTTGAGTTGATGCTCCACAAATCGGGCGATTTTAAGATTGACGAGGATGTTTACGAAAATCAGTTAAAAGTAAACAAGGCAATAATTGAACTATCCAAGAAAACGGGCATCAAGTGTATTGCAACTAACGACGTGCACTTTGTACTTGCCGAGGATGCTCAGGCTCACGATAGGCTAATCTGCTTAAACACAGGAAAGGATTTAGACGACAAGAACAGGATGCGCTATACTTTTCAGGAGTACCTGAAAAGTGAGGCTGAGATGCTTGCCAACTTTCCTGATTTCCCCGAGGCAATTTACAACACCGAGGAGATTTTCAGCAAGGTTGAGTACTACAGCTTAAGCAGTAAACCTATCATGCCTTACTTCCCTTTGCCCGATGGTTTTACCGACGATAACGACTACTTAAGATATTTGTCCTACGAAGGTGCTAAGCAACGTTGGGGTGAGGAACTTCCCGACAATGTAAAAGAACGCTTGGATTTCGAACTCGAGGTTGTGGCTAGGATGGGTTATCCTGGGTATTTCCTAATAGTTTGGGACTTTATTCGTGCTGCTAGGGAGATGGGCGTTTCCGTTGGTCCAGGACGTGGTTCAGCAGCAGGCTCGGCAGTTGCATACTCCTTAAGGATTACAGATATCGACCCAGTTAAGTATGATTTGCTGTTTGAGCGTTTCCTTAACCCTGAGCGTGTTTCGATGCCCGATATCGATATCGACTTCGACGAGGATGGCCGTGAAGACGTTTTAAAGTACGTTGTGGATAAGTATGGCGCAAAGCGTGTTGCGCATATTGTAACATTTGGGACAATGGCAGCTCGCTCATCAATTAAGGATGTTGCCCGCGTACAAAAGTTGGAATTATCCACTGCCGATAGGTTAGCGAAACTTGTTCCCGAGAAACCCGGAACAACCCTGAAAGATGCCTTTAAGGAAGTTCCGGAACTCGATAAGGAGCGAAAATCAACAAATGAGTTAATCCGCTCAACCCTACAGTATGCACAGGTGTTGGAGGGAACGGTAAGGCAAACTGGCGTTCACGCCTGTGGTATTATTATTGGTCGCGACGATTTGGAGGAGTACGTTCCTTTATCGACCAACAAAGAAACGTCACTGTTTGTTACGCAGTATGAAGGTTCTCACGTTGAGGATATTGGATTACTGAAGATGGACTTCCTTGGGTTGAAAACACTTTCAATTATAAAGGATGCGCTACAGCTGGTTAAAGAATCCACTGGAAAAGACCTTGATATTGATAAAATTCCGCTGAACGACCCCAAAACGTTCGAGTTGTTCTCCAAAGGCGAAACCACCGCAATATTCCAGTTCGAGTCGCCCGGTATGAAAAAGCATATGCGTGCGCTTGAGCCCAACCGTTTTGAGGACTTAATCGCCATGAACGCGCTTTACCGTCCGGGTCCAATGGAGTACATCCCAAGTTTTATCAATCGTAAGCACGGACGCGAGAAAATTGAGTACGATATTGCCGATATGGAGGAATACCTAAAGGACACTTACGGTATTACGGTGTATCAAGAGCAGGTAATGTTACTATCGCAGAAATTAGCTGGCTTTACCAAAGGACAAGCAGATGCGCTGCGTAAGGCTATGGGTAAGAAACTCCGCAAGGTGATGGACGAACTTAAGGAGAAGTTCGTTGAAGGCTGTTCAAAGAACGGACACGATAAGGCCAAAGTGGAAAAGGTTTGGACAGACTGGGAGGCCTTTGCGGAATACGCTTTCAACAAATCGCACTCAACCTGCTACGCTTACGTTGCTTATCAAACTGCATATATAAAAGCACACTACCCTAGCCAGTTTATGGCTGCTGTGCTAAGCCGAAACCTATCGGACATAAAGAAAATCACAATTTTTATGGACGAATGCCGTCGCATGGGCATTCAGGTACTAGGCCCCGATGTTAACGAGAGTCATTACAAATTCTCGGTTATGCCCAATGGCGATATCCGCTTTGGTTTAGGCGCAATTAAAGGGATGGGCGAGAATGCTGTGGCAAATATTATCGAAACCCGAAAAAATGGCGGTAAATTCAAGGATATTTACGATTTCATGGAGCGCGTAAACCTTCAAACTGTCAATAAGAAAAACTTGGAGGTACTTGTGGTTTCAGGTGCTTTTGAAAACTTGAGTCCTGTTAGCCGGAGCACATACCTTACTCCAGACCCTAGAGGTGGCAC
>JAEXVC010000015.1 GCA_023406715.1 Bacteroidota bacterium | reverse complement strand
GCGTTGGTCTGAACTTGTTATTTGATTCTCTACCCTAACTCCTATTTGGTAACTAAATTTATTATCGGCAAAAGTATTTGAGTAAATTCCATATGCAGAATAAATTTGTTCGCTATATACAAATCTATTTGAACGCTTAGGGTCAAAATCCCACTGGTTTAATGGTATGTTTAATGTATCGTAAATATAATCGGCATCGCTCTTTCGAATAGTCCCTTTAAGTCCTGTTTCCAAACGTCCTCCATTGCCAATTGGTCTTACATAGTCAGTTTGGGCTGTAAGAGTGTTAGACCAACTATCGGTAAAAGAACGTTCCTGAGCAATACTTTCTAATATATTACCTTTATTTTCACCATTATTTCTTGAAAAGAACATATCGGCAGTCCACTCCTGCCCAGGAGTATCTGAGGTTCTTTTAAAATTCAGGGCGTATTCTTGTCCTACTCCAGTATTACTATTATCGCTAATTCTCTCTGAAATTGAACTATTCGTATTAAAATTATTACTGTCTTTGGATATGGATAAATTATTGTTATCAAATCCACGAACGTTAAATGAACCAGTAAAAGATAGAGTTGTTTTAGAATTGATAGAATAATCTACCCCGCCTCTAAAGTTGTTGAATAAGCCATCTCTGAATCCATCCTGATTTTGAAATAGATAAATAGATGAATCAAGTAAAGTATTCTTATCAACAATAGTTGTTCTATCGCTATTTGAATAACTATCCATTTTCATCTTTCTAAAATCATAATTAACAAAGAAGTTAAACTTATTCTGACGTACATTCAAATTTACAGAACCATTATATTTATCTCCTGTTCCGGCCATTAAACTGACCATGCCATTGTAACCTGCCTCTTTCTTCTTTTTTAGAACAATATTGATTATACCTGATAGTCCATCGGGATCGTAACGAGCCGAGGGGTTAGTAATAACCTCTACACTTTGTATCATTTGAGCAGGCAACTCATCCAAACTGGTCAAATTCGATGGGCGACCATCGATTAGAATATTCACATTGGAACTACCCCTTAAACTCACATTCCCATCAGTATCAACATCAACCGATGGAACATTTTGCAGTACATCCAAAGCCGTGCCTCCCTGAGAGGCTATATCTTTATCAACATTGACAACTTTCTTATCCAAATTATGCTGAAGCATTCGTTTTTCACCTGTAACAACAACAGCCTCAATATCCTGAGATGAAGATAGTATTCCGATAGAACCGATGCTCACTTGAGGAGTACGTGGTGAAACCATAACACCGTTTAGAATTCGCGTTTTATAGCCTATAAATTTAACCTCAAGATAAAACCTTCCAGGTGCTAGCTTTTCAAGCTTAAAATTACCTTGCGCATCGGTCATTGTTCCTGTAACCAGCGATGAATCGCGCTGACGATAAAGAGCGATATTCGCAAATTCTACCACTTCCTTCGATAAGGAGTCGACAATTTGACCTGTTATGGTTCCTGAGAAGTTGCTCATATCGAAATTAGCACCACCTCTACCCTGCATTCTCTCTTGACCTGAAACACTTAATATTCCAATATAAAAAAGAGCCGTTGCAATTAAAAAAGAAAATCCTTTTTGCATATCATTTAGTAATTACTTGTTACAACACTTAATTAAACATCAATATGACACCAAGGTTTAATCAAACTTGCGAGCCATTAAAAATATTTTTTTTTGTTAGAGTAAAAGGTAACAAAAACACACAAAAAACGAATAATATAATACCAACCAACATAGGAGGTAAAGCTATGAAAACCGATTTCTTATGTCCAAAGTGCTCAGGGTATCTGAGTGTTGGCGAAAATGTAATTTTCAATATTAGGAATAGGAAAAATGTAGGTGGATTGCTTCTCCTTAGCCCATCACTTGGGGACTATACCTACACCATGCACCCTTCTTATCAAATAAGCCCAGGTGAAGATATTGATTTCTATTGTCCAATATGTCACGCTTCTCTTTCAGTAAAAGGAATTGAAAATCTGGCATCAATTCTTATGATTGACGAAAAAGGGCTTAAGCATCACGTGGTATTCTCTAAAAAAGAGGGAGAGCAGTGTACCTATAAGGTTTCGGACCAAGTTATCGAAAAGTACGGATTGCATGCCCAAAATTACTTGGATTTTATCTCTGCAAGTATGCTGAAGTAAAACGAAAGATTATATGGCTACCAAACCATTCTTGATGGCATAAACCACCAATGAAACTGAGTTCTTGGAGTCAGTTTTGAGAAGCAATTCGGCTCTATGTTTCTCAACCGTTCTTGCACTAATAAAAAGTTTCTCGCCTATCTCGATATTCGACAAACCTTTAGCGATTAGCGCAAGCACTTCCTGCTCCCTAGTGGTTAATTCTAGGCAGACATTATCCTTACGCTTTTTCAATAGCCCAAGAAGTAGCTCCTGTGAAAAGTATAAGGAACCCTTTACAATTTCATCAACCGCTTTAATAACCTCCTGGGTATCGGACTCCTTCAGTATAAAACCTTTAACACCCAAATCAATCATCGAACTATAGAATTCTTCATCCTTATGCATCGACAGGACAAGGATTTTCAGGTCTGGGTAAAGTTTTATGGCTTCTCGGGTAGCCTCAACACCATCCATAATAGGCATTTCAATGTCTAAAAGGACAATATCTGGTTTAGTGTGTTTTAGAGTAGATAAAAGCTCCAGACCATTATTGGCTTGTGCAATAACTTTAATATTTGCTTGACTTTCTAAAACGTAAGTCAAACTCTCACGGAATATTTTATGGTCATCTACTATAATTGCACGAACTTGCTCCATAAACTATCTTAAATTAACAGGTACATCTAATATAAAGATAAATCCGTTTCCAGATGATGTTTCAATAGAATAATTTCCATTTATGCTTTTAATCCTATTATCGATATTTGGTAATCCATGTCCCGATTTTTTATCCAAAACAGTAGTTGCTAAATCAAACCCAAGTCCATTATCGCTGTATTTTAGGTAAAGTTTATACTTGTGATAATTAATATTAAGACTTACACTTGTGGCTTTGGCATATTTAAGTGTATTATTGAATAGCTCCTTTATTATCCTATAAATAATAATCTCAACCTGTTTGTCGAATTTATAGCTTGATGCGTTTGTTTTAAAATCAACAGGCACAAGCATTTTTATATTTTCTATTTCGGCCTTAACAGCGGGGATAAGTCCAAATCGTTCAATTAAGTGTGGGCTAATATTATTGGAAATTGTTCTAACATTTTCAATGGAACTTTTTATTAAATTCTGAATAATATCAAGCACTTCGGAATTTGGAGTATTCAAAAGTCTTTGTTGTAATACCGAAACGTACATTTTTAAACTTGCCAGCAATGGACCAATATCATCGTGTAAATCAGCAGCCAATCGCCTACGCTCTCTCTCCTCGGCCTCAATGGTAGTAAGTAAAATCATCTTTTCCATTTCGCGCCTATCGCTAATATCCCTTATAATTGACAACAATGCAGCACTGTTATTATAATCAATAATGTTTGCGCTAAGCTCCACGGGTATTTTAGTTCCATTCTTGTTCAATATTTCAATTTCCAATGGGTTTATTGATTTCCCACTAAAAAGTAATTCAACAGAATTTTTAATTATTGTATGGTAGGTTGCTGGAATGCTATCGAAAATATGACCACTATACAATTCCTCATCTGTTTCACCTAGCATCCGCTGCAATGCTGGGTTGGCTTCAACCAATCTATAATCCGCAGAAATAATTGCAATTGCATCGGAGGTATGGTTAAATATCTTTTGATATAACCCCGAAATTGTTACAATCTCGTTTGATTTTTGCTTTACCAACTCCTCTAAGTGCTCCTTATGTTGCTTCAACTCACCTTCAACAATCTTTTGCTTGGTAATATCGCGAGTAAGTATGCCAATAAGGTAGCCCTTGGTCAACTTAATTGGGAAAAAAACGCTAGATATAAATTTACTCTCACTAGTCTGTAACTGGATTTCTCCTTCAATTCTTAAAACCTGTTGGTTTTGTGCGTTGGTTATATACTGTGAGATTTGTTTTTTTATGTTTTCAATATTATTGTCGCTTTTCTTACTGTCAGGCAATAATTGAAAGTTTAATTCAAAAATACTCGATTTGATTGCTAAAGAATGACTTACACCAGTAATCTGGAACATAGAGTTATTCCACTCAATAATTCGTCCCTCAATATCAACAATTGCAACACCATCGGACGATTGGTCAATAAAACTTCGGAACTTCTCTTGATTCAAAAGAAGCAAATCATGCAGTTCTTTTCTTATTTGAACCTCTCTATTAAGATTCTTAACAGTGTCGCTTAACTCTTTATTTATAAACTCCAATTCTGAATTAGTGGCATTCAACTCCTCAACCGTAAGCGACAATTTCTGGTTCAACTCTATCTGCTCACGATTTCGTTCAGCCACAACTTCTTCCAAATAGTTTTTGTGTAAGCCTAGTTGGTTTATATTTCTTTTATATTGTGTTACATCCGAAATAAATACCAGTATGAAGATTTGACCAGATATGTCAATTTTATTTAAGTTAACTCTAGAAATAAAGAATGTATTATCAAATCGAACATTTAACCATTCAAACGATACGGGTGAATCAGATGAATATACTTGATTTAGAATTTGCTCAATCCTCCTCTCCGATTCAACCCCATCTAATTGGAATTTAGGTGAAAAAGAAAAGGGAGTCTTACCAATCACTTCCAACTTAGGAATACCAAGTAACTCCTCGGTCATTCTATTGCAATCCACATAAACACCATCTTTAAGTAAAAGTATTGCAACCGCTGCATTCTCATACAAAGCACGATAAGTCTCTACAAAATTCCAAGGATTTTGCAATAGGGTATTATTGCCATCAACTTTATTTAGTTTATTGCTCTGTTTCTTTGCCATCAGTAAAAATGTTTAGGTAAAAATACCTAACCGAGTATAGGTAAATATACATTAAAAAAGGGTATTTAATGCAACAACAAATAGTAGAATGACTATCACCCATTTTATTTCTCAGAAGTAATTTTGAAAAAAAGGAATTATGGTACCAATCCGAATAGCAATAGTTGACGATAGCGATGAGTTCCGTAAGGCTATACGCTTCTATCTGGAGCAAATTCCTGATTTTATTGCTGTAGGTGAAGCAAAAAACGGAGTTGAATTCATAAAACTTGCCAAAGAAACGTCCATTGATATTGCGTTAGTCGACATAAAAATGCCTGAAATGGACGGTATTGCTGCCACATACCAAGTAGCAAAAACACACTACCCCTACCTGAAAATTATAGCGATATCAATGCATAACGAGTTTGAAAATTTAAAAGCAATGATTGAAGCTGGTGCCATGGGTTATATTAACAAGGATGATGTTTTTTCGCACCTCGAAAAGGCCATTCGTTCTGTAATGAGCAATAAACATTACTATGGTAAAATATAAGTATTTCAAACTATAAAAATTCAACCTTATGAAATGGATTAATGACATAAAAATTGGAATTCGCCTAAATGCGATAATGAGCGGATTCGTAGTTGTTGCCTTTGCAATTTTTGGAGTAATTGCAAATAATATGGTGCAACAACAGGTAAAGGAATCAACTGATAACAGAATGTCAGAACAAGTATCGGATTTGGTCGAAATCATTGATGTTGAATTAGAGGGCAATAAGGAAAAGGTAAACCTCTCCTTAAGCCTAGCTCACAATTACCTATATAGACAAGGTGAGGTGAAAGAGACAAATGAGTATGTTGAATACGATGCTAAAAACCAAATAACCGGGGCAATCAATAAGGTCTCGGTAAAAAGATGGACTATAGGCGGTAAAAGTATTCATGGAAATTTTAATATTGTTGATGCAATAAGTGCTATGAATGTTAATTCAGCAACAATTTTCCAAAAAATACCTCAGGGTTATATACGAATTTCTACAAATGTTAAAAATTCGGACGGAAGCAGAGCTGTTGGCTCATTTATTCCTTCCGATAGCCCTGTTGCCCAAGCCATTGATAGAGGTCAACAATACTCAGGAAGAGCTTTTGTTGTCGACAATTGGTATCTTACGGCTTACGAACCAATTAGGATTAATGGAGAGGTTAAGGGTATGCTTCATGTCGGAATGCCTGAAAAAAACCTTGTTCACATTCAAAACATTTTTAACAAAAAGAAATATTTTGATACTGGGTATCCTTATGTAGTTAGCAGTGAAGGTATACTTACTATACACCCAAATAGCATTGGAACGAGCGTAGCCAACGATGATTTCTTTAAGGAAATGTTGAAAAATAAAACAGCACAAGTTAACACTATCTCATACGATTGGAAAGGGAAACAAAAACTTCAATACTATATGTATTATGAACCAATTGATGCTTTTGTAACCGCAGGATTCTACACCGATGAAATGAACAAAATTCTTAGTCAGATTAGATGGACAATTATAATTGCTACCCTAATTTCTGTGATTTTAGTTATGCTTGTTCTAAGAACAATAGTTCAGTCGTTAGTTAAAGCAATACAAAAGGGTGTCGATTTCGCAGCCAAAGTTTCGCAAGGAGACTTAACAGCATCTGTTGATATATACCAAAAGGATGAAATTGGCCAACTAGCCCAATCGTTACGCGATATGATTACAAAGGTGAAGGATATTGTAGAAAACATTAAACTTGGTGCCGATAGTATCTCCACCGCAAGTAATGAGGTTAGTTCAGCATCAATGCAACTCTCGCAGGGTGCAAGCGAACAGGCTTCGAGCGCTGAAGAGGTAAGCAGTTCAATGGAAGAAATGGCTGCAAATATCCAACAGAATTCAGAAAACTCTCAGCAGGCTGAAAAAATATCAGAAAAGGTATCTCAAGGAGTACAAAAAGTTGGTTCTGCAGCCCAAGAAAGTTTAACATCTATAAGAAATATTGCTGACAAAATCAACATTATCAACGATATTGCATTCCAAACCAATATTTTAGCATTAAATGCTGCGGTTGAGGCAGCTAGAGCTGGAGAGCATGGTCGTGGATTTGCGGTGGTAGCTGCTGAAGTTCGCAAACTTGCCGAACGAAGCAAAGTGGCTGCTGACGAAATTGTCGACCTCGCATCAAAAAGCGTTCACGTAACTGAAAGTGCTTCGGAGTTAATGGGTAGCCTTATTCCTGAAATTGAGAAGACGGCCAAACTAGTGCAGGAAATATCTGCAGCAAGCAATGAACAAAATTCAGGAACCGACCAAATAAACGTTGCCCTTCAACAGTTGAACCTAGTTACTCAGCAAAATGCCGCATCGAGCGAAGAGTTAGCAACAAGTTCTGAGGAGTTAAGTAGCCAGGCAGAGCAACTAAAAGATTTAATCTCCTTCTTCAAAGTTGGTGAGAATAGCAATGTTGGATTCCACAAAACCACACATAAACAAACAATACAACATAAAACCCCTATCATTCCCGAAAAAAAGAATATTTCAACTCAGCACATTATTAAACCAAGCCCAACAAAAACTAGCAGTAAAGGAATAAACCTAAAAATGAAGAGCGACGAATCGGAATATGAGAATTTCTAATCATAAATAAACCAAAAACAAAGGGTGCTGTTTTCACAGCACCCTTTTCGCTTAACCAACCTAAACTAATACCCGAGATTATCGGGTATTATACCCTTTATCAAATTAATCTTGATATTCTTTGATGATATCCTTAACACCATCAGGAGAAACACGACCGTAAACTTTCTCGCCAACTAGCACCACTGGTGCCAATCCACAAGCACCTACGCAACGCAAGCAACTTAGAGAGAATTTTCCATCGGCTGTTGTTTCACCAACTTTAATTTCAAGGATTCTTTTGAACTCGTCTAGCACTTTCTCTGCACCACGAACGTAGCAAGCGGTACCAGTACAAACACTGATCGGATGCTTACCTTTTGGAATCATCGTGAAGAAAGAGTAGAATGTTACTACGCCATAAACCTTAGCAACAGAAATGTTAAGATTTGCAGCAATAACTTCCTGAACTTCAGCAGGGAGATAACCAAAGTATCCTTGTGTTTTGTGAAGAACATTAATTAGCTCGCCTGGTTCGTTGTTGAACGATTTGCAGATCTCCTGTATTGCTTTTATCTGCTCTGGCTTAAGCCCAACTTTTATATGTGACATTGTTTATCCTCCCTCAATTAAATGTAAATATCTTTATTACCCTTCTTAAAGTAATGTGTATGAAGCAGATGATGTGCCTTCTCGCTCATTGGTTTACCCAAGAACTCTTCATACAATTGCTTGATGTATGGGTTTTCGTGCGACTTACGGATAGTCTTACCAGCATCTTCACGATAAATTGCAGCCATACGAGCTTTAATTATCGAAGAATCGCCATGGTGTAGAGGCTGACCACCACCACCAATACATCCACCAGGACAAGCCATGATTTCAATAGCGTGGTAGTTTGCTTTGCCTGCACGTACATCGTCAAGAAGTTTGCGTGCATTTCCTAAGCCGTGTGCAATTCCGATATTGATTGGAAGACCATTGAAATCGATAGTAGCAGAACGAATACCATCCATACCTCGAAGTTCAGTAAAGTCTAATTTTGGTAGTGGTTTTCCAGTTTGAACCTCGTACGCAGTACGAACAGCAGCCTCGATAACACCACCAGTTGCACCGAAAATTACAGCAGCACCAGTAGACTCTCCTAAAGGACGATCGAAATCTTCGTCAGCTATTTCAGCAAAATTGATGTTGAATGCCTTAATCATATGAGCAAGCTCACGGGTCGAGATTGAGTAGTCAACATCTGGGTTATTATCGTGCTTAAACTCATCGCGTTGGCACTCGTACTTCTTAGCCAAACATGGCATTATTGAAACAACTACTAACTCTTCACGTTTTTTACCTAATTTCTCTGCAAAGTATGATTTGGCAATTGCACCAAACATCTGCTGTGGAGATTTTGCAGTTGAAGGTACATCAAGCATATCGTTGTAGTTATTCTCAAAGAAGTTCACCCAACCTGGGCAGCAACTTGTAAGAATAGGTAACTTAACGTTCTTATCACCATTTAAGTGACGGGTTAAACGGTCAAGTAGTTCTGTTCCTTCCTCCATAATGGTAAGGTCAGCAGCAAAATCAGTGTCAAACACAAAGTCGAAACCAATTTGGCGTAAAGCGGCAGCCATCTTACCTGTAACCAAAGTACCTGGCTCCATTCCAAACTCCTCACCTAGCGCAGCACGAACAGCAGGAGCTGTTTGTACAAGAACTGTCTTGGTAGGATCTGATAAAGCACGGATAACTTTAGCAGTATGGTCAACCTCTGTTAAAGCGCCAGTAGGACAAACAGCCACACACTGTCCGCAATAAGTACAAGGTGATTTTTCTAAATCTTGCTCAAAAGCTGGAGCAACAACCGACATAAATCCACGGTTAACTGCGCTAAGTGCACCTACGGTTTGAACATCGTTACACATAGTCTCGCAACGACGGCACATGATACACTTATCTACATCGCGGATAATTGAAGGAGAGAAGTCCTTCTTGTAGGTTGACATTTCGGCAAATTCTTGGCCTGGAATCTCACGGATACCAAAACGAACTGCCATATCCTGAAGGTCGCAATGACCGCTCTTTGGACATATTAAGCAATCCTTTGGGTGATCCGAAAGGATTAACTCCATAACTGTACGACGAGCGTTGATAACACGAGTTGTGTGTGTTTTTACAATCATACCATTCATACAGTCGGTAGAGCAACTTGGAGCAAGATTTCTACGTCCTTCAACCTCTACAACACAAATTCTACAGCCAGCAGGTTTGTTTTCAACCTTAAGGTCGTGTAAATCCATGTAGCAAAGAACAGGAATGTCGATTCCTAAACTTTTAGCTGCTTTATAAATAGTTGTCCCCTTAGGTACTTCTATTTCTCTATTATCTATTGTAAGTTTTACTGTTTCCATTGTTCACCCCTAATTATTGAATGCTAATAGCATTGAATTTACATTTCTCAATACATGCACCGCACTTGATACATATTGCAGTGTCGATTTCATGAGGTTTCTTACGCTCACCGCTGATTGCATTAACAGGACAGTTACGAGCACATGCTGTACATCCAACGCAAGCTTCGGCATCAATCACATACTGCATTAACGACTTACACTGGCCAGCAGGACACTTTCTATCGTTTACGTGAGCCAAATACTCATGGTAGAAGTTATCTAATGTAGAAAGAACTGGGTTTGGAGAAGTTTGACCTAAACCGCAAAGAGCTGTATCCTTAATAACGTGCGATAGGTTACGCAATCTATCCAAATCCTCCATTGTTCCTTCGCCCTTTGTAATCTTCTCAAGCAACTCAAAAAGACGTTTGTTACCAATACGGCAAGGTGAACATTTTCCGCAACTTTCCTCAACAGTAAAGTCAAGATAGAATTTTGCCACGGCAACCATACAGTCGTCCTCGTCCATAACAATCATACCTCCAGAACCCATCATTGAGCCTGCAGCGATAAGGTTATCAAAGTCGATTGGTGTATCAAGGTGCTTTTCAGTTAAGCAACCACCTGATGGGCCACCAGTTTGTACTGCTTTAAATTTCTTACCATTCTTAATACCACCGCCAATTTCGAAGATAACCTCACGAAGGGTGATACCCATTGGAACCTCAATTAAACCTACGTTATTGATTTTTCCAGCAAGGGCAAATACTTTTGTTCCTTTCGATTTTTCAGTACCAATTGATGAGTACCAATCAGCACCTTTAAGGATGATTACAGGAACGTTAGCAAATGTTTCAACGTTGTTTACGTTAGTTGGTTTGCCCATATAACCGCTTTCTGCAGGGAATGGAGGCTTAACAGTTGGTTCACCGCGTAAACCTTCCATTGAGTGAATCAACGAAGTTTCCTCACCGCAAACGAAAGCACCAGCACCGTAACGTAGTTCAATATCGAAATCGAAACCTGAGCCAAGAATATCTTTTCCAAGTAAACCGTACTCACGAGCCTGACCAATAGCAACTTTCAAACGTTGAATTGCAAGTGGGTACTCAGCACGGATATAAACTAAACCTTTTGTAGCACCAATACAGTAACCGCAAATGGCCATAGCCTCAATAACTGAGTGTGGATCACCCTCAAGAATTGAACGGTCCATGAATGCACCTGGGTCTCCCTCATCGGCATTACATACAACATACTTCTGATCGGCTTTGTTCTTGCTAGCAATCTCCCATTTTACACCTGTTGGGAAACCACCGCCTCCACGACCGCGAAGACCAGATTTCTTAATAATATCGATAGTTTGTTGTGGATCTAACTCTGCTAAAGCTTTTCCTATTGCCTGATAACCGTCGCGAGCAATATACTCATCAATACTTTCTGGATTTATGAAACCGCAGTTACGTAAAGCAATACGAAGTTGCTTGCGGTAGAATCCCATATGTTTTGAGTCAGAAATATGCTCATTCTTGGTAGGATCGGTATAAAGCAGACGGGCAACTTTACGTCCTTTTACAACATGCTCCTTCACAATTTCAGCAGCATCTTCTGGTTTAACCTGAGTGTAGAAAGTGTTATCGGGAAGAACTTTTACAATAGGTCCTTTTTCGCAGAAACCAAAGCAACCAGTCATAATAACCTGAACATCGTTCTCAAGTTTATTAGCTATTAACTCTGATTTTAACGTTTCTACAATCGCATCGCTAGCGGAAGCTCTACAACCAGTACCCCCGCAAACTAGTAAATGCATTTTATACTTTGCCATTACAACTACCTCCTGATGGATTATTTGTTATCAATTGTCTCGTAGTTAGTTGGGATAATGCCATCAACAAACTCGCCGTTTTTGATATACTTTTCAATGATATCATCGGCCTTCTTTGTATCAACATACCCAAAAATCACTGGTTCTTTACCAGGAAGTTTTACCTCAATTGTAGGTTCTGCATAGCAGTATCCCATACAACCTGTTTGAGTAACAACCGCTTGAATACCTCTTTTATCAAGCTCCTCCATCATAAATTCCATTACGGTTTTTGCACCTGAGGCAATACCGCAAGTAGCCATAGCTACTTTAATTTGCACTAGGCTTTCCGAAGCATCTCCCTTTTCTCTTAAATCAATCTTAGATTGAAGGGTTTCTTTCATTTTCTTCAGATCAGCCAACGATTTAACTTTTGTCATAGTTAATTCTATTTGTGTATTTTGGTTGGTTTGAATAACTTAATGTATCATTTCGAGCGCAAAATTACCTCTAATTGTTAATTCGCTAACAATTGGTTTTATGTTTTTCAACCTAATTCGCTTATTTGTAATTCGTCTAAATTTGATGAGATTAACTCCTTTATTAGAGGGTAAACGCTGGGGTTATTTAGGGGCAATCCGTCCAATGCTTCTAAAATATCACCTGTGGATATAGAGAACTCCTCGGAACCATAAATGTAGGTAAAGAAAAAATTAGTGTCAGGATACGAACAAATTAGTAATGTAATTACACCAGCAATATCGCCCATGGGTAAACAATCAATGTTGTTTGGATTTAGTGTGGCTTTAAGGAGTGTACCTTGTCCTAAAACAGACTCTATTAGCATACACCCTCCCGCCTGCTCAGCATTTTGCTTAAGCAAAGGTATACCAAGCCCAACTTTTCGGGTTGTTCGGGTTGTGGTAAAAGGATCGGTAACTTGCTTAAGGAATTCAGGGCTCATACCCTTGCCATTATCATTTACGATTAAAGCAAGATAGTCGTTTTTTTTATCAACTTCAATTTTTATTTCAATATTAGTTGCCTGTGCAACCACTGAATTTTGCACAATATCAAGTATATGCAACGATAGGTCCTTCATTATTTAAGACTTTTTATGCTGATATTTCTTTGAAAAAATTAACCCAAAGCAACTATTGATGCTTTTAAATCCTCAAATGTTAGTTTGCCCATACTGAGAGTGGATGAAATCTGCCCTATTTGATCAATCATATGAGCATCGGAACTTCTGATAAATCTTTTTTTTGTAATGAATGGGTTTAATGCAAGAAACTTTTCCTCTGTGGTATGTTTCGATAATTCAATGGCATCGTAGTTTAAATCGGGCGGAACAAAACCCAGCTGACTGGTAATACTATATTTGGGTCTATCGGCGTGTGCAGGAATAAAAATTCCACCAATGCTATGAACAAAAGCCTCAACCTCGTTGATGCCCTTATTTAGTGCTCCGTGTAGCAAATAATCAATTTCCTGAACTATCTCCTCCTGCTCATTCACAACCACCTGGTAGCCAAAAATATCAACATTATTGGAGACTCGTTGAATATTATCCTCGAGGAATTGCTGTAAAAGTTTACGCTTGGGCTCATCCTCCACTAAGCACACACAATGAACCTCCTCGCGGGTGGTAACCTCAGCACCATAAACAGCAAAAAATCCAACCCTTGAAGCGAGTTCTACTGTTAACGGGCAATGAAGAGTTGAGTTGTGGTCGGTAACTGCGATAATATCTAGCCCCAACGCCTTTGCACGATTCACAATATTTACAGGACTCATCTCCAAATCGGCACAGGGAGATAAGACACTGTGAATGTGCAAATCGGCACGGTATTGGTTCATTACTTATTCAGTAACTGGTAAAGCTTACCAGTAATCTCAAAAGCCTGCAAATTGGTTCCAAGAATTGGAATACCTTCATTGTTGCTTTGCTGCAAAGTATTAGCCTCAGGCTCCAAACCCTTTACAAGAATAATTGCAGCCAACTCCTTAAGCGATGCAATAGCCATTACGTTGATATGTGTTTGCAAGGTAATCCAAACCATACCAGCATCGGCATTGCCCATAACATCGCTCAGCAAATCCGAGGTGTAGCCCCCAACTATTTCCTGATTTAACCACTCATTTCCTGAAAACACCTTTAAATCTAAGGCTTTTACAATATCTGAAACTGTCATACAAGTAAACTATTTATTTTGATTAGGCTTTTCGCAATCCTTTAGGAATCGATTATCACCCCAAATTTTCTTCATAATCTTAAACGAGTGCTCAGGGTTCATCTTGGTCTGCTCCATCACTTTCTGAAGGAAAACACAGTGCGAAATTGCACCTTCGCCCTGAACAATATCCTCGGCCAACGCCAAGCACGACGGCGCACCACATACTCCACAGTCAATTCCAGGGAGATAACACATTATACGGTTTACGCGCTCCATCTTTTTCATCGCCTTGGCCATATCCTCGTCGAGTTTAACCATTGAGCGGGGTTCTACCCTACTCAAATCAATCCTTCCTACTAAAAACTCCTGGTATTGTAATAATTTTGATTGATTAACCTCTCCGTGATTAAATTCGGCAAGGGCTTTAGCCCTTTTTCTAAGCAATTCTGCAGTTAAGAATCGATTACTTGCAGCCAGAATTCCTCCTGCACAGCTTTCATCGCACGACCTAAGTTCCAAGAAATCGACACCTGCAACTTCATCGTTTTCAATCTTATCGAGGAATTCCATAACATTGTGAATCCCATCAATGGCCATACAACGGCCATTAATGTGCGAAGCCTCGCCATTGGTTAAAGCCCAAGTTATACTGCGTGGGGTTAACTGGGAATTAAATGTATCCTGGTCTTTACTTACAACCTTCTTCTTAATCTCGTGTAATGTACGGTTGTAAATTAAATCCATATTAATAACACCTGTAATCTCAGATTTATCTTCACCAACAGGGCTTTTTATTGCAGCTATTTTTGCTGCACAAGGTGTTACATAAAAAATACCAACCTCCGACTCACGAATGCCTTGCTCCTTGTATTTTCCGCGGATATATGATGAAGTTAAGTCAAGCGGTGGTCGTAAAAGCATTATATTCCCTACTAACCAAGGGAACTTAACCTGAACAAGTCTAACTATGGCAGGACAAAACGACGATATTATTGGCTTCTTATTCTGATTTTTAACTATATAGTCATTAATTTGAGGTACCAGATATTCAACAGAATCCTCAACCTCAAACACTTCGGTAAATCCAATATTCTGTAAAGCATGAACTACCATTCCCGGTGTAACATCTTCAGGGTATTGCCCTAATAAAACGGAAGGAATTAATGCGACCCGATGTTTAAAGTTAAATATGTTCTGGAAATCATCCTGCTCAACAATTATGGCACCAGTAGGGCAAACCCTGTAGCATTCGCCACAATCTATGCAACGATTGCTGTGTAAATTAGCTTTTCCACCACTCACCCGCAATGCCTCAGTAGGGCAAGCCCTCATACAGTGAGCACATCCGATACAAACATCGGTACGAATTTTTAGTGCGTGATGAAAACTAGCCTTTTCCACAGCTAAACTCCTTCCTGATTTACCTTTAAATTTACAAGAATTTCAAGACACGTACCCTTTCCCACCTCACTTGTTATCTTAAATTCATCGGAATTATCTTTGATATTTGGAAGACCCATTCCTGCTCCAAAACCCATCTCCCTAACAATCGGCGATGCTGTTGAATAGCCCGGCTGCATAGCCAAACTTATATCAGGAATTCCAGGTCCATTATCATCCAACTTAATTATTATCCTCTCGGTATCAATATCAACATAAATTACTCCATTAAATGCATGCGCAGCAATATTTACCTCCCCTTCGTAAAGAGCCACAACAATCCTCTTGATAACGCTAGAGTCCACGTTAAGTTGTTTTAAAATCTTCTTAACCTGACTCGAAGCGTTTCCTGCTCTCACGAAATCACCGCCCTGTATTTTAAACTCAAAATGCATTGCTACTAGTAAACAGCTTTAACACCCAAACTGGAAAGCAAACCCGACACCCTGAACATGGTACCTGGATACTCAATCAAAACTATACAATTTTCCTGAGCCAACCTAATCATATCCTCACTTACTCGCTTATTGCGAACAAACACAATGGCTTGCAAGTCGGACATTTCGGCTGTACGAACTGCTTGAATATTGGCAAGGCCAGTAATTAGAAGTAACTTCTCACTTTTAACTGTGAGCACGTCGCTCATTAAATCTGAAGCAAACGCAAACTCAACCTCTCTGTCCAAGCACTCTTCACAGCATACAACACTTCCGCCTATGTACTCTACAAGTTCTCTTAACTTCATACGTAGTATATTACTTTATGGAATAATCTGAGAAATAATTGAATGCAAAATTAATTTTTGTTATTTATATAACAGTATAAAATTTGTTAAAATTTACTTATGTTATCTTACTAACAATTTGAAATTTTGTTACAAAATCCGCCAATGTTGTAGCAAAACAAAAATATGTTTAAGAGCAACTTGGCCTGAAATTTAATTTAAATTATCGTACCCAATAAAAAAGGGGCAAAATGCCCCTTTCTCAACTTATGAATAAAACTACTAACTAGTAGCGCTGACGCTCCTTGTAGTGAGTATGTAGCAATTCGTGCGATTTATGTCCATTAGGTTCGTGTAAGAACTCCTTGTAAATTGCAACTACCTCGGGGTTCTCGTGCGACTTACGAATCTTCATACCTGCATCCTCACGGTATATAGCTTCCGCACGTTTCTGACGAATCTCGGCATTGGTTGGGATTGGCTGACCACCGCCACCAATACATCCACCAGGGCAAGCCATAATCTCTATAAAATGCCAATCGCCCTTACCTGACTTAACGGCATCCATTACCTTCTTAGCATTGGTTAACCCGTGAGCAACAACGGTTTTCAACACTGCACCTTCAAGGAATTTCCATTCAGGAACAGTATTCTCAATCTTAACCGAAGCCTCACGAACACCATCCATACCACGAACAGGTGTAATATTTAGCCCATCGAAAGGAACTTCACGACCAGTAACAACCTCGTAAGCGGTTCGCAATGCAGCTTCCATAACACCACCAGTTGCACCGAAAATAACAGCAGCACCAGTAGAATCACCCATAATACTATCGCAATGCGACTCAGCAAGAGCATTAAACTCTATTCCTGCCTGCTTTATCATTATAGCCAACTCGCGGGTTGTTAGTACATAGTCAACATCCTTATATCCGCTTGAACGCATCTCTGGTCTATCTGCCTCAAACTTCTTAGCTGTACAAGGCATAATAGATACAGAAACAACCTTTGCAGGGTCGATATTACGCTTTTGAGCATAGTATGTTTTTGCTAATGCACCAAACATCTGCTGAGGCGACTTACAAGTTGATAAGTTATCAAGATACTCTGGGTAGGTATGCTCAATGAATTTAATCCAACCTGGAGAACAACTGGTTGCCATAGGTAATTTCACGCTAGAATCCTTGTCAACCAAAGCCTTTTTTAAACGACCAAGAAGTTCGAAACCTTCCTCCATAATGGTAAGGTCAGCAGTAAAGTCAGTATCTAGCACAGAGTCGAATCCGAGGCGACGAAGTGCAGAAACCATTTTACCAGTAACAATCTCACCTGGAGCTAATCCTAAATCCTCACCAAGGGCAACCCTAACTGCAGGAGCTGTTTGAACCACAACGTGTTTATCGGGGTTGTAAATAGCATCCCAAACCTCGTCGAGATAGTTACGCTCTATTAATGCACCAGTGGGGCAGCGGTTTACACACTGACCGCAGTTGGTACAAACCACCTCGAACATTGGATTCTCAAAGAAAGTTGATATTTTCATCTTCTCACCCTTATAGGCAACACCCAGCGCGCTAACGTGTTGAAGTTCCTCGCAGGTGCGAACGCAACGCTGACAACGGATACACTTGCTATCATCCTTAATAATTGAAGGAGAGTATGCATCCATTTGGTAGTTCTTATGAGGAACTAAATCGATAAACATAGGCTCAGATATCTTATACTCCGATGCTAAGTTTTGAAGTTCGCAATTGCCGTTCTTGTAGCAAGTTGTACACTTAGCGTTGTGCTCAGAAAGAAGCAAATCTATAATATGCTTGCGAGCAGTACGAACCTTAATTGTATTGGTCATAACCTCCATACCTTCGGCTACTGGCATAGCGCAAGAAGCAGGAAGTGTACGAGCACCCTTCATTTCAACAACGCAAACACGGCAGTTACCGGC
>JAEXVC010000172.1 GCA_023406715.1 Bacteroidota bacterium | reverse complement strand
TTGCCAGGTTGTGCACCATGGTTTACTGCAATTACTGGAGATGTTTCAGTAAGCCCGTAACCTTCATAAACTGGAATACCTGCTGCCCAAAAAATACGCATTAATCGGGGTTGTAATGCAGCTCCACCGCTGATTATAAATTTAAGTTCACCGCCTAATCCTTTTTGCCATTTGCTAAATACAAGGTTTCGGGCAAAATCAAGTTTTAGATTATAGAACCAACTATTACCATTCTCATTATATCTATATCCTAAGTTTACCGCCCAAAAGAATATTTGTTTTTTTATACCGGATAAGTCTTTCCCAATTGATATAATCTTATCGTAGGTTTTTTCCAGCATTCTCGGTACTGTGATGAAAACCTGAGGTTTTATTTCTTTAATTGTATCACCAATTGTAGCTAGGCTATCGGCATAATAAATTGAAACACCTTTTGATTGATAGAAATAGTTAACCATTCGTTCCAAAACATGACTTAATGGAAGGAAACTAACTGCTTTATCGCCTGGCACTAAATTGAAAAGTGGTGCAACTGCGTTATAGTTTGATAGGAAATTGGTATGTGATAGCATCACGCCTTTCGATATACCAGTTGTTCCAGATGTGTATATCATCGAAACAACATCGTCGGGTTGTATCGAATTTTTAATACTGAAAAGCTCATCCACATACTCGTGAGCAACTGACTTTCCTTTTTCAGTTACCTCTTTCCAGTTTGGAATATCTTTGATTTCTTGAAAGCAGTAAATGCCTTTAAAATCAACAAGTCCTTCTGTTAATGGCTGTAGTTTTTGGTATAGCCCTTTGTCGCCAACAAATATTACTTTCACCTCAGAGTGTGAGAGAATGTGTTTGTATTCATCCTGGCTAATTGTAGGATAAATTGGTACATGCACCATGCCTGCTTGGGCCGCACCCATATCAATAAAGTTCCATTCCGGACGATTGCCCGAGATTGTAGCCACCTTATCACCGGGTTTTAGACCCAAAGCCATTAATCCATAGCTAATGTTGTGAGCAATTTGTGAGTATTTATCAATGGTATACTCTTCCCAGGCACCATTAGTTTTAATGGCAACTACTGGGCGGTTCTCATATAAATCACGTCCAGCTTCAAGAATATCAAATGTTCTAGTAATATTCATCTTACTATTCAATGAGTTAATAATAGTTGTATTTTTATAGCACCTTTGAACAATAGCTTGTTTGAAAGGTTAAAATCCCAGAATGCGACAAATATAAAATAATAATTATGAAAAAAATCATTTTTTGCTTAATCGTTTGTTTAAACACTATGGCAACTTTTGCACAGGATAAGCCTGCATACCTTATATTTACAGCAGATGGACAGCAGGTGGCGTACTCTAAAATGATTGATGGAATTAAGGGTTCCGATATTACATTTTTTGGAGAATTTCACGATAACCCAATTGCTCATTGGCTTGAACTGGAGGTTACCAAAGACCTTTTTACCATAAAAGGTAAAAACTTGGTGCTTGGGGCTGAGATGTTTGAGGTCGATAATCAGCTTATTATAGATGAGTACCTTGCAGGGTTGATTCCACAGAAAAGGTTTGAGGAGGAAATTCGGCTTTGGAATAACTACAAGACCGATTACAAGCCTTTGGTGGAGTTTGCTAAAAGCAATGGGTTGATGTTTGTGGCTACCAATGTTCCTCGTAGGTACGCTTCAGCAGTGTCGGGTGGAGGTTTTGAGGCACTGAACGCTTTTTCCGATGAGGCAAAAAGATTTATTGCTCCGTTACCAATTGAGTTCGATGCTGAATTACCCGGCTACAAGGCGATGCTGCAAATGGGTGGAATGCCCGGTAAGCCAAATGCCAATGCGCTGAATATGCCAAAAGCACAAGCAATAAAGGATGCTACAATGGCTCATTTTATTTTGAAAAATCTGAAGAGTGGTTTTTCGTTTATCCACTATAATGGCTCGTACCATTCAAATAACAAGGAGGGTATTATTTGGTATGTGAATATGTACAATCCCAAGTTGAAGGTATCAACAATAACCACGGTTACTCAAACCGACCTGTCGAAACTTGATGATGAGAATAAGGGTCTGGCCGATTTTATTATTGTTATTCCAGAGTCGATGACTAGGACTTACTAGGTGATATCTATTGTCATACCGAACGGAGTGAGGTATCTCATTGTCAGTTTTGTGTTGAGATACTTCGCTGCGCTCAGTATGACAAAACAATACATTTTCTATTTCCCAAAATACTCACCCCAGCTTACCAGTTCAAGATTTTCTATCTTTTTGTTGCTTATGGCAATTAGGAATGCGGCGGCAAGTCTTGCATTGGTTATTAATGGTATGTTGTAATCGACCGCTGCGCGACGAATTGCGTAGTCGTTATCGAGTTCCCTGCGCGAAAGGTTTTTTGGAACGTTTATCACCATCTCCACCTGTCGGTTTTTAATCAACTCAACGCTGTTTGGCGAGTCTGCCTCATCGGGCCAGGCAACGGGTATGGCATTTATGCCATTTTCTTTGAGAAATACTGCAGTTCCTTTGGTTGCGTAGATTGTAAAATCTTGTTGTTGTAGTAAGAGCAATGGTTCTACCAGTGCAATTTTCGACCTTAATGGACCCGATGATACCAGAATGCTTTTACTTGGAATTCTGTAGCCCACGGAGAGCATCGCTTTAATCATTGCATCGTCGAAATCGATGCCCAAGCATCCAACCTCGCCAGTGGAGGCCATTTCCACGCCAAGTATTGGGTCGGCCTTGGATAATCGGCTGAACGAGAACTGCGATGCCTTAATCCCAACGTGGTCAATCTCAAACATCGATGGTGGAAGGGAGTTTGGCATTCTGCCAAGCATATAACCTGTGGCAGTCTCAATAAAGTTGTAATCGAGCACTTTCGATACGAATGGAAAACTTCGGCTGGCTCTCAGATTGCACTCAATCACCTTTATATCGTTGTTTTTTGCGAGCAGTTGCATATTGAATGGCCCTGTAATTTTAAGTTCGCGGGCAATTTCCTTGGCTATCTTTCTAATCCTGCGGATTGTTTCGAAGTAGAGTTTCTGTGGTGGGAAAACAAGCGTAGCATCGCCTGAGTGAACTCCGGCAAACTCCACGTGCTCCGATATTGCGTCGAACATAACCTCGCCATTGTTGGCTACTGCATCGTACTCAATTTCCTTGGCTCCCTCAATAAACTCGCTAACCACAACTGGATGCGTTTTCGAAACGTTTGCAGCAAGTTTTAGGTAATCCCTTAGTTCATCGGAGTTGGAAACCACATTCATTGCAGAACCTGATAGTACATAGGAGGGACGAATAAGTACCGGATAGCCAACTTCATCAACGAAATGCTCCACCTCCTCGAAGGTCGAAAGTTGTTTCCAGCGGGGTTGGTCGATTTCCAATCTGTCCAACATCTCCGAAAACTTCTGTCGGTCCTCCGCTTTATCAATGGAATCGGGCGAAGTGCCTAGTATTTTGACTCCAGCCTGGTGTAGTCGCATTGCTAAGTTGTTGGGAATCTGGCCACCTACAGAAACTATCACTCCTATGGGTTCTTCCATATCTACTA
>JAEXVC010000139.1 GCA_023406715.1 Bacteroidota bacterium | reverse complement strand
GTGCTTGGTACCGTCAGTTCTTGCTCAATTTTGAGTACCTGTTTGTGCAGAACAAGCACTCGCAGGATTTGCTCAACAGAATAGGCATTGGCAATGTTTTAGTTACAGGCGATACCCGGTTCGATAGGGTTGCTAGGGTTGCAACCGAAGCAAAAACAATCCCATTTGTGGAGCAGTTCTGCAATGGCGAAAAGGTTATAGTTGCGGGTAGCACTTGGCCTAAGGACGAGGAGTTGCTTATAGAGTACTTTAAACAAAACTCACAGAAAGCTAAGTTGATTATAGTTCCGCACGAAATAGATACTTCTCATATTCAGTCAATTCTCCAGAACTTGACAGTTGAAACAGTTCTTTACTCCCATAATCAAAAAGTAGATCCTCAAAATGCAAGGGTTTTAATTGTGGATACCATTGGACTGCTATCCTCTATTTATCGGTATGGGCATATTGCCTACATTGGAGGCGGATTTGGTGTTGGAATTCACAATACTCTGGAGGCCGCTACTTTTGGACTTCCAATTATCTTTGGTCCCAACTACCATAAATTCCAAGAAGCCAATGATTTAATCGCGCTTAAAGCCGCTTTTTCTATAAATACATTCGACGAGTTATTAGATTTTCTAAATTTACTTCTTAGCGACGAACAAAGTTGTACTCAAGCGGGTAGTAATTCGAAAAAGTTAGTACTTTCGGGGGTGGGAGCTACTGACCGTATTTTAGATCAAATAGCCAGTAGTACTCGCTTTTAGCATATTGCAAACGTTTGCGACGGTTTAGCTTAAGGTTAACATAAACTCAGTCGGCAGCGTTAATTTATGTTATATTTTTGGGCAATTAAAACTCTTAACACAATTATATTTTCAATAACTAACTAAACCTACTGTAAATTATGACAAAACTTTTTAAAAGTATTTTGTTAACCACTATGCTGGCCGTACTTTCCAGCATGGCCTTTTCGCAAGGTGTTGTGAAGGGCGTTGTGGTTGATGCTAGTAATAAAGATAAATTAATAGGTACAACTGTACTTGTTAAAGGAACTACAATTGGAACATCTTCGGATGCTTTTGGTAATTTTTCATTGAACGTACCTGCTGGGAAAAAAACAATTGTGGTTCAGTTTATTGGATATTCCAACAAAGAGGTTGATGTAACTGTTAAGGAAGGCGAAACTGTGGATGTTGGAGCTATTGCTCTTGATCCAGAGCAGATTGGCATTGAAGAGGTAAAGGTATTTGCCTCTGTTGCTGTTTCTAGAAAAACTCCAGTTGCTTTATCAAAAATTGAGCCTATTCAGATTGAGGAAAAATTAAGCACTCAGGAGTTTCCTGAAGTACTTAAATCAACACCTGGCGTTTATGCAACAAAACAAGGCGGAGGATTTGGTGATTCTCGTATCAACCTAAGAGGTTTCGAATCTCCAAACATTGCAGTTATGATTAATGGTGTTCCAATGAACGATATGGAGTGGGGCGGAGTTTACTGGAGTAACTGGGCTGGATTAGCTGATGTTACCCGTTCAATGCAGGTGCAACGCGGTTTAGGTGCCTCTAAAGTAGCGGCTCCTTCGCTAGGTGGTTCAATCAACATTGTTACTCGCTCAACCGATGCTAAAAAGGGTGGCAACGTTTCTTATGGTATAGGTAGCGATGGTTATACCAAGGTTGGATTCGCTGTTTCAACAGGATTGACCGAAAACAATTGGGCGATAACCCTATTAGGTGCTAAAACTTCAGGTAATGGTTATGTACAGGGTACAGAGTTCGAGTCTTATACTTATTTTGTTAACATCTCAAAGAGAATTAACGATGCTCACCAGTTATCCTTAACTGCATTTGGTGCACCGCAATGGCATAACCAGAGGAATAATGGCAGTGCTACTAGCCCTGGGGATAAACTGCTGATTTCAGAATGGGAAAAACAGCCCAACAAATATCGATATAATGCTTCTTATGGGTTTGATATGAATGGTCAGAGAAAAGTATCTGCCTTTAACGAATATCACAAACCTCAAATCTCTTTGAATCACTTCTGGACAATAAATGAGAAGTCAAGTTTGTCTACAGCATTATACATGTCTATTGGTAGAGGTTATGGGTATAGTGGACAGGGGTTCACATCAACAGATAGGAGTAATTGGTACGGTGCTTCAAATGGAATTCCAAATCCAACATTCAGATCTTTGGACGGAACCTTTGACTATGGTGCAATTTATGCTTTAAACAAAGCTAGTTTAAATGGCTCACAAATGGTGATGTCCAAGAGTGTTAATGAGCACATGTGGTATGGTGCACTTTCCACTTACAGCACTGAAATTACCGATGATATTGATTTCTATGGTGGTTTGGATTTGCGCTACTACAAAGGTGTTCACACCAACGAGATTGTTGACCTTTATGGAGGTGACTTTTTTATTGATGCAACCTCGCTCAGGCCATTGTTAAGCGATAATAGCTGGCAAACCCAAAGATTACAGGTTGGGGATGTTGTTTATAGAGATTATGATGGATTTGTTTTAAACGAAGGAGTATTTATGCAGGCAGAATACAATAAGGATGCTTTAGCTGCTTTTGTTGCATTATCAGGCTCTAACACAACCTATTGGCGTTATGATAGATTCTACTATGATGAGAGTGATGCTAAATCTGACAAGATTAGTTTCCTAGGCTATAGTGTAAAAGGAGGTGCAAACTATAACATTAACGACCAACACAACGTTTTTGCTAATATTGGAACTATTTCTCGTGCACCATTCTTCTCAGGCGGAGGTTTTTTAAACTCAACTATTAGTAATTCTACAAACCCCAAAGCCGTTAACGAGAAAGCTTTTTCAATTGAATTTGGATATGGCTATACATCCACTTACCTTCAGGCAAACTTAAACATTTACCGGACTCTTTGGAAGGACAAAACAATGGTTCGTTCAGTTGATGCTAATAATCCTGAAAGTGCAATTGTTAACTTGGAGGGAGTTAATGCACTTCACCAAGGGATTGAATTGGATTTTATTGCAAAACCAATTAAAGATTTAGAAATTAATGGTATGATATCTTTGGGTGACTGGAATTGGCAGGATGATGCATCTGGTTATGCATACAATAGATCTGGACAGGCTGTTGATGCTACTGGCAACGTGGTTGAGCCACAAAGCGCAACTCATGCAAGGGTAACAGTAGGCATTGGTGGCATTCATGTTGGTAACTCTGCTCAAACAACTGCTGCCTTAGGAGCTAAATATGAAATTCTTAAAGGCTTTAAATTAGGTATTGATGGTAACTACTATGGTAGGAATTATGCAAACTTCAACATTTCATCAGTAAGTACAAACTTAAATCCTGCAACATTTGCTCAACCATGGCAAATACCTGATGCTTATGTGTTCGACTTAAATGCAAGTTACCGTTTCAAAGTTGGTGAGTTCGATGCTACCTTTGTAGGTAATGTAAATAACCTTTTCGATGCTATTTACATCACAGATGCTAATGAGGGTGCTAAACACGACTGGAAGACATCCCCTGTTTTCTACGGATTTGGCAGAACATACTCTGTTTCATTAAAAATTAAATTCTAACAATAAACACCATGAAAAAATTAATATATTTTTCAATAGCGCTTTTGCTAACAGGATTTTTAGCAGGGTGCGATGTTAATGACGAGTTCAATGGCTTGGATGATTTGACAAAAAAAACAAATGTTGCTGAATATAATTATACATTAACGCAAGCAGACTATACTTCGATTGGAAATAAAATCCAGAAGCCTATTGCTGATGTTATAAAAGTAAAAGAGGATTTAGTTAAGGTTTATCAGGACTCTCTTAAGAACTTTGCTCCTACACATGCCGATTCAATTAGAATTAATGCAAGTATTACATCTGTTAATAATGAGATATCTACATTAAAATTGGATCCAGTTTACGTGCTAGGAGGCAAAGTTAAAGCAAACCAGTATCTTACACCCTCGGCTACAAGCATAGATTATGTTCCTGCCATTTTAAATGGGCTATACAAATACGGAGATTATAACTCTACTGCAAAAGTCACCTTTAACTACAATCTTGAAAACTTAGGCTATCTAAGTGCTTTTGCTGGGGCATCAAAATACACTTTAACAAATGCTAACTACACAAGCGTTGGTGGTAAAGTTGCATTGTTAGGCGCTTTTACGCCTTCATATCCTGCCGACAATTACTTGCCAACTATTCTTTCATCTGCAATCGCTAGCCCTTCGGAAGGAAAACTTGCAATTGTTACTTACAAAGCCTCTAGTATTGAACCCTCAATTTCAGATATACCGGTTATTGTAACTGAATTTAGCGAAGATTTTGCAGCTAACAACCTATCAAAGTTTGTTGCTTATAGCGTCACTGGTGCTCAAACTTGGGCTGCAAGTAGCGGTTATGCTTCAATTTCAGGATATGCAAGTGGAAATAATGAGAATGAGGACTGGCTAATTATACCATCACTGGACTTATCTGCTGCTGTTTCTGCCTATATAACTTTCTCAACGGCACATAGATATGCTGGAAATGATTTAGTTTTAAAGTATTCGACAGATTATTCCGGTAGCGGAGATCCTTCTGTTGCTACATGGACAAATTTGACTTATAATTATCAACCAAGCGATCCGCTTCCTAGCTCTTACACTTGGACATCTTCGGGGAATGTTAACCTGCCTGGCATGCCAAATTCAAATGTGTCTATCGCCTTTGTTTACACATCAACAGCATCTGCATCAAGCACTTGGAGAATTGATAACGTTTCTGTAAATTATAAAAATCTTGACTCCGATATACCTGTTTTCACATACAACAAGTGTCTTAAATATACCAGCGGTAATTGGGTAAATGCCTCTAATGTGCTAACAGTAAGTCCTTATGAGTATATCGAGATGGGTGGAGAACCTAAGCAAAACGGTTATTTTTCATCAACAGCTAAGCCTGCAAGTTATTTGCCTACTTATATTAAAAACAAAAGACCTTTAGCAATTGAAGGCGACACATGTGTTGTTGTCTATAACTATTGTAATACTACCACGTTTACTGCTGATAAATACAGCTTTACGAATGGAACTTGGACTCCTTATTCAGGAATAATTGTTAAGACCGATCCATTTGCATTTTCTTCTTTAGGCTGGGTATTTGATCCTACTGTTAACTATACTATGGTAACAAAGGATTATGAAGATATGGTTCTTTACATCTTCAATCATCCAACTCTATCCATTTTTGCAGAGCCTACATATAAAAATGAGGAGTTCTATTATGGGTTTGGTAATCGTTATTCTAATGTGAGTTTCCGCTTAAGTTAACGAGATCCATTCTATTTTGCAGGTAAAGCATATCAGAAACCTGCATCGATTGATGCCGAATTGTATGCGTTAGGAACTAATGAGCAAAAGGTTGCATTGCTGTGGACTAGATTAGAGGAGGGTATGAATATTTTCCTTCAGATTAAATTTCCAGATGCCGTTCCACAAATAAATGGCGTTGATGTTTACTACAAAGTTAGGGTTAAGGTATTTGCCCCGGATGGAGTATCCTCTAGCATAACTGACATTTATGAGTTCAAATATAAATGTATTGCAGCTGGAGCACCTGCAACTTTTGAGTTTGTTTCCAAAACCAAAATTTAAACCCATTTATATTTTTTCAAACCCTGCCAAAATTGGCAGGGTTTTTTGTTGCCCCCTTCACTTTAAAATTGCTACAACACCCATATAATTTAGACTTTTAAGTTAAACTCCTGTAAACCAAAACCATTTTTCAATAACCTGAAAGTCAATAAATAAGCCTGTTAATAACAATAAAATCATTGTTAATATTTACGAACAGTTTAGCTAGGTTTAGGTGGATTGAGTTTAATAAATTCGTAATTACATTTTCTAAATAAAAAATTTACAAAATGTCCTCAGTATCAACATACTGTTGGAATGGGTTTTTTTGCGATAAAAAATAAAAACAAAATATATCAATGGACAAAAATAACACCCTGATGGAACAACAGGTAAAACAAAAAGTGAAGACATACACCTTCGACGAAGCGTATGAGGCCAGCGTAAAGTACTTCAAAGGCGATGAGATGGCCGCCAAGGTGTGGGTTAGCAAGTATGCGATTAAGGACTCGTTTGGGACAATTTTTGAGCAGGACCCCGACGATATGCACCGCCGTATTGCTAAGGAACTTGCGCGTATCGAGAAAAAGTACCCTAACCCCATGAGCGAGGATGAGATTTACGAGTTGCTTCGCGATTTTAAATATATTGTTCCACAGGGTGGTCCAATGACAGGTATTGGCAATAAGTATCAAATTGCATCGCTTTCGAACTGCTTTGTGATTGGCACTTCGGGTAATGCCGACTCTTATGGTGGAATCCTTAAGGTTGATGAGGAGCAGGTTCAACTTATGAAACGCCGTGGTGGTGTTGGTCACGACCTATCGCACATTCGTCCAAAGGGAAGTCCAGTGCTTAACAGTGCGCTAACATCTACTGGAGTTGTTCCATTTATGGAGCGTTACTCCAACTCAACTCGTGAGGTTGCTCAGGATGGTCGCCGTGGTGCGCTAATGCTTAGCATTTCAATTAAGCATCCTGATTCCGAGAAGTTTATCGATGCAAAAATGGAGGCAGGCAAAATTACTGGTGCTAACGTATCGGTAAAACTCGACGATGAGTTTATGCGTGCAGCCATCAACGAGAGTCCTTACGTTCAGCAGTACCCCATTGATTCAGCTAATCCACGTTATCGCCAGGAGGTTAATGCTAAGGATATTTGGAACAAGATTATCCATAACGCATGGAAATCAGCTGAGCCCGGTGTGCTTTTCTGGGATACCATTATCCGTGAGTCAGTTCCCGATTGCTATGCCGATTTGGGTTACAAAACCGTTTCGACAAATCCTTGCGGTGAGATTCCTCTTTGCCCTTACGATAGTTGCCGTTTAATTGCATTGAACCTATACAGCTACGTGGAGAATCCTTTTACTCCAGAGGCAAAATTCAACTTTGAGCTTTTCAAGAAGCACGCCCACGCTGCTCAGCGCATTATGGACGATATTATCGACCTAGAGTTGGAGAAAATAGATGCTATTCAGGATAAAATCTCGAGTGACCCTGAGGATGAGGAGGTAAAAGCCGTTGAGCGTAACCTATGGCAAAAAATCCGCAGAAAAACCATAGAGGGTCGTCGTACCGGTATCGGTATAACCGCCGAGGGCGATATGCTTGCCGCTTTAAACCTAGTGTATGGTTCGGAGAATGCTATCGATTTTGCTGTGGAAACACATAGAACACTTGCTGTTGAGGCTTACCGTTCATCGGTAAACTTGGCTAAGGATCGTGGTGCTTTCCCAATTTACAATGCTCAACGCGAGAAGAGTAATCCTTTTATCAACCGTATTAAAGATGAGGATCCAGAACTTTATAACGACATGGTTAAGTATGGACGCCGTAATATTGCTTTACTAACCATTGCTCCAACAGGAACAACCAGCTTAATGACCCAAACCACATCGGGCATTGAGCCTGTGTTTATGCCATACTACAAGCGTCGTCGTAAGGTTAATCCCAACGATAAGAACGTTAAGGTATCATTTACCGATAAGGTTGGCGATTCCTGGGAAGAGTTCAACGTTTTCCATCACAAATTTCTTGTTTGGTTAGAGGTTAATGGCTATAATCCTGAAGAAGTAATGACTTACAGCGATGAGCAAGTTCAGGAACTTGTGAAGAAATCGCCATACTACGGAGCAACCTCCAACGATGTTGACTGGGTTAGCAAGGTTCGTATGCAGGGTATGATTCAAAAATGGGTTGACCACTCAATTAGCGTAACCGTAAACCTTCCAGAGAATGTTACCGAGGATGTTGTTGCTAAGGTTTACCAAACAGCATGGGAAAGTGGATGTAAAGGATGTACCGTGTACCGCGAAGGTTCACGCGAGGGTGTTCTTATCTCGAATAAAAAGGAAAAACCAGAAGCAGGAGAGGGAAATTTTCCCAATAAACGCCCACAAGTTTTAGAATGCGATGTAATTCGTTTTAAGAATAACCATGAGGATTGGGTAGCGTTTGTTGGTCTATTTGAGGATCGTCCGTACGAGGTGTTTACAGGATTAACAGAAGATGATGTTCTTCCAATTCCAAAGGCGGTAACCAGAGGAAAGATTATCAAGATTAAGGATGAGAATGGAAGCCGTTACGATTTCCAGTATGTTGATAAGTATGGCTATACCAACACAATTGGTGGGTTATCGCATATGTTCAACAAGGAGTTCTGGAACTATGCAAAATTAATCTCTGGAGTGCTACGTAACGGAATGCCAATTCCAGATGTTGTGAACCTAGTATCTTCTTTACGTTTGGATAGCGAAACAATTAATACTTGGAAGGCTGGTGTTGAGCGTGCTTTGCGCAAATATATTCCAGATGGCACTAAGGCTAAAACTGGCAAGAAGTGTACTGAGTGCGGTTCTGAATCATTAGTTTACCAGGAAGGATGTTTACACTGCAAAAACTGCGGTCACTCTAAGTGCGGATAATTCCTAACTACAACTATAACCCTCAATCTCCCTTGGCCTCGTTGCTGGGGGAGATTTTTTATTTGCCAATAGTTAATGTGGAATTATAAATGCAGAATAAAAGCTAACAGTAAGTTAAATGTTAATAAACTCGTACGTATTTCCTCTCCAGTTCAGATACCTAAAGAAATCCTCTTTAGGGACTATAAGCGATGCCGTATTAAGGTTTGGGTGAAAGCTGAGGTGGTGAGCTGTTTTTAACTTGCTATCAATAAATAGGTGAACATGTCTCGATAAGTCGTGAATTAATCCAAAAGGTGATACTGAGCCTGGTGTTAAACCCAAATATTTCATCATCCTTTCGGGCGAGGCAAAGGATAGTTTCCCTTGTTTAAGCAGCTTTTCGAGTTCGTGAATATTTAGCTGTTGGGTATACTCAAGAATTACTAGGTAGTGTTTGTTGCCTTTGTGATTTCTGAAAAAAAGATTTTTACAGTGAGTAGAGTCTATTCCTGCCCAATACTTAGAGGCCTCCTCAACAGTATAAGCAGGCGGATGTTCATGGTACTCAAAGTTAATGTTGAGTTCCTCTAGAGTTTTGTAAACCAATGGGTCGCCTCGGTAACCATCAAACTCCATGATAGTATTATCTTAGAACAATATTGGCTAAACGAGAGTTCGCAGAGTTTATATCAAAGAATTCTGGATCGTAATCCTCACCGTACCATTCTGCAATTAGTGGATATTTCCGCAGAGCATTGCTATTGTGATGGGCTAATAAGTCCAAAGCATCATCGTATCCAATAATGCCACCGCAATCCTCAGGAGGCGATTGACGTTTACCATCAGTGCAAATAGGCCTAATACGCTCTTTGCCTTCAATAGCATTAATTAGCTCCAAGTTAATAGTCCAAGCATCGCCGTAGTCATACACATACACAATAGGGGTGTTTGCTGTAAGCGTATTGGCTAGTATAGCTTGCTCCTCATTCTTAATAATTTCCCCAGCATTACCTCTAAAATAATGCATGTGTACGTTTCCCCAGTTAAAAACGGCTTGCATAATTTCGTGAACAATCTGAAGATTAGTATCACCATTCAAACGAATTGTTCTGTAGATATTTGGTTTTGAACCTATTATGGTTGCTTTAATCTCAAGGATTTTTGACATATTTTCTCAAATAAAGAATGGAAGCAAATTTAACTGCTTCCATCAAAATATCAAGTATTTAATGAATTAATCAAGAATTAATTTCAATAAACTTAAAAGGTACTTGGGCCATATCAGATAGTTCCTCGCCGGCTTCGCGCAGTTCGTCGTCATCCTTGTCGAAATGCCAATTAATATTTATAGGCAATCCTGCTTTTTGCATCTCATTGAGGAGAATTACTATGTCGTAAAGAAACTTTGCCGATGAAGAGTTAAAGTAGATAAATTTAAAGTCAAAATTAATAGGGCTTAAGGTTTTTCCTGTATCTTTTATTGCAAGTTGTTCTTTTTTAAAGGATTCCAACCAATCGATGATCGGAAAATAAAAGTCTCTCACGTTTTCGGGGCGCGAGTACCCGGCTAAAAGATATATTCCTAAACTTGGGTTTAAGTTTATGAATGGTGAAACGTTGGTTTGTTCAATTTTTAGTGGATTCATAGAATCTATTGATTTTAAAACCTTTGCTTACGAATTGGGCGAAATAGGAATAAAGTTGAACGAGTAGTTTATCATATCGGCAATTTCCTCACCCGATTCTAAAATTTCATCATCGTCCTCGTCGTAGAACCAGTTAATTTCAATACTATTTCCTTTTGAGTGGAATTTCATAAACTCAAGCAGTATGTCCAACAAAAACTTAGACGAGGCAGAGTTGAAGTATGTCATTTTAAGGTTTATAACCAGGTTGCTTTTGTTGAATTCTGTATTCTGGCTTAAAACTAAATCGTTATAATCCTCTAGCCATTTTAGTATTGGCTTATAAAAGCCTACAACATTCTCAGGTCTGGAGAATCCCGAAATCTCGAATACAGAGTTAACTGGATCAAAGAAAACTCTAGGTGTAAATTCGCTGGGTTCAATATATAATGATTCCATAACCTTACAGTTGTGTGGTATTCTGCAAAACTTTAATTCTTAGTGTGAAATAGGTGTGCTCTGCATCTATTTCATCAAAGGAGTAATCCAATTTATTTTCGGTAACTTTGGCAATATTAACAATGCCTAGCCCTGCTCCGCCCTTTTGTGATACATTTCCGCTAAGTATGATCTCTTTATAGTATTCTTTTAGTCCGCTTTTATCCAACAAGTTTACCTTGTCAAGTCTGCCTTTTAGAGCAGGCAACTTACTTTTTAAAACGGAGTTTGATACGGATAGACAGATATACTTATCGTCGAGTTGAAGATTAAATTTGGGTAGAAAGTTAGTGTTCCCCTCTATTGAATCTTGATGTTTATAAATATTCTCCAAACTCTCTACCATTGCTGCATAAACCTTCTTTTTGACAGTTATCCCGAATGCATAGCGGTCAAGGATTGCTGTCATTTTATTCAGCAAATAACCAATCTCTTCGTAGGAGAGCGGTCCGTAATGGCTAATTAATACTTCCTTTTTTTCCACGGGGTACAATTCGTATTTTGGTACCAAATTAAAAAATCAAATTGGAATTAAAGCAAAAATTACAAAAAAAAAGAGTTCGAACGCATAAACACCTGAGTAATTTTAACAAATTAAACACAAATTTGACTAAAGTGTAATTGGTGTTGACAAAAGCGCCTTTTGAGTAAACATAGAAAGGAGAGCATTTGCTCTCCTTTTTATGTTTTTAATGATAATTGCTATTCCACAATTTTCATCTCATCAATTAAACGAGTTGCACCAGCATATTTGTCAATTATAAATAGAACGTAACGAATATCCACGTTAATAGTTCTCTGAAGATTCTTCTCAAAAACGATGTCGCCGCTCATTGCTTCCCAGTTACCATCGAATGCTAATCCAATAAGTTCTCCGTTGGCATTCATAATGGGACTTCCAGAGTTACCGCCTGTTATGTCGTTGGTGGAAATAAATGCCAATGGCATTTTTCCATTCTCAGCATAACGACCGTAATCTTTGGCATTGTAAAGGTCTTTTAGTTTTTGTGGGACTACAAATTCCCAGTTATCAGGATCTTCTTTTTCCATAACACCGTCTAGGGTGGTTAGGTAATCATAGTGCACTGCATCCATTGGAATGTAATCTAGCACTTCGCCATAGGTTAGGCGCATTGTAAAGTTAGCGTCAGGATACATTGCTTTTCCTTGGTTCATCTCTAGAACTCCAGCAATGAATAATCGTTGTCCGCGTTGTAATTTCTGATTTAGTGGATCCATTTTTGCAAAAATCTCTTCGGCTTTTGCATTTATTGATTTTGCTGCAATGTAAGCAGGATCTTTTTCTAAAGCCTTAAGAGTTGGTTTAGCAAGGAATGCGTATAGTTTAGATGAGTCAACAAAAATTGATTTGCTGTACATCTCGTCAATAAATTTATCGAAATCTCCTTTGTATTTAGTTCTAATTGTGTTAAAGATGTCCGGTTGATTTTGCAAAGGAACATTTTCTGCAAAAATTCTGAACATTGCTTTAGCCACTTTCTGGTCGGTAGGCGCGTTGTAGTTTTTATAGAAACTTACCGATCGAGTTTTAAGCATCGACACCAATTTGTCAATATCTTCTTTTTTGCCCGATTTAAGCGGTTCGGAAAGTTGAGTTCCTGAGCTAGCTATGCCAATTAACTCTGTTCCCCCAAAGAGCGATTCATTAATGTACTGCGACACATGAAGAAGTTCCTTTCGGCTTGTAACAGCCTCGTTAATTAGGTTAAGCGCATCTCCATATTTTTTTACCCTTTCAGGATCTGCGTTAACCCATTTTGTGAACTCGTCCTCATTTGCTTTTTTATAATCGTAAACTTTCAAACGTTTAAGGGCTTTGTTCATTCCAATTGAGTTCTTCCAGTAGTTGCTAGAGCCTGCATATTTTGATGCATACTTAATATTAACAGCTTTGTCGGCTTGCATATCTTTAAGAAGAATTTCCTGACGAATTCCTCTAACATATATTCTGCTAGCATTGCTAATCTTCATTCTCTCATCAACCTCACTTGATGTCATGTAACGTTGTGTACTACCTGGGTAGCCCATAATCATGGTAAAATCACCTTTTTTAACACCTTTAATAGAAACTGGGAGATGATGCTTTGGTTTATAGGGAACATTTTCAGTTGAATACGCTGCAGGTTTGTTGTCCTTACTTGCATACACGCGGAAAACAGAGAAGTCACCAGTATGACGAGGCCACATCCAGTTGTCGGTATCGGCTCCAAATTTTCCAATTGATGAAGGAGGAGCTCCTACCATACGAACATCGGTAAATTCCTCGTAAACTAAAAGGAAGAATTGGTTTCCACCAAAGAAACTCTGAACTCTGCCTCTATAGCCTGTTCCATCGGTAGCTTCTTTTGCAATTTTGCGACCAACCTCAGCAATGGCTTTGTTTCTATCTCCTTCACTCATTTCTGAGTTTAGGGCTGCATTTACTTTTTCTGTTACGTCCTCAATTCTAACTAAGAAAGTAGCGGTTAACCCTGGAGTTGGAATTTCTTCTTGAATTGTTTTTGCCCAAAAACCATCGGCAAGGTAATCGTGCTCAGGTGTGCTATGTTGTTGAATAGCGCCATATCCACAGTGGTGGTTAGTAAGAATTAGGCCTTGCTCCGATACTATTTCACCAGTACAGCCTCTTCCAAAAATAATGATGGCATCTTTAATACTTGAGTTGTTTACGTTGTAAATATCCTCTGCAGTAAGTTTGAATCCTTTTTGTTGCATTGCATCAATATTCAACTGCTTTAGCAAAGGTAATAGCCACATACCCTCATCGGCTTTGGCCACAGTGCCGAACATAAAGAAAAATCCGACAACTAGAACTAGCAAACGTTTTTTCATATTTAATTATTTAGGTTAAGTAATTATTTTATGTTGATTCGACAATTTAACACAATTATGGTTTAAAATCAATTGGTAATTTTAGTTGAGTATCGGTATTTAAAAGTTTATAGGATAGCCTATGGTAAGGAGTAACACCATACTTTTCAATTGCCTGACGATGAGCCTTGGTGGGATAGCCTTTATTTTCACACCATTTATATTGAGGGTATTCAGCGTTGATTTTATCCATAAACTCATCGCGGTAAGTTTTGGCTAGAATTGATGCTGCTGCTATAGATTGATAGATTGCATCGCCATGAATTACGCAGAGGTGCGGTATTCCGTTGTGTTTTTTGAAACGATTACCATCAATCAGCAAGAACTCAGGGCTAACTCTTTTTAAACCGTCAACAGCCTTTTGCATTGCAAGTATTGATGCGTTGAGAATATTTATTTTATCAATCTCTTCGTTTGTTACGCTTGCCACAGCCCAGTCCATTGCCGATTTCTGAATTATTTCTCGTACTTCAAGCCTTCGTTTTTCTGAGATTTGTTTGGAATCGTTAATTAAATTGTTCTCGAAATTGGCCGGGAGTATAACTGCAGCGGCAAAAACAGGTCCAGCAAGGCAACCTCTTCCTGCCTCGTCGCATCCCGCTTCAATAACTCCTATAGTGTGGTAGAGTTTCATGTAAACGCTTACTCAATACATTTTAAAATGCTTTCGTATAGTTTTGCCGCGCTGAAATCCCAGTTAAATTTTTGGCTTTGGCTTTTTGCACTTTCAACCAATTTATTCCTTAGTGGCTCATTATTAAACAACTCAACCATTGAGTTGGCAATAGATTCCGTATTGCTAGGGTCAAAGTAAATAGCAGCATCTCCAGCCACTTCGGGTATAGCTGTTGTGTTTGAAACGGCAAGCGGAACCTCGCATTTAATTGCCTCGAGCACAGGAATCCCAAAGCCTTCGAAGAGTGAAGGGTAAATCATTGCAAACGATGCCCCAATAATATTTCTTAATTCGTTAACTTCTTGTCGACCTGTAAAAATTATATCATTTTTAAAAGGGCAATTGTTATATGCATCTTTAATTGCCTTGGTTTTAAACATTGGTTCTCCAACCAAAACCAGTTTTATGCTCGAGTTTACCTTTGATCTAAATATAGTGTAGGCATTAATAAGTCCATCCAAATTTTTTCGAGGGTTAAATGCTCCAACAAAAACAAAATAGGGCATTCCCTCTGCTATTTTTTCCCTCACTTTTTGCACATCCTCCGCCGAGAGTGGCGAAAACGCATTGTTTGCCCCATTGTAAACAACGTCTATCTTGTTCTTGTCAATTTCATAGCAATCAACAATATCATTTTTTGAGAACTGACTTACAGTTACTATCCTTTTTGCTTTATGGGCAAATTTTGGAAAATATCTGTTGAGATACCAAGATGTTGTTACAGGTAATCCTTTTGGCGTGTGATGGAAGTTTATATCATGAATTACAGCCAATTGTGGAATATTGGTTTTTAATGAAAGATATCCATCGGGTGAAACAAAAATGTCTATGTTGTGCTTTTTCAAGAATTTTTTAACTGCCCACTCGAACCAGATATACCATAAAATTGGATGACGAGATTGAGGTTTCAGGATAACAGGCGTTACATTGCTGGCAAATATAAAGTCTTCACTATAAGAGCGGTCGAATAGAAAAAAAAACTGGTGCTCAGGATGTTGCTTGGTTATTCTCTCGAAATTCTCGTATGTAAACCAACCAATTCCTTCCAGTTTGCCTTTGAGTAACAAACGCGTATTAACCGCAATTCTCATTTATAGTGGAAATTTGCGCTAATTACATCATTTTTCGGTCAATTTGCAAGAAAAAAGTTTGTGATAGGGGGGTAGCCTTTAGATTTTATAAACCAATATTGGGAACCTAAAGTATTAGATTTTCTCAACTTAATTGGAATAAATAAAATATTAACTTTGAAGGTTCGTTTAATCTACATTAAAGAGAGCGTTGAGTGAAAAGAATTTTTACAACAAATCTACTGCTACTTGTTTTTGTAAACATTCTTATTAAGCCATTCTGGATATTTGGCATTGATAGGACTGTGCAGAATACTCTCGGGGCAGGAGAGTATGGCATTTTTTACACCCTTTTCAACCTTTCGTTGCTTTTTAGTATTCTTTTAGATTTTGGCCTAACCAATTTTAATAACAGGGAGATTAGTCGTCACCCTCAACTTTTAGGGAAGTACCTTTCTAATATTGTAGGGATTAAAGTTGTTCTTGCTATTTTTTACGGATTATTTACGCTGCTTTTCGCCTTTACCTTAGGTTATGCTAATCATGAAATCGTTTTACTGCTAGTGCTTGTTGCCAATCAGGTGCTGTCATCGTTTATTCTCTATCTGCGTTCTAACCTCAGTGGTCTTCAATTATTTAAACTTGACAGTTTGTTGTCGGTTTTGGATAAGACCTTGATGATAATTATTTGCGGAATGATGCTTTGGACAAAATGGCTTCCGATTAAATTCAATATAGGTACTTTTGTTTTATCGCAAACATTATCCTACGTATTAACCGCTGTTATTGCGTTTATTTTTGTGCTGAAGAATTCAGGGAAAGTTATATTAAAGTTAGATTTTCTGTTTTCGTTGTCAATGCTAAAAAGTAGTTTTCCCTATGCCTTACTTATTTTACTGATGACTATTTACAGTAGGGTCGATTCGGTATTGATTGAAAGGCTCATACCTAACGGCGATATTGCCGCAGGAGTTTATGCTCAAGCTTTCCGACTGCTCGATGCAGCAAATATGTTTCCATTTTTATTTGCTAGCCTTTTGCTGCCGATATTTTCCAAAATGATTAAGAATAACAATAATCTGTCTCCGTTTGTGGGTTTTTCCTCCATTTTGCTTTTGGTTCCTGTTGTTTCATTTGCTATACCAACATTTGTTTTTCGCAATCATATTATGGAGTTGCTCTATGTTGAGCATACCGTGCAATCGTCTCAAGTTTTGGGAATTTTAATGGGATCATTTGTGTTCATGGCTATAGGATACATTTTTGGCACTCTTTTAACTGCTCAAGGCGATTTGCTCAAACTTAACTATGTATCGGCAGTGGCAGTTGTCATAAGCATTTTCGCGCAGTATATGTTGATTGGTCGATTTGGTATTGTTGGAGCAGCATACGGGAATCTTATAACTAGCCTATTTGTTGCAATTTTTACATTAATGCTTGCGTTTCAGAGATATGAGTTTAAAATAGATAAGTCCTATTGGTATAGGTCTTTTGTGTTTATTGTGACTTCTATTATTGCAACTTTGTTGTTATATAATGCTAAGGTTAATCCTTTAGTATCATTGGTTATAGCATTTTTATTGATAATTCTTTTTTCGCTTGTTTTTAAGTTGATTAGGTTTAAAGAGTTGGCTTCTTTTTTTACCAAAGAGGCTCCCTTTGAATAAAAAAAGTTTCAATTCGTATCAATAAAACGTAAATTGATAAAAAAATATCAGTATTTTTGATTATTAAGGACTGATAGTATATCTTTAAGCCACTAATAAACAATTTAGTTGATGGGTATTCTTATAGACAAAACAAGCGATTGCCCTTATATAAACTTTACAGAGGATGGTATTTTGGAAATTGAGGGACGCTCAATTACAGAGGATCCCTTTTCATTTTGGCAACCACTGCTCGAATGGGTTGAAAACTATACTCGCAAACCAGCATCGGAAACCGAGGTGAATATTTATTTGGAGTACTCCAACAGTAGTTCTAATAAGTATATAAATGAGTTGTTGCGAAAGTTGGAGGATTCTCATAGAAAAACTACCCTGGTTACTGTAAATTGGAGATACGAAGAGGATGACGAGTCTGTATTTCAACTTGGCAAAGATTTTGAGTCAATGTTAAAACTTCCATTCGTTTTTTCAGAAATTGAAATGGAGAAGGAGAGGGCTAAAAGAATCAAGATAAAGAACAAGAAGAGTGGCAATGAGGCTATTATAACAGCACGATACTGGGATGCAATTGTTCGGAACGGACATGGAGAGGATTACCAAATATTACAAGAATTTTCGTAATACATTTTTTTTTCGCATATTTGTTTAAAATTGGCTTTAATGGTAAAATACGAGCTCAAAGAAACTGCAACGACCCCGTTTGTCAATTTTGACCATACTACAGGGGTAATTAAAATGGAGGGTCGGTCCATTCCAGAAAATGTGATTGACTTTTACCAGCCAATACTTCGTTGGATTGATGAGTACGCTCAAAATCCATTGCCTCAAACGCTGGTTCATATGAAGTTTGAGTACTTCAACACCAGCTCATCTAAGAGAATCTTTGATATTATGAAGAAACTTGAAAAAATGGCTATTGATACCGGAACAAAGGTTACCATCAACTGGTATTTCGAGGAGGATGACGAAGATATTTACTTTGCTGGGAACGACTATAAGGCGCTAATAAATAAGGTAGACTTTAACCTTATTGAACTTAAGCAGAATTAGGCGATTATACCATAAAAAAGAAAAGCACCAATCGGTGCTTTTTTTCTATCAATTGCTTTGTACCGATTCGCTTTTTAACATTTCATACTGCTCTCTTATAATCTCTAATTCTTCAAGGTTTTGGCGCATGCGCTCTTCATTTTCCTCCATCTGTTTTGACTTTTCCTTGAACTGCTGAATCAGTCTTATATTCTGTTCGTTCATTTTTACAGTATTGATGTTGTTTGCAACAATACCTGCAACCTTTTCTACAAATTCAACTTCGGTAGGAGTTATATGCTTAAAACTGGCCAACTCAATTACTCCTAGAACTGTATTGTCATAGGTTAATGGGACAATTAGAATTGACTTAGGAGAGGCGCTTCCTAGTCCAGAATTTATTGAAAGGTAATCGTCGGGAATATTATCAATTAGTTGAACTTGGTTCAGGGTGTACGATGCCCCAACAAGTCCGCTGTTAGGAAGAATTGTAGCGTTTTTCGACTTAATTTCCTTGCTCAAGCCATAGTCGGCAATAAGAGTAAGGTTTGTTTGATTTTCATCGTCAATAACGTAGAATGCACCAGCTTTTGCTTCGATGTATTTTATTAACGAGGTCAATACATTTTTGCAGAGTTTCTGGTAGTTATCCTTATTGGCAACAATTACCTCATTCATAGATGTTACCCCATTGTTAATCCAACTTTGGAGTTTTTCTTTCTCCTGGTGTCTTATCAATTTATCATGTTCAGTTTGGAGTTCACTGGTACGTTCTTCAATTCTATGCTCTAAATTCTCTTTCTCCTGCTGGAGTTGCAGACTTAGAACTTCATTGCTATTGATTGCTCTTGCTGACTTAATATTGATTGTAATGGACTGAAGAAGCATAAAAGTAACTAGGCCATATGGAGCCAAATAGGTGGTTTGGATTAACCCCATACTGCTTAACACATCGTTTATAGCGGTGGAATAAAGTATAAACATCCCAATAAAAGTGAAAACCGCATAGGGTCTTTTTCTTAATGTTGCGCGGAGCAATATTCCAAATGTCAAGTAAAGGCCTCCAACAAGTACATATAGTTCAAATATGGTTCGGAATTTACCGTAAAAGTTTGCATTTGTGAATATTACTAGAGCGGAAACGGCTATACCTATGTATAAATAGGCGCGCATTAATTTTTTTGGGAAATCTTTCTCAAATAAATCGTATATGAATAGTGCAAATAGTGGAATTGTAGCAAAACCTGAGAGGTTGTCGAGTTTAAATAGAAGTTCCCAGTTTAGGTTTGGCAGCACGTAGGTTATAATTCTATCGCCAGTAGAAATATTGCGAAGAATCATTACAAGGCAAACAATACTGAAATATAAGTTCGATTTGTCTTCCCTTCTTAGTAAATACAGGCTTAAATGGTTGATGCCTATCAAAAAAATTATACCTACTATAATTAGATTAAGGATATCCATCCAGCGTGTATCGGCAATAAGATTTTCGTATTTACCAAAGTAAACAGGGAAGTGAAGTCCGCCGCGTTGATGCTTAAAGTTTGATACTTGAATAATTACCTCAAAGTTTTCGCTATCATTTGCCGAAGGATTAATTACAATAGGTACATCTTGGAATTTAAAGGCGGCTTCAGAAGTCTCTTTCGTTTTTCCAACTTTGCCCACCTCTGCAACTAAATTGCCATTTATCCAAAGCTTGTAACTCGAGAAAACTGTCGATAGCTTAAGTCCGTAAATGGTTTGCTCAAGGTCCGCTTTCTTGTTTATTACAAATCGGTAAGTAGCATAGCCCTTGTTGGGTAATTTCTTGCCATCAACTTTATATGTTGTCCACGATTTAGGGATTTTTACATACTGTGGATTAGGCTTAAGCGATGAATCCCTGAAATTCTTTGGTTCCAGAAGTTGATTCCAATAAAATTCGCAATCGCCCTGAATTTTAATCTTATCGTTATCCAGAATGGAGGAACTTCCAATATTGATAATTCCTTTGTGTGCAGTGAAATAATCTTGAGCTTCGGTATTATTTATTGTAACGAAGACAAGAAGGGAAAAGAGCAGAACTTTAAACCTCATACTTTTTAAAAGTTTTCAAAAATAAACTTAAAGATACAAGTTAATTTTGAATAAAAAACATCGAACAAAGATGCTTTAACGTTTAAAGTTCTGTGGGAGTTTTTGTGTTAGTTGTTACTTCTTACGCATGGTTTGAAACCCATTACTACTCATAAAGGTTGCAAAGTTAACATATCCATCTTTTTTAATCATCTCTATACATGCAGGCCTGTCCGAGCGAAGAACAAAGCCGATTGCTTTAGCAATAAAATTGTTGTATTTCTTACATTGTTTTACATCCGTAAACTCTATGCAATCTGCACAACTTTTAATATTCTTTGTCATACAGCATTTGCGAATTTCGCACCAACTTGCTTTTTCGTTTCCGGCACACCCTAGGCATTTACCTTTTATATACGATTTGCAAGCACCGCAGTATAGCCCACAATAGGCTATTAGATTTGTGTCGTTTTTTATTGTGTTCATCTTGTTAAAAGTTTAGTTTCTGTTGAATAGGTTTCTCTGGTTTGTAAAAATTCATCTGTGTAGATATTCCTTTTTCCTTGCATAGGTTGTAGAAAAGGCTGTATAGTTCATTGGCTTTAGGCGATGGGCAATTATAATTGTTCCCAAACTCCGCGGTATATTTTTCGCGAAGGGTTGGGAAGTGTTTGTCGAATTGTTGATACATATGCTCGCGTTGTCCATCGCGAATTGTAAGCCCAAATGCAGGTAGAATATACTTTACGCCGCAATCGGCCGCCTTTTTAACCATCTCAGTTACATTTTCATGGGTGTCGTTTATGTGTGGAAGAACTGGCATAAAGGTTATTCCACAGTAAATACCTTGGGCGGAAAGCTGCCTTAGGGTTTCAAATCTTTTACTTGAAAGTGGAGCGTTGGGCTCAATTATCCTGCTTAAATTATCATCGGTTGTTGTAATAGTAACTGAAACTGCGGCATAAATCTTTGATATCTCCTTAAGCAAATCAATATCTCTAGAAACCAAATCGCTTTTGGTTATTATGTGCACAGGGAACTTATACTTAATCATCAGCAACAATGCTTTTCTGGTTAGTTGATATTCCCTTTCAACGGGCATATAGCAATCGTTCATTGAACCAAAACCAACAGTTCCCCGTAATCGTTTGCTTCTTAACTCCCGTTCTAGTATTTGAATAGCATCCTTTTTAATACGGATATCAGACAGGTCGCCAAGTTGGTAGCAATCGCTTCGTGAATCGCAGTAAATACAACTATGCTGACAGCCTCTGTAAAGGTTCATATTGTAGCTAAGCCCGAAATAAGTATCGGGCTTATTCTTTACGCTGCTTAGTATTGTTTTTGCTTCAATGTATCTAGGCATAGAAGGACCTTTATGGATGTTTTTGTTCAAGGTCTACTCACTCCAAATTCCGTTTTTGAAGAGTTGATACCATTTCTCTGTATCCTTGTCGCTATATAGTTTGATTGCTGTAAATACCTCCCTCGCAAATTCGATTGGTGCAACGCCTTTGGCTGTTATGATATTTTTATCGGTAACGGCAAGTGAATCTATGAAATTATCATCGCCGAGATACTCGGGTGCAACCATTTTTAAATAGCCAAGGTTGTTGCTGGTGTGTTTTATTTGGTTTAATAAGCCCTGCTGGGCCAAATATTCAGTGGCTCCACATATTGCGGCAATGGTAGTTTCCCTGTCAAACAGCGTTCTCACGAGTTGGTCTATTTCTGTGTTTTCCCCATTTCCCCAAGCCGTTCCGCCAGGAAGAATCAGCATATCGATATCATTAATCTTGATTTCCGACAAGGATATATCTGGGAGCACCCGCAATCCTCCCATGGATACGACTGGCTTCCCATTTCCTGAGAAATAAACCAAATCGAATAGGCTACTCTTTTTTATTTCGGGCGAAAGGTATGCAATCTCCCAGTCGGAAAAGCCGTTGAAAAGGTATATAAATATTTTTCTTTTCATAAGTAATTATTTTTTGGGGAGATTTTACTTTAAGAATTTAGCAAAAAGTAGCGACATAACATAGGTTTGCAAAAATGCACCAGTTGCCCAGCTAAATGTCATTGCAAATGATATTTTAAATGAGCTGATGCTTAGCATTAATCCTGGAAAGGTTGCAAGCAGGAAGTAAAAACCTGTAAATACAAAAGCCTGTCTCCAAATATTGCCGTTTATTAAGTTCTTTGTTTTATTCCAAACCCAAGCAAGAATAAATGCAATATAAAAGGGGTGGAGAAAGTAGAGGCTCATCAACGGGTCTTCCCACGGGCGAAAAATTACTGTGTTATTGTATTCGGCTTCGAGCGATGGTACTATAAAGATAAAAAGAAACCCCAATGCCATGTTTGCGGCAAATCCTGCAATTGCAGCGAGTAGCGATGTTGAAATGCACTTTTTCATTGTGTTTTTGTTTTAAATGATTATTTTTTTCATTACAAAGAAAAAAGTCCAAAGTGTCAACCCTATGTCAGTAGTAAATAAAAAATATTGAACAGGGAATCTTAATTTTAAGATTGCAAAACTCCACAATTCAGTCTTCAGCGTTCCTTGTTCATCATTCATAATGGTTATATAGTTCTGCAACTCTTTGTTTTATGCTATCAGTAAGTTTTTGTGGTTCAATAATCTCAACATTCTTTCCAAGGGAAAGAAGCCAGTACTCAATCCACTCCAACGAGTCGGTTAGGAATATCATTGTAAAAGTATTTTCTTCTACAATCTCATCAATAAATCCGTAGTAGTATTTGTACTCTGCAAGTTGATTGTATAGGAATTTAGGGAATCGTAGCACAACTCTGATGTTGCTAGAACTGTCGGCAAAGCGCCAGATAAGTTCATTTACAGGAGGGTGGCTGCTTTGGAATGTTTCTGTACCTATTGTTAGATGTTTGATTCTATCAATTCTGAAATCGCGATAATCTTTTCTTAATCGGCAGTATGCCAGCAAGTGCCATTTTCCACCGTAGAAACATATGCCCACGGGCTCTACTTCTCGTTTTGTGCTCTCTTTTTTTGAGTTCGATATGTAATCGAGAATAATTATGTTGTTTTGTGTTAATGCTTTCTGGATTGGAGCCATAAAGCAATTCGGAAGAGTATCTTTTTTTGAATTTGGGTAAATAACAAGGATTTGCTTTTCCAACTTCTCCAAGTTTTCCTTGTCGCTATAACGCATAACGGCTTTAACCTTTTCGAGTGCAGTGTTGTAGTTCTGCTCAAGCGATATATCGGTAAGTTTCTCGGCCATTTTGCCAGCCGTAATCATCGCAGCAGCTTCCTCGCGGGTAAACATTACGGGCGGTAAATGGTAGCCACTCTCAATTGAGTAACCTCTGCCTGCCTCGCCAGCAATTGGAATCCCCGATTCCATAAGAGCATTAATGTCTCGGTAAACGGTTCTAAGGCTTATATCAAATCTGTCGGCAACTTGTTGGGCTGTAACTAGCCTTCGCGATTGCAGAAAGGTGATTATTGCCGAGAGGCGGTCTATTCTATTCATTGCAAATAAAGTTAATACGAAGGTAGCAATTACAACGCACATTTAAAAGGATTACTTGTAGTGCCCTTGTTTATTAATGGTTGACTGTTTCTGAGATTTTTGGAATAATCCTAAATAGCATATTTTCAGCTAAATATTTTGATTTTTTCATAAAATGATATATTTTTGCGAAAGTTTTAAGCAACGATTGGTGCAGGGGACAGTGTCCCCTGTTTTGTTAAACCTAAGTGAAATGATTAAGAAAGAGCTAATTGAATCCATTGTGCTGCCTCGGCTCGAGGAGGAAAATCTATTCCTTGTCGATATCAGCATAAGTGCATCAAACAGCATATTTATAACTATTGATGGCGATAAGGGTGTAGGGATTGATTCTTGTATTGCCATTAGTCGGTTGGTAGAATCGAGCCTTAACCGCGATGAGGAGGATTTTGAGTTGGAGGTTGCCTCGGCAGGTGTTGGCCAGCCGCTGAAGATTGCCCGTCAGTACACCAAGAATCTTGGCCGCGATGTTGAGGTGCTAAAAAAGAATGGCGAAAAATTAAAGGGCTCTTTAGTTTCTGCTACCGATTCGGATTTTACCGTTAAGTTTACTAAAAAGGTTGCAGTTGAGGGTAAAAAGGGAAAACAAAATGTTGAGGAGGTTTTAACACTGGCTTATTCCGATGTTAAGGCTACAAAGGTGGTAATTTCGTTTAAATAGATAAAAGTCAAAATATTATACAATGGAAAATCTAAATCTAATCGACACTTTTTCTGAGTTTAAGGAACTTAAGAGTATCGACAGACCAACAATGATGAGCGTTCTGGAGGATGTTTTCCGCAATATGCTTATTAAGTTGTACGGTTCCGACGATAATTTCGACATCATTATCAATATAGATAAGGGTGACTTTGAAATTTGGCGTAATCGCGAGGTGGTAGAGGATGAGGACTTTGAGGACTCAAATCGTCAAATTTCACTTACCGAAGCTCGTAAAATTGACGAGGATTACGAAGTGGGCGAGGAGGTAACTGCCGAAGTTAAACTTTCGGAGTTTGGCCGTAGGGCAATTTTGGCTTTACGCCAAAACTTGACTTCCAGAATTATGGAGTTGGAGAAAAACAACCTTTATAATAAGTATAAGGATAGAATTGGCGATATCATCACTGGCGAGGTTTATCAGGTCTGGAAAAAAGAAATTCTTGTTCTCGATGATGAGGGTAACGAGCTAGCTCTCCCCAAAACTGAGCAAATTCCTTCGGATTTTTACCGTAAGGGCGATAGTATCAGAGCCGTTGTGTACAAGGTTGAGATGAAAAACAACTCTCCTCAAATCATCCTTTCGCGTGTTGCAAACGCATTCTTGGAGCGTTTGTTTGAACTTGAGGTACCTGAGATTTTTGACGGTCTTATCACTATCAAAAAAATTGTACGTATCCCTGGAGAGCGTGCTAAAGTTGCAGTTGAGTCGTACGATGAGCGTGTTGACCCAGTAGGTGCTTGCGTTGGTATGAAGGGTAGCCGTATTCACGGAATTGTTCGCGAGTTACGCAACGAGAATATCGACGTTATTAACTTTACAAATAACACACAACTTTTCATTCAGCGTGCATTAAGTCCTGCAAAAGTTACATCAATTAAAATTGATGAGGAGGGCAAGCGTGCCGATGTTTACCTAAAACCAAATGAGGTTTCGTTGGCAATTGGTAAGGGTGGCTACAACATTAAACTGGCTAGCCAGTTAACTGGTTATGAGATTGACGTTTACCGTGAAACTGAAACAGAGGACGAAGAAGATGTTACTCTTGATGAATTTGTTGATGAAATTGACAGCTGGATTATCGATACCCTAAAAGGAATTGGTTGCGATACAGCTAAGAGTGTGCTTGAGATTCCTTTCAAAGAATTGGTTAAACGTACCGATTTGGAAGAGGAAACTGTTAAAGAAATTATCAGAATATTGAAGTCAGAGTTTGAATAGTAGTAGTATTCATATAGATTTGCATATTATTTTATAACAATCAACGGGGAAAAGCCTGTATGACAAATGACAAATTAATAAGGCTTAGTAAGTTAGCCAGAGAGTTTAATGTTGGAGTATCAACCTTGGTGGAATTTTTACACAAGAAAGGCCACAATGTACCCAACGACCCCAACGCAAAGGTAGACCAGGATTTATTGGGCATACTCTCAAAAGAGTTTGGTGCTGAAGTTAACCTTAAGAAGGAGTCCCAAAAAGTAAGCCTAAAAGGCTTAAGGGATAAAAAAGAGTCTATCTCAATTGATGATGTTGAGAAGGAAACAGAGGATGATTCCGATTTTGACTCTTCCGACGATGAGGTTATTATCAAAACCACAACCATAGAACACTCAAAATCCCCCGAAATAGAGGATAGTGATAGACCAAAAATAGATTTAAAGCTTAAGGGCAAGATAGATTTGGATGCTTTGGCTCCAAAAAAATCGCAGCCAACGCCTCCTGTTGAAAAAAAGGAGGAAGTTAAGCAGGTTGAAAAACCAAAACCACAACCTCAGGCCGAGGAGAAGCCTAAGCACAAGGAGCATAAACCTGCCCCTGTTGAACATATTGAAACATCAAAGGTTCAAGTGGAGCAACCTAAGGTTCTAGGTAAAATTGACCTTAAAACGGTTCAGAAACCTACTCGTCCAGAGTCTAAACCTCACGAGAAACCTAAGCATCAGGAACCTCGTCACGAGAAAAAGGTTGAACACAAGCAGCCAGTTGCTCAGCCGAAAGTTGAGGAGACAAAGGTTGAAGCACCAGCAGCACCCGTTGAGGAACAAATTTACCGCTCAGAGGTTGAGAAACTTACAGGCCCAACCATTATGGGTAAAATTGACCTAAGTGCTTTTGAGCCTAAAAAGAAACCTCAGCCTGTAGCATCGTCGAACGACGCTAATGGTGGTGGTAGCGACAGGAATAAGAAGAAAAAGCGCAAGAGGATTAAGAAGGAGAATGCTAAGGTTCAAGTTCCTGAGGCTGGACAGCCAGGGCAACGCGACCCAAAACAGGCACCAATTCAGTTGAAGAAGGCAGATCCGCTTCAAAAACAAAAGAGCAACAATAAGAAGAAAAAACCTATAAAGCAGGAGGTTGATGATGAAGCAGTTCAACGTCAAATTAAGGAAACTCTTGCACGCCTTACTTCTAAAGGGAAGACAAAAGGTTCCAAGTATCGTAGGGAGAAACGCGACCTGGTAAATGCTCGTCAGCAGCAGGAACAGGAGCGTATGGAGCAAGAAATGAAGATTCTTAAGGTTACAGAGTTTGTTTCAGTAAACGAACTTGCAACAATGATGGATGTTGCCGTAACCGAGGTAATTGAGGTGTGCATGAACCTTGGCTTGATGGTATCTATCAACCAAAGGCTCGATGCCGAAACTATGGCTCTGGTTGCCGATGAGTTTGGCTATCAGGTAGAGTTTGTTAGTGTTGATTTGCAGGAGGCAATTAGCACTGAAGCAGAGGATACCCCCGACAAACTAAAACCACGTTCGCCAATTGTTACCGTTATGGGACACGTTGACCACGGTAAAACATCGTTACTGGACTACATTCGTCATGCTAACGTAATTGCTGGTGAGGCAGGAGGTATTACTCAGCACATTGGTGCTTACGGAGTTATTTTGGAGGATGGAAGAAAAATTACATTCCTTGATACACCAGGTCACGAAGCGTTTACCGCTATGCGTGCGCGTGGTGCTAAACTAACAGATATCGCAATTATTGTGGTTGCTGCTGACGACGCCGTGATGCCTCAAACCATTGAGGCTATTAACCACGCTAGCGCTGCGGGGGTACCAATAATATTCGCAATTAATAAGATAGATAAACCCACCGCCGATGCCGAGAAGATTAAAGGCGAACTGGCCAATATGAATTACTTGGTTGAGGATTGGGGTGGTAAGTACCAGTGTCAGGAAATTTCTGCTAAGAAAGGTTTAAATATCGATAAACTTCTTGAAAAGGTTCTGCTTGAAGCCGAAATGCTCGACTTAAAGGCTAACCCCGATAAACGTGCGCAGGGTACAGTTGTAGAATCGGCTCTGGATAAAGGTAGAGGTTACGTTTCAACGGTTCTTATTGAGTCTGGAACGCTACGCCAAGGTGATATTATGATTGCTGGTGTTTATTACGGTCACGTTAAAGCTATGTTTAA
>JAEXVC010000005.1 GCA_023406715.1 Bacteroidota bacterium | reverse complement strand
CCACCGGCAAATACGGACCTACCGCTATAGCCCTTTGCAATATTGTTGATAAGCTCCATGATGATAACGGTTTTACCTACTCCAGCGCCTCCAAATAGACCAATTTTACCGCCCTTTGAGTATGGCTCTAATAGGTCAATAACCTTTATACCCGTAAATAGCACCTCTTTTTCGGTACTAAGCTGGTCAAACTTCGGTGGTTTATTGTGTATTTGGTAGTTACTCTCACGGTTAACCGACGAAAGACCATCAATGGCTTCGCCAATTACGTTTAGTAATCGACCCTTGATTTGGTCGCCAACAGGCATTGTGATCGACTTGCCAGTTGTATAAACTTTCATTCCTCGGCACAAACCGTCCGTCGAATCCATTGCAATTGTACGAACAGTACTTTCGCCTATGTGTTGTTGACACTCAAGCACCAACTTAGTTCCATCTTCGCGAACCAAATCAAGCGCTTCGTAAATGGCAGGTAGTTTAACGTTTGCATTACTAAAAGCAACGTCAACCACGGGGCCAATTATCTGAACTACTTCACCATATATCTCGGACATAATCGAAATTTTTCAGTATACTCAAAGTTACTAACTAATGGGAAAAAAACACCCTAAATAAACATCATTTTGACGGGAAGTGCAATCAAAAGTTAATATTTATTTTTTTGATGAATAATTCCCTATAAAAAGTTTAAAACCATTATCAATTTCAGATCTTAAATCTACTTGACCATAAATTGATGTTATATTACTTAACTCGCTCAATGTTTGTAAACTAACCCTATAATCGTAGTCAAAATAACCTTGGAATCGGGGTTCAAGACTATCGATATACTTTAGCTTTTGAATCAGTATATTATTATATTTTTTTACTATGGCATTGGCCTTCTCTGTTTGATTTAATTTATAGTAATTTTCAGCTATTCCAATCATAAAGAAATCGTAAGGGAATTTCTCGTGTGGCATTAAGTCTGTAACTTTATTAAGGACATTCAATGCCGAATCCTTTTTATTCTCCTCAATTAACTGACTTGCCAATCTGTTAAATGTATTTCTTAACTTTAAAACCATAGCCGTACGCTGGTTGTTGTGGTCGATAAATACATCGGGCTCATTCATTCTGCCCCACTTGAAGGTGCTCATCAACTTTTCATAGAGAATATCATTATCAATTCTGCCTATTGAAAGGAAGTCGGCAGGTGTGGTTTTTATAGGAACAAGTCTATAAGCAAAGCCATCGTGTTGTAGGTATTCCGAAAGACCAACATCTCCATCGCCGTGAGGAGAAACAAAGTAGATTGGACGCTCCCAGTTGTTATTTGCAATGATTTCAAGAATCATCATTGCAGCCTTTTGAATATGAGAGCCCTTAATGGTCCACTCCATTGTTGGAACAATTAATGACTCGTCCTTTGCTTTAACTGTTCCACTCGATAGAACTTTTTCTTTATTAACAGTTAACTTAAGTTTATTTGTGGGTATGTAAGGAAGTGGGCTTTCACCTGGCACTTGAAGTTTAGTGTTTGCATCATCACTAGCAAGAAATGTCATTATATTCTTAAGTTCAACCGCCTCGTTAATTCGGCTGTATATGTAAACAATATCGCGAGTTCCCTGAACATACTTAGTGTGATCCATTGATATAGGAACTGGTGCGGATTCATAGCACTTCATCTTCATTTGGTCGATATACCAATCGGTTCCCAGTAAGCTTAAGTTAACAATTCTAACATCGGTTCTAATTCCCTCAACCTCTTGAGCGTACCAAAGCGGGAAGGTATCGTTGTCTCCATTAGTGAATAGAATTGCATTGGGTGGGCATGAATTTAGGTAGTTAGCTGCAAAATCACGCGCAGTGTAACGACCAGACCTATCATGGTCATCCCAATTCTGAGTAGCCATAATTAGTGGAACAGACATACAAAGAACTCCTGCTGCACTAGCAGCAGTTGTTTCAGTAAGTATTTTTTTAGACCATTCATAAACGGCCAAAACACCCAATCCAATCCAAATTGTAAAAGCGTAAAAAGAACCAGCATATGCATAATCGCGCTCACGAGGTTGCAAAGGATACTGGTTAAGATAAATAACAATTGCTAAGCCTGTTAGGAAGAAAAGCATGAAAACTACAAAGAAGTTTCGCTTATCTTTCCTTAAAACCAATTGATAGTAAATACCAATAAGTCCAAGAATTAAAGGAAGGAAAAAGTACGTATTTCGCGATGGATGGTTTTTCATGTCATCGGTAAGGCCATTCTGGTTACCAACAAAAATCCTATCAACTGGTTTAATGCCGCTAATCCAATTTCCATTCTCAATTCCACCATGGCTCTGAACATCATCTTGACGTCCAACAAAATTCCACATAAAGTAGCGAATATACATATGGCCAACCTGATAACGGAAAAAGAAAATTAGATTTTCGCCAAATGTTGGCTTATAGCGTGTTTCGGTTTCACCATTTCTGTTTTGAACTTTAATTGGAGTCCCTTCTACCATACCCCAGTCCTTATACTGCTCAACATGATCCTCTGCAGGACTGTACATTCTGGGAAATATTGTTTTAAATCTACTGTCGAATTCGTAATTGGTCTTTAACCAAGTCTCCTCGTACCGTCCATTTTTTTGTGTTCTTGTATTTTTTTCTTTGGAGTCTGTTACTGGAGCATTATAGTACTGGCCATATATAAGCGGACGATCTCCATACTGCTCTCGGTTTAGGTAACTGATTAGAGAAAACACATGCGATGGGTTATTCTCATTAATTGGAGTATTTGCTCTTGCTCTAATTAAAATCATTGCATACGACGAATATCCAATTAGAATAACAGTGATAACAAGCAGAGCAGTGTTAAAAATTGAGTGATTTCGTTTGTGAGTATAAAGTATTCCGAGGGTTAATGCTCCAAAAACCAGAATGAGATAGAATACAAATCCTGTGAAGTAGGGTAAACCAAAACCATTCACAAACAAAAGTTCAAACAAGGACCCAAGTTTGAAAAGGCCAGGAATAATAACATATAAAATGGTTAAAAGAATCACTGATGATATGGCTAGAGTTGCAATAATGCCATTTCGGGTGGTTTTATACTTACGGAAATAGTAAACAAATGCAATTGCAGGTATGGTAAGCAAATTGAGCAGGTGAACGCCAATGGAAAGACCCATCATGTAAGCGATAAAAATCAGCCAGCGATTAGCGAAAGGCTCATCGGCAACATCTTCCCACTTAAGAATTGCCCAAACAACAATGGCGGTAAAGAACGATGACATTGCATAAACCTCGCCCTCCACTGCTGAAAACCAGAACGTATCGGAGAAAGTATAGGCCAATGCGCCAACAGTTCCGCTTGCAATAATGGCAACCATTTTTGACATAGATATGCTTTCATCACCCTTAACAATTAACTTGCGGGCCAAGTGAGTAATTGTCCAGAAAAGGAAAAGAATTGTAAATGCGCTAAGCAAGCCAGACATTGCGTTTACCATTAATGCAACCTGCGATGGTTCACTAGCAAATAGCGCAAAAAATCTTGCTATCAACATAAATAATGGTGCTCCTGGAGGATGTCCAACCTCAAGTTTAAATGCCGTTGCAATAAATTCGCCACAATCCCAAAAACTGGCGGTTGACTCAATGGTCATTAAGTAAACAAGGGCTGAAACGGCAAAAACTATCCACCCTGCAATGTTATTAACTCGCTTAAACGTATTCATCTGAGGTACTTATTTTAAGTTCATTTTATTGTTGCCAAACAGCAAAAGTAGAATATTTTGGGTATTAATAGGTTTACCGCATTTAAATCTTTGTTAAAAAAATTGAAGAAGAAGAAAAAGACGAATTTAAATTGTAAAATTTCAAACAAAGACCTTGGTTCAAAATCTGCGAAAAATTTGTAGAAAAAAGCTGAACATATGAGACTTTTATCAGTAAAAAATAACATTAACGCAATTTATAATGAGCAAATTACCCATAATGCGTAACCGATATAAAGTATAATCGTAAAATCATTTTAATTTGAAATTTGTTTAGGTGTAAATGAACCTTTTTGGGATTTTGCAATCGAATAATTGAATTAACTTTGCACCCCATTTTTTGATGATTATGGCAGAAAAACAGGACTGGAAACAAAAATTAAGTTTTGCATACTCCACCAACCCTGACTATAAACCAGAGGAAGAGGAGACGCAAATTGAACAACGTGCACCAAGCCAGCAAAACCTACTGGTTACCTTTGAGCGTAAGCATAGAGGAGGGAAATCGGTTACGCTTATTAAAAATTTTGTTGGTAACATGGATGAAATGGAGAGCCTATGCAAAAAAATAAAAACCAAATGCGGAGTTGGTGGATCAGTTAAGGATGGCGAAATACTCATACAGGGCGAAATAAAGCAAAAAGTTGCTGATTTGCTTAAGGAGTGGGGATATAAAGTGAAAGTTTCGGGTTGATAATTTTTAATTTTTAAGCAATGAACTATTTAAAATCATCTCTTTTCGTTCTTTTGTTTTTTATAGTTAACAATTTATGTGCTGATACACTAACGGTTATGCACTATAACCTAATGTACTACGACAAGGAATACGATGATTGTAACAGTACAACAAACAATGTGGATAGCAAGGATGGATATTTAAGAACCATTATTGGGTACGTTAATCCAGACATTTTAACTGTTAACGAGTTGAACTCATCTACAGCTAGTTCGGAACGAATAAAAACGAATGTTCTTAATATTAATGGCGAAACCAAGTATAAGCGCGCCAACTCAACTGGTAGTTTCCTTTCCAATATGATTTACTACAACTCCGATAAGGTTGTACTAAAATCACAAACCACGATAGCCACCTCTCCTAGAATTACCGATGTGTATAGACTATACCTAAAGACTGAATCGTTAGCCGCAGGCGATACCGTTTTCCTAACCTGCCTAGTTACCCATTTAAAGGCAGGTAGCACGGATGCCGATATTGCAGATAAAACAACTGCCGCCAATAAAATTATGAGTTTCATAACTAGCAATAATATTACAGGAAATATTCTTCTAATGGGGGATATGAACCTATACACAAGCGAGGAGGGCGCTTTCGTTGCATTCACAACACCTACAGGAATCAACCAATTTAGATTTTACGACCCTGTTAATAAGATTGGTAGTTGGAATAACAACTCGGTTTTTAAATCGGTTCACACACAGTCCACTCGTACATCATCAAATGGATGTTTCTCAACAGGTGGAATGGACGATAGATTCGACTTTATTTTATCATCGATAGATGTTTTAAATAACACACGAGGCTTGAAGCACATAAGCTATAAAGCGGTTGCTCAAGATGGCAATAGGTTTAATCAGTCGCTTCTTTCGCCCGACAACAAAAGTGTACCTTCTGAGGTTTTAAGTGCACTTTACAATATGTCGGATCACCTTCCTGTTGAGATGAAGTTGGTGTATAGCAACAATACAACCTCGATTCAAAGCAACGATTATAGCAACAATATTATTTACAATAACCCTGCCCCAGAGAAACTTAGAATATTGCTGAATAGCGAGGCGGAGTCAATTTCATCAGTAAATATTTATAGCATTATTGGACAGAGGGTTGTTTCGAATAAATATTCTGATAACATTAAGGAAGTAGAAATTTCTACTATCGAAATCAATTCAAGAGTATTTATTGTAGAAATTACATTATCAAACGGTTACCGCAAAACATTTAAAGTTTTAAAATAAGTATTTGAGGAAAGTTGTTATATTAGGCATTCTCCTTTTTTGTGCTTTAGGCTTAAAAGCACAATACCTCGAAACGGGCGTTGAGCCCTTTTCGGTTAAATGGAGACAGATTTCCACAGGAAAAATCAGGCTGATTTATCCTGTGGGAGCAGATAGTATTGCCCAAAATTATCTCTCACTTCTTTCCGTAACCGACACCCTGTTGGGCTTGGACTACAACTTAGGGGCTACAAAACTTAGTGTGGTTCTCCACCCAAACACGTCACTATCCAACGGATTTGTGGCATGGGCACCTCGCAGAATGGAACTTATTACCCACCCAGCCTACGGAGGCTATGCTCAACCTTGGAGTCAGCAATTGGCCATACATGAAATGCGCCATGTTAAGCAGCTCTACGCCCTAAACCAAAACACGGTAAAATTTGCCTCATACCTATTTGGCCAACAGGCCACAGGTTTGGCCGCAGGGTTTGTTCCTATGTGGTACTTGGAGGGCGATGCTGTTGCTTCCGAAACAGCATTTTCGAATAGTGGCAGGGGACGCACAGCAAATTTTTATCAGCATTACAGAGCGCATCTGCTAAGTAGTTCTAGAAATTATGGGTACGATAAATGGCTGTTGGGCTCATATAAAAACTACATTCCAGATCATTATAGTTTAGGTTATCAAATAGTTGCTTATGGCAACCTAAAGTATGGAAGCAAAATGTGGGCAAACACTATAGATTACGTTTCGCGTAAGCCATATACTATTTTCCCATTTTACTTTGGATTGAAAAAAGAAACAGGACTCTCCCGCAAAAGTCTTTCCGAACAAGCATTTGCATATCAGGATAGCATTTGGACTAATGCCGAGAACAGTCAAGTTTACGATAAGATAGATATTATCAATAACAAGCATAACGAGTATGCAAATTACTTGTATCCATATACTTTGAACGATTCAACAATACTGGCCTACAAAACATCATTAAAAGATATTCCTGCATTTATTTCTGTTGATACAAGGACTGGTGCAGAAAAGATTTTAACCTATCCAGGATATTTACTTGGAAAACCATTCATAAACGACACTCTAATTGTTTGGGCCGAGTATAAACCGCATACCCGATGGGAGTATAAAAGCTATGGAAGAATAAATGTTTTCAACATCAAATCATCTTCCAAAAAAACAACATCTCGAAAGGGAATGCTTGGTTCTCCTGTTGTTCATCCTGTAAATGGTGAAGTTTACTGCCTAGAGTATTTGTCTAAAGGGCAAAGTCAGTTAATAAACTTAACCGACAGCAAGATATCTCCATTATATGTTTTCGATTATAGCATTGAACCCTTCGAGTTGATTATTGACCCTAGCTGCTCAAACATATATGCAGGCGTTGTAACTAAGCAAGGCAAAGAGATTTGGAAGTTAGAGCGGGATAATTACACAAAAATATTTGGCCCAACGTTTATGGATATTAACTCGATTCAAATCAAGGGTGACTCGTTATTCTTTTCTGCATCAAGTTCAATTAAAGAGGAAATATATTACACTAATTTGCTGAACAATAAGACGTATAGACTAATTAATTCAATCTATAGTTTAAATTATTTCAGCAGCAATCAGCAAGAAAAAACAACTGTAGCGGTGTATACTGAAAATGGTTATAAAATTGGACGTTTAGAAAATTTTGGGACGCCCATAGAGGTTAATATACTAAACTCTGTTAACGACAACTATACCTCGGCTCTGTCAGGTAGAGTTGATGTGAGGATTGACACCCTTAAAATCAAATCAAAAAAATATCCCTTTAAACCATATAGAGGGTTGGGAACACTTTTCAACGTTCATAGCTGGGCTCCATTTTACTTCAACCCTTATAACACAAACCCAGAGGAATCAAAAATAAGACATGGTGCAACGGTTATGTCACAAAATCTAACAGGATCAACTGTTATGGTGCTTGGCTATGGTTATGGAACGAATCATCTTGTAAATGCAAATATTCGATACTCTGGTTTATGGCCAGTCTTCTCATTTGGCTTTGAACAGTTCGACGAAACCGCCTGGCTTTACCGAGTTAATACCTACGATGTGCCAAACAAACATTACAGAAATAGGTTTAAACTATTCAGTTATTTACCTTTCACTTTAAGTAAAAATAGTTATTATACATATTTACAAATTTTTAATAGTAGCGAAAGAACTAACGATTATTTATTCGATGATAAAATTGTTCGTTACAAATCGGGACTATTCACAATGAACAATGGAATTTATTTTCGAGCAACTCGCAGTATGGCCCATCGCGATTTGTTGCCCCGACTAGGAATTGAGTTTACGGCAATGCATGTTAATGCTCCCTATAACAGAAATAATATTGGAAGTTTGAGCGCTTTAAAATCTACACTATACCTTCCGGGTATATGGCTTAATCAGCACATTAAGTTTAGCGCATCCTTACAAAATCAGGAGTTAAAGCACTATTACCTTTCAAATAAAGTTGATGCACCAAGGGGATACAATCTTTACAGGTCTGAAAACTATCGTGGGTTTTCTGTTGACTACCTAATGCCAATCGCCTATCCCGACTGGGCATTGGGTTCATTAACCTACATTAAGCGTTTTTCGTTTGATATCTTTTTCGATTATGCTAAAAACTCTTACCCTGCAAGGGTAAATAATCAAATTGTAAAATGGAACGAGAAAATGCAATCGGTGGGTTTTGAGGTAAATATCGATTTGCATTTCCTACGAACAAGGTATCCGTTCCGAATTAAATACCAACAGGCTTTTACCGGTAAAAATTATTCTGGTTTCTCAAGTTTAAGTATGGTTTACGATATATATGGAGGTTTTAGTAATAGAACAAAACATATAGAACATTAAAAAGTTAAAAATCGTACAATGAAGGATATGGAATCGATCTTTGAATATAAGAACCAACTACGCAAGGAGATAAGGCATCTGAAAAAGCAAGCTGATGCTGAAACATCAAAACAAAAAGCAAGAATTGTTTTTGCCGAAGTTGAGACACTGGAAAAGTTTAAACAAGCCAATGTTGTACTTGCTTTTTGGTCGTTGCCAGACGAACTGCCTACTCACGATTTTGTGATGAAGTGGAGCGGCAGTAAAAAAATTGTACTACCTGTTGTTGTGGGCAATGATTTGGAGTTACGCCTTTTTGAAGGCACAGAGCAAATGGAGCAGAGCAACCACTTTGGTATTATGGAGCCCAAAACAGGAAAAATAGTAGACCCAAAGGAAATAGACTTTGCCATAATTCCCGGAGTGGCTTTTGACAAAAAAGGAAATAGATTGGGTAGAGGCAAGGGTTTTTATGATAGGCTGATGCCACAATTTAAAAGAATTACTAAAGTTGGCGTTGGCTACGAATTTCAACTAGTAGAATCAGTTCCTGTAACTGAACTTGATCTACCTGTTGATATGGTTATATGCAACTAATTGTTTTCAAATAATATAAAATTTGCATTTATGAGACTTTTTTACGGATTACATTGGACGGGAATTGGAGGTGAAATTACAAGAAGGGTTCACCTTTTGTTGCTTTTCGTCTTACTATCGTCACTAACCCTTTTTGGTCAGATTCCTGCTGGCTATTACGATGGAGCAAATGGGAAAACAGGAAATGAATTAAAAAATGCTTTATACTTGATAATAAAAGATCATACGGCATTATCATATGATGCTCTATGGACAGCCTTTCAGTACACTGATAAAAAAACTAATGGAAAGGTATGGGATATGTATTCCGATATTCCAAATGGAACAGCGCCCTACGAATTTACTTTTACTTCAGATCAGTGTGGAAACTATTCTAGCGAAGGGGACTGTTACAATAGGGAACACTCTTTTCCTAAAAGTTGGTTTAGCGATGCTACACCAATGTACTCTGATCTTTTTCATTTATATCCTACTGATGGGAAAGTAAATGGAATGAGAGGTAATTATCCTTTTGGAGAGGTTACAAATCCAACATGGACATCGTTGAACGGCAGTGAACTCGGACCGTGTTCATTTCCTGGCTATAGCGGAACAGTTTTTGAACCCCGTGATGAATTCAAAGGTGATTTTGCTCGTTCATACTTTTATATGGCAACTCGATATCATAATGTTATTTCGAATTGGAGTTCTGAAATGTTAGATGGAACTCAATTTCCAGCATTTACAACTTGGGCAAAAAATTTACTTCTAAAATGGAATAACGACGATCCTGTGAGTCAAAAGGAGTTGGACAGAAATAACATAATTTATTCAAACTATCAACATAATCGCAATCCATTTATAGACCATCCTGAGTATGCCGAACAAATATGGGGAGACGGATCTATTCCCGTATCATTTACAAGTACCGCTATAACTTCTGCGCAGGCCGGCACGGCATACGCATACAATATTACAGTAACAGGAAACACTGGTACAACATTTACAATAACTGCGCCAACCAAGCCCACATGGTTAACTTTTTCTCAAACAGGAAATGGAACCGCAACACTAAGTGGAACACCAACAGAAGATAACGTAGGAAATAACTCTGTGGTACTTAATGTTACAGATGGCACATCAAGTAAAACTCAAAGTTTCACTATAAATGTTTTATCATCCATTGTTCCGCTTCAATTTACAAGTACTCCTGTAACTGCGGGGCAAGTTGGGGCTACTTATACCTATAACATAACTTTAACGGGCAACGGTGGTTCAACATTTACTATCAGTGCAACCACAAAACCTAGTTGGTTAAACCTAACCTCAACAGGAAACGGTACTGCAACATTATCTGGAAATCCTACCTCTGGTGATGTTGGAGCAAATGCTGTGATTTTAACTGGAGGCGACGGAAATAGTACTGTGGAGCAATCGTTCTCAATTAATGTAACAGAGGTAACAAGTGGTGATTGGGTTGGAGAAACTTTCGAGAATATGCCTACTGCATCTAGTACTTATTCAGATTTTAGTTGGACCGGAGACAATGGTATAAATTGGTCGGCTATTCAAGCCAGAACCGATCTGACAATTAATACTAGAGCTATCTGCTTAAAGAAAACAACAAGTCCAATTCCTTATATACAATCCCAGACAATCGATGGAGGTTGCGGTCAAATTAGATTTAAACACCAGCAACCATACACTACCACGGGTGGAGTATTGAAACTATACATCAATGGGAATGAAATTGGCACAGCCAATGTTTCTACTTCGGTTCAAACATCTACATTTACAGTAAATGTTGCTGGCGCTTTTACAATAAAGTTAGAAAGTAATGGAGCAACACAAATTGCGATTGATGATGTAGAATGGCAAAGTTATTCGTCATCAACAAATCAGTTGCCACAAATAGGTCAAGTTGCATTAAATCCAACTAGTCCGGCAACAGGACAAGCCATTAATGTTTCAGCTACTATTACCGATTCAGATGGCACAATTCAAGGAGTAACTTTAGGTTGGGGTACAACTGCTAGCGCTTCGGATTTTTCAACCAGTATGTCAGCAAGTTCAAATGTTTACTCGGCTACAATACCGGCCCAATCCAATGCTGGTACTTTATACTATAAGATAACAGCAACGGATAACAGTAGCGGTGTTAATACAAATACAGGCAGTGTTTATATTGGACAAAATCAATTACCAAACATCACTGGCGAAAGCAGAAACCCAGCAAACCCAACATCTGCTGATAACGTTGGCGTTTCGGCAACAGTTACCGACCCTGAGGGTAGGTTAAGTACCGTTCAACTTCAATGGGGAACTGCATCCAATGCTTTGAGCAATGTGCTTTCAATGACCAATAGCTCATCAACCTATAGCGCAACAATACCAGCACAAACCACAGGAACTATAGTTTACTATAAGATTAAGGCGACAGACCAAGAAGGTTATATCTCTGAAAGTTCAATACAGAACTATACCGTTAGTCCTGCTACTGGCATTGGCGATAACCCGCAAAATAAAGTTACAGTTTATCCAAATCCATTTGGAGAAACTCTTAATGTTAGTGTTGAGGCATCGGGGTTTACTAAGGTTATAGTAATGGATATTATTGGTAAGATTGTATGCTCTGCAAATTTCTCCGATAAAACATATCCTATAAATACCAGCAATTTAAAAGCGGGCATTTATATTGTAAAAATAATAAATGAAGGAAAAACAACTGTTAGTAGAGTAGTGAAGCGATAGTGTCTCCAATCAATAAGTAAAAACGCCATCCTTGTTAGATGGCGTTTTTATTTTCTTTTTATTTTACAGGTTGAGGAACATCTATTCTTTCAACTTTAAATTTGCCTTTCACAGGGTATGATACTTCTGTTTTTTTATCAAGAAAAAACGTTCCCTCATAATTACCTTCTATGTATCCTCCAACATTACCTACTTTGGTAACCGTGGTGGTAAAATCATCCGAATAAATCCAAAATCCAGAAGTTTTTGCAGGTATATAAATTGCAATGCTTGCTGATGATTCAAACTCACCTTCAGTGCTACCATAGATGTAATAGTTGTAATCAAGCACAATATCGTTGTCAACTACTAATGCCGAATCAGGCTCTATTCTTATCATATTAACTTCTTTGGAATCCATTGGTGACAAGTATCCAACGTGTAAAGCTGGACTTCCCAAATTAAAAATTGGACTTGTAAATGTAGAATCGCCAACAGTAAATTCCCCCATAATTCTAATGTAGTTTTCTGTAGAATCTACGCTTTCCTTCTGACAGGAAACAAAGGTTACACCCAATAGGGTAATTGCCGTAATAAATGTTAGTAATTTTTTCATGTTCTTTGAATTTAATTTGATTATAAAATAACGTCAATTATAGTAAATTTTTTAAACTTTAACGTGTTTAAAATTAATATTTACTAGTCATTTCAAACACTAGCTCCCCCCCTTCCATTAAATCGGAATGCTTTAGCTGATTGTTTAATACGGGTTTTCCATTAAGCAAGATTCGTTTAACGTAAACATTTTTGGGTGATTGATTTTTGGCCAAAATTCTTAAGGTTTTACCATTCTCAAAATTCAGAACTGCTGATTTTACCATGGGACTACCTGTAGAGTAAAAGTCCGATGCGGGCACTACTGGGTAAAATCCCAATGCGCTGAATATGTACCAGGCGCTCATTTGTCCACAATCGTCGTTTCCACCAAGTCCATCAGGTTTGGGTTTATACATCTGTTCGCAAATCATTCTAACAG
>JAEXVC010000116.1 GCA_023406715.1 Bacteroidota bacterium | reverse complement strand
TCGTTAGCTAGAGGAATGTAAATATTAATATCATCAACATAGATGTTGTTTCCATATGTACTAACTCCCCTAAAAATTACATAATTAGTTGCTGTGTTGAATGACGCTGGAATATCAAAAGTATACTTATACCAACCATTCGATGCTACCGTTGGAGTTTGTGTACTTGAACGATGAATGGAACCAAGTAGAGTTCCAGAGGTGTAATCAGAAGAAGTGTTAACATAAACCTCCGTTTTATCCAAATTTGTAGGGAATCCATTTTCGCGATACATCCAAAACTCAACCTTTAGGTTTGATTTTGCAGTAAAGTCTAAAACAGGAGAAATTAGCACTGAACTTGAACCATTAGTGGCATTGTAGCATTCGTAACGCAACATTTTTGCACCTGAGTGAGGCGTTGCTGTTGGCGATGTGCTCGAAGCCAATGCCTCCCATTGTTTTGGACCACTTATAATACTACTAGTCCACGATGCAGGAATTCCAGAGTCGAAACTCTCGCTTACAAGAGTTTGCCCCTTTCCCACATAAGACAAAAGAAGCATGGATAAACCCAACAGGGTAATCCATACCATTTTCATTTTAAAGTGTAAATTATTCTTCATACGGTTTAGGATTTGGTTTATTTTGAGTTTGTAGCCCAATTATTTTGGGCTACAAACATCCTTACTATTCAATTACAAGTTTTGAGGTATAACGGCCTGTATTCCCCTGGATATAAACTATATATATACCCTTAGTTAAACTGCCTAAAGGCACAATTATTTGATTCTCGTTAGATATTGGCATCGACAATACATTTTGCCCCATAAGGTTCACCACCGTTAAGGTTCCATTACATTGTTCAGGAATAAAAACGGTTACCTGTTCTTTTGCTGGATTTGGATATAACTTTAGCGGTTCTACCCCTTTGTTATCAGCAATGGATGTGGGATTAATGTTAACACTAACCATATTGCTAGGCGAGGATAGTATAGTATTTGTACCATCAGTATATACGTTTAGCATATAGTAAACATGCTTTCCACTACCAGGATTTACATCGGTATAGCTAGAGGCACTTATTGCAGGCGTCGAAATTTCTGTATCATTCCTAAAAATCTTATAACCAGTTAGAGTTAAAGATTCAGTGTTGCTTATCGACGACTGATATTTTGCAGTTACCGATTTAACCTCTTTTACAGAGAAATTAATAGGTATTGTAGCCGCTTTTTTCGTAGTTGAGGCACCTATGTGGAAATCATCAAGGAATAAACACCATGCATCGTTAGAAACTACCTGAACACAGAAATATATTTCTTGTCCAACATAAGCCGAGAGATTATACTCAAACTTTGTCCACGTTTTCGGCACTTCAACATAGGGCGATGTGCTGATGAACGTGAAATCCTCTGGGTTTCTTCCTGTAGTCGAAATACCCACCTTAATCCGTTCCAAACCATAGGTGTCGGTAATTGAGCAACCATAGAAACTAAGTACATCTCCATCCTTAACACTCACTTTGGCCGAAATTAACCAATCGTTGTTTGGCGGTGTTGACGCATCAAAGCATGCTATTGCCTGAGTACCCGAGGGTGTTGACCATCCCTCGATAGCAGGCGTGGTTTTAGAGCCATCAAATACAATAAACGAACCGGTATAGCTTGAGTTAGGAAAAATATATCCGTTAATACCATATGTAACTGATTTATCAACATCAACCTGTTTCCAACTTCCAAAGTTTAGTGAAAATGGAGCGTAAGAATCAAAATTATCGTCAGTGAACATAACATCACTAGCCCAATCTAGGTTAACGTTACTTCCACTTAATTGTGCCTTAAGTAATCCTGGAGCATCAGCAATTGGATTTACAACTTTAACAGCATATGCGCGAAGCGTGTCATCGGTTCCAAAACTGTTCTGAACTTTTAATTTTACAGAGTAATATCCGGGTGTGCTAAACTCAACAACAGGATTAGCACTACTGTTACTTGTGCCAGAAACATAGTTCACACCAGCACTTGGAGTAATGGTCCACTCCCATTGATTAGGACTCTGTAAGGAAACGTCAGTAAAAAATAGTTTTGTACTTACAGCTAACTCATTCGAAGACATATTGAATACTGCCTTAGGAGCGGTTGATGCAGGAGGAGTTTGAAATGCTTTTAGGTAATTAACCCATCTTGTTTCACCGAACTTAAGGAAAGTTGCTGGTTTTGTGTAATAGTTTGTTGCCGTTCCCTCATCCATAATCTCCTCGGGCATCCATATTTTCATACCTGTTGCATTTGCATTTTCACCACCAGTGTAGGTATGGTAAATGACCGTATTTTGATATGCATCAAGCATATTCTGCGCTGCTTGCTTTAGACCTTGCGGTAACTCATTGTTAGCAATAAGAAGTTTCGCAAAGTGACCCAAATCTCTATGGTCGGGATTGTCTAAAGGTTGTGTTTGTCCCGGTGCTGCATACGAAGTGTTTTTGGCTGCCTTAAATTGGCTCTTATAGTCAGCCACATACCTTATTAAACTATCGGCAAACACATTTAACTTTGGCATTAGTATAGTATTCAATGAATCAATAGAAACTACAGCCTGTGTGCTACTTGCCTGGTATGACCATCCTCCAGGAGCATATGCATCGGTGTAGGTTTTACAGATACGCTTTGCTATTGAATCGGCAGAAAGGGCTGAGTTACCGCTTAGTGGTGTAAATCCATTGTAATAATCCCAACCATCGCCTGGCTCAGTTTTTTCAGATGCCAAAACGTACTTTGCTAAATCTTTAAACTGGTACGCTGTTTCAATTTGACCAAGTAAGCAAACATCAAATCCAACAATATCTATTTTCTTTCCAACAGCCTGTACAAATTGCTCAACGGAAGAACTCATCTCCCATAGTTTCATTGTTCCTACAAAGCCTTTATCTATTGACTTTACTTCTTGGGTATTGGACTTTTTAAAAATACCATCGCCATGATCCCAAACAGTTAATCCGTAATGCTGAGCTGGATAATTATCCTTAACCCACATAATGAATTGTTTTAAGGTCTCCTTACTCGACATATCAGGGTCAATACCTAAGAACGACGATACTTTATCAGATACAAGAGTTCTGTTATAGCCATTTGCATCTTTTTTGATATACCAAATACCATCGCGTGAATCGTTATTGGCATCCCATAACACAAGGTAATTCACCTCTCCAGGAACAGAACCGGCAACCTCCCACTCATTAATATCCTTATCACCATCCAATCCAGTTGCATCCTCAAGCATATAGAGCATCCAAGTCCAACGGTCTTGCCCGCCAATTGCTTTTAAGTTGAATGAGAAAGGATTTTCGTTACCATCGTTATTGGTAAAAGTTACCTTGCAGGTTTGTGGACCCTCAACGGTTGGATTAAACTGAATATTGAGCGTTGTGGTTGCATCACCATTTAGAGTCAATTGAGGTTGCTGGGTTACAGTAAACATGCTGTTGTCCAATGTAACCTCTCCTAAATTCAGCACACCTCGTCCCTCGTTATGGATAGTAAAACTTATTGTGCGGGTTGAGTTAACATCAACGTTTGAGGGGAAGTTAAGTAATGAGTTTTGAATGACCTCTTTACCTTCATAAATAACCTGTAATTCTGGATTACTATTATCTACAGTTACGTTTACAGTATTTGATGAAATCGAAAGTCCATTAGGTGTATAGTAAGCCTTAAGGTTGTAAGCATAACCACCATCGGCTAAACCATTGTCAGTATAAGTTGTTGTGGTTGATTGTTTTATTGAATCGACATACTGATTGTTACGATAAAGGATATAACCAGCCAATGTGCTAGCACCCTTTGCATCGGAGAATAATACCGAATTCTTTAGCTTATGAAGTAAGTTAAGTTTTCCGGTATACCTGCTATATGTATTATTACTTCGCTCAATTGTTTTCGAAGATTTTGCATCGTGTCCAATATATACCTTAGTGTACATTTCGTAGCCAATATTACCCACCACGAAAGATTCCCATGCATTGGTTTCAGTGTTCCACACCAAAGTATGACAGTCGCTCGCATCAACCTCCATTGCCATACCTGTTGGAGTACCATCGGTTGAAGATGATGAAACAACAACCATAAAAGGTTCATCCAAAGTAATGGGCTCTGGTAACTCATACACAAAATCAATAAAATGTAAGGCTTTTAAAAATGGCGACTCAAATACAACCTGATTATTAGACTGCTTTACTATTTTAAACTTAAATTGGTCATTGCTCCAGGGTAGCGAATTACTGTAATAAAACATTGTTCCCAGTTTTGATATGGTAACTGGAAAACTGAAGTTAAAATCCGCATCATTATATAGCGTTGCAATGTCAGTTAAAGTAAGTATAAGGTTTGTACAGGTGTTTATATCGGCAACATATGAGTTCCAAGCTGGAATATTTGGCATTTGCCAATTAAGATTTACGTGAGAACCCTCCGTTGTTGCAGTTAAATTCTTAGGAGCGCTATAGTTCTTTACAACAATATAGTTTGATTTTGTAAGGGTGTTACTTCCAACGCTATTTGTTGCCTTTAAAGTGATTGAGTAGTTTCCTGCCTCTAAAAATTTAACAACAGGATTCTGTGAGGTTGCAGAGGTTCCCTCGGTAAATTGAATTGTTGATGGGCTAATAGTCCACTCCCATTGGGTAGGCAATAAGTTGCTCTTATCGGCAAAGCGCACTACCCCCTCCGTAAAAATGGAAGTTTCGTTGGCGAAAAAATCTACATTAGGTGGTGTAGATATTGTTAATACTTGAAACGAATAGTCTTCAACCTCACCATACTCAAAGGTTCCACAACCATTTGAGTATCCTGAGTATGCACTTCCTGAGTCGTAAAGCACTATTCGCATCCGAATAGTTTTTCCCTCGGCTTCTTGAACTGGAATAATTGTAGCATTACAAGTTCCTTGCTTACTTGAAACACCTGTGAAGGAAATATTCATTTTCTCGGAGATAGAAAAAGCCTTATCATCATTCCAGTCTATATAAATCTCCATTCTGTCGGTACTAGAGTAATTCTCAGTTTTAATAACCAAAGGATAACTCTCCCCAATGTAAAGTTGCGAACTTAAAGATGTTGCAAAATTCTGGTATAACCCAGATTGTGTAGTATTATCAATACTTCCAAATTTGACATTGCTTATATACTCCCAGTCAGAATATTGGGCTGTAGATGAGCAGTACTGCGCTTTTAATCCACTGGAGGATAAAAGAAGCAAAAAAATAAAAACTGATATTATTCTGTTCATTGTTGTTGATTTATGCAAATAGTAAAACATAGAGGAAGTGCTGCATACTTCCTCTATGTGGGTTAGCATTACTGCTTAACTATAAATGTTTGGGTGTAAATCTTTCTGGACGTTTCAACTTTCAGAATATAGAATCCATTGCTGAAACTACTTACATTTATAGTTTTCTCAGAAGATTGACTTTCGTAAAGTTTTCGGCCGGTCATATCCCAAACGGATACTTTGGCAACTTCACTATCATTAAACTCGGCAATTCTAAATTGTAATTGTTGAGATGCTGGGTTAGGATATACTCGCAAATCTTTACTTGACTTTTCGGTGGTAACCGATTGTGGTGTTGTTTCGGTTATAGTAACATCATCAACAATAAGAACATACTGATCCGCTGCAGATATTGCATGCAATCCAAAGTAATAAACAGTATCCTTTGTTGGAGTATACGATGCTTGAACCTTTTTCCACGTTGTTGCCTGATTAATGTTATCGTAAACTAAACTATCTGTCATTGCGGTTGAAACCCTATTTTTGCCTAACCAAACCGATATCTTCTCATTGTAAACTAATCCAGTAGTGTAGTCTACCATGGTATGAATGTAAAACTCAATGGTGTAATTTTTACCGGCCTTCACGCTTAATGGAGGTGTAAACAACCAATCATTCTTTGGGTTGATGATATGGAACGGCACGTGAATTGCCCCTTTTGAGTCGTTTCGGGTGAATCCTTGAATTGCAGGAGGGAAATTTACCATATCCCATGTTGCACGGTCGTTGTTAGAATCCTCTAATGTCCATCCAAGTGGTTTGTCGTACTTTCCTGGAATATTTGGGGTATTATCAAATGTTTCAACCATTGGATATACAGTAACCGTTGGGTTTGGCATTGTTTTAAAACTCCAAAACTCAGGTTCTGCACAATCGCCAAACTCATTGTACGGAACAACTTTCCAATAGTAGGTTGTATTGAAACTTAATGCCTCAGCACCTATATTATAGCTGTTTTGTGTTTGTGTTAAACTGACTCCATTTAGCAACTCATTGCAAGCAGCGGTTGTTCCAACAAACAACTTAAACCCATCGGTATTGGATGAACCTGCCGACCACGCTAACTTCAACCCGTTCATAATATCTACACTATCCACATCATTTTCAGGATAGCCAATTAATGCTGCTTGAGGTGCGGCCTGTGTATTTGGTTCCCAAGAAACATCTTCAAGTCTTAACGATGGATATGGAAACGGCTTTGTAGGTGTCCACGCTCCAAACTTGAATCCAATGTATGGTTCATTTGTGTTTGCCTTAAATTGAACCTGATACTGTTCATAGTTTTCGGTTAATGTAAAGGTTTTTTTAGCAACAAATGTTGAAGTGTCTTTTGGGTCACTCATTACTCCAACAATAATTTCTAGGGTATAAGTATCGCCTCCTTTACGAGCGTAAAAACTTAAAATATTCTCGGCATAATTTGTTACACCAGGGGTTACAAGAATAACTGCATCAAGCGTGTCGTTAGAGTTAATTCTATTCATTTTAATGGCATTTGGCGCCGAAAGAACATCAATAGATGAATTTGTTGCCCAAATGTTTGAAACAATTGTTCCCGCAAAAGATGATTGGTTTGCAACCCAACCCTCTGGTATGGCCTTAACGGCGTCAAAGTTTTGGAAAAACTGAGGTAATGCGGCGATTGCCTCTGCTGTACAATTTACTGTTGCATTACCTTGCGCACCATTAACGTTAAACGAAAAAGTTCCATTGAATGCGCCTACCTGTGTTGGTGCAAAATAAACGGTAGCGGTATCCTTTTGATTAGGAGCAATTGTTTTATTAAAATCACAGACAAAAGGACCATCAGTGGTTATTCCACTTATCGTTAAATTTGTTGTTCCAGTATTGTAAATAATGATTTTTCTCTTTGTTTTTCCTTTAGGTACAAGTTTGCCAAAATCCATGCTCTGCTCACTTAGAGTGATAATAGCACTTGTAGGAATATTCTCAATTTTAACATCATCTATTAAAAATGGCTCTGCTTCGTTAGTGCTAAACGAGCGGTACATCCAGCGGAAATAAACATTGTTTCCAGAGTATGCACTAAGGTCAACAATTGCATTCTCGTAATTCTGCATATTGGCTGGACCGCAAAGTTTTAACAGTGTTGTCCAATTGTTTTTACCATCAACGGATATTTGGAAGAAAGTACTATCATTGGCGGCAGTCTTGGTTGTATATGTATAATAGTTTCTCCACCAAAACGATATCCTCATATTTGAGGGCAAGTTTACTCTTGGCGTAACCAAGCTATATGTTCCCTGGCTATATGCATTAACACAAGCCGAGAAAAGTCCATTAAAATTATTTTCCGATTTCTTTAAACAAGCCCAGTAGTTATCCCATTTCCAATCTGACGAATCGGGATAGTTTGTGTTAATTACAGACGAAAGAGTATCGGGATGTTCGGGGTCGACATTGCTAACCCAATATTTTTCGAAATCTTGTGTATATGGGAATGCTACAATAATATTCTGTGTTGTAAACTTGTAGACATTCGATTCTTTAGTTGTTTGAGAGTTTCGCGCAACAACTTTCCAGTAGTATATTTTTTTTGATTCCAATAGTTGACTTGGCTGATAACTGTAGTTTCCAGCACCAGAAACTGTTTGGTTATCTACAACCTTGCTCATCGAATTTATATCTGTTCCAAGGTATAGGTCATAAACTTCGGTATTGTTTCCAAGAGTAAAGTTTAAGGTTGTACCTAAATCAACTTTAATTGCCGCATTAACAGGGGCTGTTAATTCAGGATTGGCAGGTTCATTGGCATTATTGTAGTAAAAACGAACATTAGCCTTGGTTTGATTGGGATAGTATTCCCAGCCAGAGCCTGTTGGAACAGAATTGTCGCCACCAAGAATTTTAACTTGCTTTAATCCAGTATTGGTTGCCGCAAATTTAAAATTCGATTTCTCAACATTACTTCTATTTTCCCAATGCATTACTAAATTGCTGGTACCATCGTAAACAAATGGAGTAGTAAGAACGATTCTATACCAGCCTATGGCTCCGTAATGGATGTTGCCTTCCCAAACCATTGTGTAACCATTGCTGGCAGGGTTCTCGTACGACATATCGGTCCAGGCGTCCTGTGAATCAGGGACAAGTTTAAACCACACTTTTTGGTTGTTTAGGTCGTAATCAAAACCTTGGCCAGCCAAATCGTTAAAGTTGTTGTTGAATGCTATTTCGGTGATTGTTTTAGCACCACCTATCTCCTCCTTTAAATAAATTGTGGAACTATAGGAGTAGCGCCAACTTGTATAAGACGGAAGATTGGTTTCAACATTTCCTGTTCCAACTTCCACAAAAGATTGCGCATAAAGTCCAAAATGAATTGGAAAAAGAGCGCATAAAATCAATAATCGGGTAAATTTTATCATTGGCTTAATTTTTGGTTCTTTTAGCAGGCAATTATACCCCTAACACCCGTTAGCCACAATAGGGGGATTCCCCTATTTTTTACCATCATTAAATCGAACTAAGAGTTCTATACATAAAAATTTATTTATATTTAGCCCGAATATATTGATGTATGAAAGCGCTACAGCTGCTGGTCTTCTTTCTAATTTGCAACTCTCAAGTTCTTTTCTCTCAAAGCGGGATTAAATCCTTGCTCAAACAAGCAGAAAAGGCTCAAGGAGTTCAAAAAGCCGTGCTTTTCAATCAGATTTCCGATTCAATATCTATTTACTCTCCAAAGGAAAGCCTCGACTATGCTAACAAGGCCTTAATTGAGGCTAAAAAATGTGGCGATTTAGAACAACAAGCACAAGCGTACTTAAATATTGGTATTGCTTTACGATATTTAGGACATAATAAGGACGCCCTAGACTCACTTTACCGAACCATTAGTTTTATCAACAATTTAAAAAACAGAAAACTTATTGCTCAAATTCTTAATGCCATTGGGGTTGTTCATTACCAACTGGGGCACGACTCTCTTTCGCTGGAATCATACAACAAATCTCTGTCCATCCGAAATGAGTTAAACGATTTTGAGGGAATTGCCGATATCCTCAACAATATGGGAAACCTCTATAATGGATTAGGTAATTTTGATAAAGCGCTGGAATTCTATTTTAAGTGCCTTAAATACGACGATTTACTAAATAATGACAAAGGGAAATCGGCAACGTATAGTAATATTGGAATGGTTTATCAGAATCTAGGCGATTACTCCAAATCTTTAGACTACTATAGAAAAGCATACCAACTATCTGAGCAACGGAAGGATTTTCGCAAAATGGCCTCAATTCTTAACAACATTGGGGCAGTTTACTTAGCAATGCAAAACTACGATAGCTCTATTTGGTACACAAATCAATCCAACAAATACTACATAAAACTTGGCGAAAATCTACAAATGCAGCGGAATTTCACCAACTTGGGGTTGGTTTATGAGTATAAACTTCGCTACGATTCTTCTCTTTACTATCATCGCAAAGCCCTCGAAATGTCTGAGGGATTGGCAAACCCTTCTTTAATTGTAGGTGCGCATATCAACCTAAGCAGAATTTACCTTAAGCAAAAAAATCTTCAACAAGCCCTTAAGGAGCTTAAGGCGGGCGAAAAGGAAATGGAAAAAACCGATAATCTTTACGTTACTAGTCGACTAATGCTTGGTTTTGCCAATGTTTACGCCGAAACGGGGGAATACCGGAATGCTTTTAACTACCTAGCCTCTCACCTATCGTTTAGGGACAGCATTTACAATCTCGAAAAGGCTGAAAAAATTGCTCAGGTTGAAGCCCAGTACGAAACAGAAAAGAAAACCCAGAGAATAGACCTACTTAAACGCGACCAAAAAATTAACGAGTTGAAGTTGGAGCGCTCCAACATTACCATTCGTTACTTAGTGCTACTTTCTATAACCTTTTTGATTCTTACATCAATAATTGTTGTACTCTATATCCAAAAGCAGAGGGTGGCAAAACTACTCGAAAAACAAAATACCACTATAAACGAGCAGAACGAAATGCTCAAACAAGCCAATGAGGAACTTAATGCGGTAAACACAATGCTTTCCGATTCGCAACAGAGCCTCTACGAAGCAAATAAAACAAAGGATTTACTGTTTGGTATTATTGCACACGATATTAAGAGCCCGCTGGAAAGGCTCAATATTCTTATACATCACATTAGTCAAGAATCGAATAGTTTTAACAATAAGGAACTAAAAGGCTACATAGATGAACTGGATTTATCTACTCAATCGGTAAATCATCTTATTCGCAACTTGATTACTTGGGCGCAACTCCAACAGCAACGAATTAATTATAAGGAAGAACTGGTTGATGTTAAAAATCTTATAGCTGAAAACCTCAATCTTTTAGACTATCAAATAAAACAAAAGAGGTTACACGTTGATATAGATACAGATGATATAATGGTGGGTACCGATAGGATTATGCTCGATTTTATTATCCGCAACCTTATTAGCAATGCCGTGAAATACTCTTACGAGTCAGGAGTAATTACTGTCTCTTCTAAACGAAACAACCATTTTACTCTGATGGTTTCTGACAACGGTGTTGGAATGGATAAAGAAACCATTGACAGAATAAACTCGGGTAACGCAGTACGAAAGAAAGGAACAATGAACGAGGTTGGGGCTGGCCTTGCTCTTCTTATTTGCAAGGGTTTTTCCGAAATGATGAATGCTGAATTTATTATTGAGAGCGAAAAAGAAAAAGGTTCAACATTTATTCTTAAAATTGCTGCAAAATAAATCGGAAATGAACTTTTTAGTGGTCGACGACCATCCTCTTTTTCGGTCGGGGGTTAAAATGGCTCTCGGAGATATCCAAAATGCTCTATTCTTTGAGGCATCCAACGGACTTGATGCTTTAACAATTTTGGATAAAAACCCCATTCATATTGCTATATTGGATATTGATATGCCCGTTCTGAATGGAATTGAACTTGCAAAACGTATAGAATCTTCATACCCATCAATCAAAATAATATTCTTAACAGCACATACAAACTTTTTCACCTTTGCCGATGCGCAAAATGTAGCATATAATGGCTTTGTCCTGAAAGAAAACGCAATGGACGAATTACTCCTATGCGTTAGAGCAGTAATAAACGAGGATATATACCTAAGTTCTGCCTGTAAGGAATTTCTTACAGAAAATGATTCTCGTATTGCAAAATACAATAGCATTAAGAAAAAACTTAACTCTTTAACCGAA
>JAEXVC010000089.1 GCA_023406715.1 Bacteroidota bacterium | reverse complement strand
GGATAAAGATGGAAAAATGTGGGTTGCTACAAGCGACTCTGGTTTAAACATTATTTCTCTTCATGCCAATAGTATTCTTATCGAAAACATCAACGAAAAATGTGGTTTAACTGCAAACTTTGTTCTAGATATTCTGCATAGGTCCAATGGTTCTTCCTGGGTTGCAATGATTGGTGGTGTAAATATCATTTCATTTATCGATGGCAAGCCCAAGGTTCAGAAACTTGAATCGGTTGCATCAATCCCAAGTAACTTATTTTCATGTATTGCCGAGGATAAAAAAGGTGATATTTGGTTAGGAACTTTAGATGCAGGCGCTTTTCTTTTATCCAAGAAGAATAATAGATTTTCAGTTACACCATATGGAGAGCAAAAGGGAATTGTCGATTCACGAATTTGGGATATATACTGCGATGTAGATAATCAGGTATGGTTTGGTACTAACGATAATGGTCTATATCATTTAAAAAACAACACCATTCTGAACATCTCAACCAAGAATGGATTACCCGGAAATCTTGTGTTGAGCATTAATCGCGATAAAAACAGAAATCTTTGGATAGGGTCAATGAACGGTTTATCTTTATTTCAGGGGTTTCACTTAGTTCATTTCACCCTCGACGATGGATTGCCCGGAAAGCAGGTGCTTGCATTAAAAGCCAACGCAGATAACTCTCTTTGGGTTGGTGGCGATGGAAAAGGTCTTGCAAAAATTAGTGTGCGAAACAATAAGTTAACATCAACCTTTTTTGGAACTAATAATGGTTTCACAAGTACACAGGTTACTTCTATAGATGTTGATGATAATGGAAATTTGCTTGTTGGAACCCGTGGCGATGGAATTGCAATTAAGCAAGCCGATAGGTTTAAATATTTAACCAACTACGATGGTTTGGCCGACGATAATATTAACTGTGTTTACTGGAATAATCTGGGTTCAATTTATGCTGGAACCGACGTTGGTTACAATGAGATAAAAGATGATAAGATTTATACAATAAACGAGGATAATGGGCTAATTCACCCCGAGGTACAGACTGTGATTTCCGATTTAAACAGTAATATCTGGATGGGGACTCTTGGTGGTTTAGCCAGTTTTCACCCAATTACATGGAATTATCGCGACTTTAACGAAGCCGAAGGTTTAACTGATTTACGAATTCATGCTCTAGCTGTAGATAAACTCAACCAAATTTACATTGGTACTACTAGCGGAATTTTTAGGTATAATTCAAAGGCTGACACTATTGTTCCAATATTAAACAAGGAGTTAAATGCCAAAACTGTTAACTCGCTTATGTTTTACGACGACACAGTTCTTGTTGCTGGTACAACTCTTGGTTTCAATAAAATTTATTTCGATAAAAAATTTGAAAAGCCTTTAAAAATAAATTGTTACGACAAATCCAATGGTTTCAAGTTTAGTGAAACAAATATTAATTCTATTTGTAAGGATTTAAGCAATAGTATTTGGATTGGAACTGTAAGCGGTTTAACCCGCTATCAACCAGAACTGGAAGATACTGAAGAGAGAACACCTTTAGTTCATATTACAGGAATCCGGCTTTCGTTCGAAAATGTTGATTGGGCATCAACAAGCCAATTGCGATCCAACTGGTACAACATTCCCGAAAAACTGAAGTTGAAGTATTTTCAGAATCATATAACTTTTGATTTTGATGGAATTTATTTGCTGAACCCACAGAAAGTAAAGTTCAGATATAAACTTGAACCTTTCGAAAAAAACTGGTCGCCAGCTAGTAGCAGCAAAAGCGTTACATATCCTGGTTTGAATGATGGAAAATACACATTTTACCTAAGTGCTAGTTCGGATGGTGTTAATTGGTCTGCACCAATCACCTATAAGTTAACCGTTTCGCCACCATTTTGGAAAACCCTCTGGTTCTATATTGCTTGTGCTATTGGTTTTGCTTTAGTTTTAGTTTTGTTTATTCGATATCGTGAACGTAAACTGATAAAGGAAAAGGAGTACTTGGAGCAGGTTGTAAAGGAACGTACAGCTGAGGTTGTTGCTCAGAAGGAAAGAATTGAGGAGCAAAAGGAAGAAATCACGTCAAGTATTACATATGCCCGACGAATTCAACAGGCGGTTTTGCCAGGTATCGAAATTCTTGCTGAAAATACTCGCGATTATTTCATTCTCTATAAGCCCCGTGATATTGTTAGTGGCGATTTTTACTGGATTGGCAAAAGTAATAATCACCTAATAGTTGCCGCAGCCGATTGTACTGGACATGGTGTTCCTGGCGCTTTTATGAGTATGCTCGGAATTAGCTTTATGAATAAGATAATTAATGAGTTGAAGATTGACTTGCCCGAGCAAATTCTTAATCATATGCGCAGTAATGTTATTACATCGCTGAAGCAGGGTAATTACGAGGGAACCACTAAGGATGGAATGGATATGGCGCTCTGTTTGGTTAATCTCGATAACCTAGAACTTACATTTGCTGGGGCTTATAATCCGGCAGTAATTGTTTCACAGAATGAGGCTTTAGAGCTTAAAGCCGATCGTATGCCTGTAGGTTTACATATCAAAATGGACGATTTCACCAACGAAAAATATCAACTCAAGAAGGGCGATTGCGTTTACCTTTTCTCCGATGGTTTTCAGGATCAAATGGGTGGACCAGATGGACGAAAGTTTATGCGTAAAAATCTTCGTGAACTTTTGGTTTCAATCCATAATAAGCCATTTGTGGAGCAACACCAAATACTTGAGAAGACAATTGAGAATTGGCGAATGTCTTACCCTGAAAATGGTGGCTTAGAGCAAATAGATGATATATTGGTTCTTGGTTTTACAGTTTAAGTTTTTCAATGTTACTGCAATTCAAATCCTTTTCTCAATACCTTTATAATTTAGCATTTTTTTGTTTTGAACATTCTGGTATAACTTTTGATTCAAAAAAGAGGAGGTTTTTATATAGTTTTTAACTATAAACCCGTAACTTTCGGAATTAGTTTAAATTATTTCTTCTGGTTAACTGTTGATTATGAATGTGATAAAACGATTTATATTTTTTTCAATATTTCTTTTACTAACCATTCACCTAAACCTATTTTCACAGGAAAGTAAGGGTGATTCGTATTTTAAGTCCGATACTTTATACAAAGAATGTGGTGCCCACAATATAATTTTGTCGGGGAAGGAGTTAAGCATAAAAAACTACTTTAAAGCAATAGCGTACGAAGATTTAAGTAACCAATGTTGCGAAGGTATTGTAAATGCAATTAACAAGCTTAATCCCAAAGATAAGGTTACTCATACAATTTGGATTTTAGAGGAGGCTAAGAATCGGTCAACAGATGTTCGCGAAAAAATATATACAACTTTGCTAAAGGTCAATTATCCTAAACCCACGTACCTTTTAAAACCGATGATTAATAGTTATTTTACGAGTTTTCGAGAGCCTGAGGATTCCTTGGCAAAGCAGGTTAATGCGTTACACTGGAATATGATAAGGTAAGTTTAATTTTTAACCAAAATAATATCTTTTATATGAAAAAACTAATATTTTGCGTGATTGCTTGTTTGTCATTCTCACTAATCTTTACTTCTTGCGAGAAAGAAGAATCTTTTGATGAGTCTCTATTGATTGGGGAGTGGAAGGGGACAGAATATTTTTCTACTGATACACAGAATCCATACCACGAGGTGCATTACAAATATTTTAGTAACAAAGATGGTTATACATGGGACGTTACTGATAATGTTTTAGAGGAAGAAGCACAACCATTTACTTGGACTTTAGTGAAATCGGATTTAACTCAGATACATATTATGGGCGGCGGACAGGAATTGCCTAAATACTACACTGTTACGGAATTAACAGAAACTACCTTGAAGTATGAAGATAGAGTTGCAAACCCTGTAAAGAAATTCACTTATACAAAAGTTAACTAAATTCTTGTTTTTCAATTTAGTTACTCATTTTTAATACGTTTGAACGATGAAGAAGGTGCTTAAGAGAACCGCTCTTATTCTTGGAATATTTCTATTCCTAATATTATCGGCCATTTCAGTTGCTCTTTGGATAGTGTTTACTCCTGAGCGGTTAACCCCAATTGTCCGTAAGCAAGCAGCACAATTTATAACTTGCAAATCGGAAGTGGGTAGTGTGGAACTTACTTTTTTTAGCACATTTCCTCGCTTTGGTTTAAAGGTAAATCAGTTTGCGCTCATCAATCCGGTACCGAATTCCAAATCGGATACACTGGTTTTTGTTGATGAACTTATTGGTGTAGTTGATGTAAAAGCGTACTGGAAACATAACGATATCGTGCTCAATGAGCTAATTGTTCGTAATGGGGTTGTAAATGCTTTTATCGATAGTTTGGGTAAAACAAACTTTGATATTACACCTCCCGATACTTTGCCTGCCGATACTGCTACAGCGCAAGAAGCATTTAAGTTGAATATCGAGAATGTTGTTTTAGATGGAGTCAATTTGTCCTATATCGACAAGCAAAGCAAAATGCTTGCTGAATTAAAGGATTTGAACGCTCAGTTTTCTGGAACTATGGACTCTGTGAATCTTACTTCAAACCTAAGAGTTACTAATAGTATAGTAACATTTATTATGGATCAGGAACCTTATCTAAATGATGCTAAAATAAAGTTGAAAATCCCATCTACGGTTGTGCTTTCTAAAAGTTTAGTTGAGTTTGGAGAGTCTGAATTTTCAATTAACGGAATCGATTTATTTTTCAAGGGTACTGTTGATGACGATTCAATTAACAAGCGGATTAATACAAACATTGAGTATAGAACCAATCAATTCTCTGTGCCAACTTTAATAGCACTAATACCACCTTCATTCCAATCTTATGTTGAAGGTATGACCTTGGAAGGAATAGCCATTTCCGATGGTAGAATTTCAGGTTCTTACTCTGCATCGGGGATGCCATTAATGGATATTCATATTGTTTATAAAGATGGAAACATCACTTACAATTCCCTTCCTTGGCCGTTAAGCAATGCTCAAGGCGATTTTGTTTTCTACTCCGACTTAACCAACGATGATATTACCTATTTCCGTATTAATAAATTTAGCGCAAATACCCCAAAATCTTCGTTTAGTACAAGTGGCCTGATAAATCATCTTTTTTCGGATATATATATGGATTTGATTTCCGAGACTAAAGGATTTGATTTGGTAGAGGCAAAACCTTTCATTCCTGCCGACATGAATGTTAAAATTGACGGTATTGTTGATGGAAAGGTACGAACAGCTTTTTCGATGTCGCAAGTTGATAAATTGCTTATTGATAGGATGAAAATTTCTGGCTCTGTTAATCTTTCGAATTTTGATGTGCTATACGATAGCATTTATATGAAAACGGATAAGTCAAATGTTGAATTTTCCTTACCCAATCCCAATAAGGGAAACAAATATTCACCTTATCTCTATACAAAAATTCAAACCAAAAACCTTGATGCTGGAACTATTGATGGTTATAGGGCTGTTATTAATAATGGAACAATAGCATTGGAAACATCCGATGTTATGGACTCTACCAAATTACCTGATGTTACCTGTGTGTTTGATGTAGAGAAACTTGTGGCCTCTGCCGATACTATTAACATTGATATTTCGAACCCTAAAGGGAAATTGGTAATGCTTTCCGAAAAGGGCTTAAATAAGCAGGATGAGGTTGCTCTTAGCTATAGCAGTAATGCAATAGCTGCAAAGGCTGGTGAAGGTACAGTATCTATTAGCAGGGCTGAACTTAGTGCCAATGTTATTAATTATTTAAAAGAGCCTAAAATAAAACTCGATTGTAATGCGGAAAGTTTTAAGGCTGAAATGGATGGCAATTCATTAGATATGGGCAAATTTAAAATTGTTGCTGATATTGTAAACGATTTATCACAAAAGGATACACTTCTGCAATGGATGCCAAAAGGTTCGTTGAGCTTAGATAAAGGGTACATTAAAATATCGATGTTGAACAGCACGTTGGAAATACCCTCAATAAAAATGGACTTTTCGCCTGAACTTCTGAATATAAAGGAAAGCCGTTTGAGAATTGATAGTTCTGATTTTAGCCTGTCGGGCATTTTAACCAATATGCTAGGGTATTACAAAGGCGATTCCCTTCTTAAAGGTGATTTTAACTTTGTATCCAAGCAAACGGATGTGCTACAGTTGATGAGTCTTACAAGTGGGATTGGTAACGAGGAAGCAGATTCCTCTGCTAAAACAGTTGCTGATTCAACCGTTTCCACTGGGCCCTATATGGTTCCCAAAGGCGTAGATTTTACATTAAGGACAAAAGTTGATAAAGCCTTTTTTGGTACAGAAATAGCTAGGGATATTAGCGGAGAGGTTAGAGTAAAGGATGGATTATTAGTGCTTGATGACCTTATTTTTACTACACCAGCATCAAAGATGCAGTTGACTGCAATGTACAAAACTCCTCGTAAGAATAATCTTTATGCATATTTTGATTATCATATGCTTGATATTAAAATTGCTGATTTACTTAAGATGGTTCCCGACTTGGACACTATTATGCCGATGCTTAAATCGTTTAAGGGTAATGCCGAGTTTCATTTCGCTGCTGAAACATACTTGGATTCAATGTATAACCCTAAGCGGTCTTCCTTAAGAGCGGTTTCGTCCATAAAAGGAAATAATCTTGTGCTCATGGATGGCGAAACGTTTACAGAAATTTCTAAAACCCTAAGATTTAATAAGAAGGCAGAGAATAAGGTTGATAGTTTATCGGCTGAGTTTACCTTGTATAAGGAGGAAATAGATATTTATCCATTTATGATTGTAATGGATAAATATAAAGCAGTTATTGCTGGAAGACATAACACGGACATGAGTTTTAATTATAATATTTCCTTGTTGGAGAGTCCCCTGCCTGTTAGAATATGCGTAGATGTCAGTGGAATTATTGAGGATTTGAAGTATAGACCAGTTAAGTGTCAGTATCGCGATCTGTATCGCCCAACCTCAAGAATGTTATTGCAACAGAAACAAATGGATTTGAGGAAACGAATTAGGGAAAGTCTTCTAAAGAATGTGGAAAAATAGATTATTTTTTATGGAAACTTCAAGAATTATTTATTTAGGCGATTTGCGTACAGAGGCCGAGCATGTTAGGTCCGGCAACAAGTTAACTACCGATGCTCCTGTTGACAACAATGGAAAGGGGGAGTATTTTTCACCTACTGATTTATTAGCCACATCGCTTGGTACTTGTATGGTTACAATAATGGGTATGTCGGCCAAGACTCATGGGTTTAATATAGATGGAACAAAAATTAGTGTTCAGAAAATAATGGGGACAAATCCACGCAGGGTGGTTGAGATTGTAATTGATTTGCATTTCCCTCATAATAACTATTCTGTCAAGGAAAAGAAATTAATTGAATTGTCCGCAAAGGAATGCCCTGTGGCTCAGAGTCTACATCCTGACTTAAAGCAAACAATAAATTTCCATTATGGAGAATAATTAAAAAAAATGTGTTTGATATGCACCACAGATATAGAAATTATATCTGTGTTTTTTTGTACAATTTCAATAGCATTTATTTAAATAGAATTAAACCATTAATTACTATTATAGTCATAACAATGCTTTTTGTAATCAATTTAAAAATTTGTTTTATTAATATAGTTAATCTTGAAAAGTTTAGTATTCTTTAAAGTTGCAATATTTTCATTGCTGTTTTTTTTAATTTCTTTATGTATTAAAGGGTTTGCACAGGAGAAGAGTAAAACAGAATATTGTTCGTTTGAGCAAATTATTGAAAAACTTGAGAAAAAACATAATGTTAGATTCTTCTATAAATCGGAATTATTTCAAAATACTAATTTTCATGCAAGCATTGTTGATCTACTATTAGATGATGCAATTGAGAAAATCAAAGAGAGGACAAGTTGTCAAACAATTATTATAGATAATCTTATCACTTTACTGCCTCCATTCAAATATGAGGGAATAGCTAAATCGAGTAATTCCAAAGTATTAAAGATTGGCAGTTTAAGCGAATTAGGGAAGAGTTCAAAGGCGTTGCTAACTGGACGCATTGTAGATGGAAAAATAGGAACTCCTTTGATTGGAGCTATTTTATACGATGAGAATTTGAAAGAGGGAACATCAACAGATTTAAATGGTGAATTTAGGTTTCAATTACCGGTTGGGGAGCATAAGTTGAAAATTTCATATATAGGTTATGAAGATTTCTTCCAAACAGTTCAAATATTATCCTCGGGTGCTGTAGATTTTGAAATTTTTGAGAGAACAGTTAACCTCGATGGTGTTTATGTATATTCTGATAGGCCTGAGAAGAATATTACAAGAACACAAATGAGCATCGAGAAAATCAATTCAAAAGGCATAAAAGAATTACCGGTTTCCATTGGCGAGGTTGATGTAATCAAGAGTCTTACTCTACTGCCAGGTGTTCAATCTGTAGGAGAGTTTGGCACAGGCTTTAACGTTAGAGGTGGAGGCGCCGATCAGAATTTAATCCTTATAGAGGACGTTCCGCTTTTCAATACTTCGCATCTTTTCGGGTTGACCTCGATAATTAACTCCGATGCTGTAAATAATGTAACTCTAATTAAAGCAGGAATTCCTGCAAAATATGGCGAAAGGGTTTCTTCGGTTATGAGCATCAAAATGAATCAAGCCACAGGAGATGACTTGAGCATGAAAGCGGGAGTTGGCCTATTAAACTGTAAAGTTCTGCTGGATGTTCCTCTGTGGAATAATAGGATTGGACTCTCCATCGGTGGACGAAGTTCCTACTCTAATTGGATTCTTAAAAAAATGCCAGATGTTGACTTAATGAATAGTAAAACTAATTTCTATGATATTAATGGTTTGCTAAGTATTAATATCAATACCAACAATAAAATTAGTGTTTTTGGTTACAATAGTTTTGACTATTTCGATTATAATACTCGAATAAATTACAGTTATAGCAGCGCTATTGGATCTGCAAAATGGTACCATGCTATTTCTAAGGATTTATCCTTCAATTTAATAGTTGGTTTTAGCAACTATAATTATCAGGTTTGCGAAAAGGACTCATCAAAATTATTCGAAGCTTCCAAGATTTATTCTTCTTTGGAATATAAGATGTTTAAAAGTAATTTTCTGTTCACTCCCAACAAAATGCACACAATAGAGTTTGGAGGAAATGCTTTTCATTATTCAATTCACCCTGGGAAAATTGAGCCCTATGGAGATGAGTCTTCAATAATTCCATTAAGTCTAAACTCGGAGAATGCACTTGAAACAGGCCTATTTATTAGTGATAATATTACGTTTAACTCTAGATTTGGTATTGATGTAGGCCTAAGGTATTCAAGTTTTATGCTTATTGGGCCTGGGCGAGAATTTGTATATAAGGAAGGTGTGCCTCGTTCAGATGAAAACATAGTTGATACATTAACTTTTTCGAAAAACAAAATTATTAAAACCTATAACGGGCTTGAACCGCGAGTCAATTTTAGGTTCACTATTGATGAATCAAAGTCAATAAAACTTAGTTATAGTAGAATAAACCAATATATTAATCTTGTATCTGTTACGTCTTCAATAACTCCTTCGGATGTATGGAAGTTAAGTAATAGATATTTAAAACCTTTAAAATGCGATCAGTACTCATTGGGATATTTCAATAATTTTTTTGGTAATTCACTTGAAACTTCAGTTGAATTTTTTTACAAGAAATTGGAAAATGCTTTGGAATACAAAAATGGAGTAGAGGTAGTAATGAATCCCAATATTGAATCGGGTTTAATAAATGCAAATGGTTACAATATGGGTGTAGAAGTCTATGTTAAGAAAAATACAGGTAAGTTGGGTGGGTGGATTAGCTATACCTTATCTCGATCGATGAGACGAACTAACGGAACATGGGATGATGAAATAATAAATGATAACAAATACTTCCCCTCTAGTTACGATAAAACCCATAATCTGGTTGTAAATGCAAATTATTATATTTCTCAGAGATGGAGGTTTGCTGCAACTTTTACATATAACACAGGGCGGCCCGTTACAATTCCTGAATACGAGTACAATTTAAATGGCTATAAGTACATATACTATTCTGATAGAAATGAATATCGGCTTCCAGACTATCACAGATTAGATTTGTCTATCACATTAGGAGAGTCCCTTCGGGTTAAGAAAAAGTGGAAAGGAAGTTTCACCTTTTCAGTAATTAATGTGTATGCAAGAAAAAATGCTTACTCTTTATACTATCAAAGGAATAAGTCAGTTTCAGATAACAGTTATAATTTGTATAAACTTTATATTATTGGAAGACCGTTTCCTACTGTGACCTATAATGTTGTATTTTAAACATATTGTTTTATAATGAGACATAAAATTCTGTTCATATTTATAATTATACCGTTGCTTTTTTCGTGTAAAGAAGTATACTACCCCGATTTGAATAGCACTGATAAAATACTTGTTGTAAGTGGAGCTATTACCAACCAACATGGAGTTCAAACTATTTCGCTATCGTGGGCAAAATCCTTTAATAATAATGATAATTTGGAGCCTGTTAAGAATGCTCAGGTTTATATTACCGATAAGAGCCTTGAAAACTATTCTTTTGTTGAAGGAGATAGTGGAATTTATTATTCGGATACACTTGTATTTGTTCCTCAAATTGGAAATGCCTATAAATTAAGGGTTGTATTGGAAAGTGGTGAGGAATACGAGTCAGATTATCAGGAAATGCTACCTTTTGAAACATTAGGAGAAATTTATGGGAAAATCGAACAAAAAGATTTCATTGTTGATAATGGTGATAATTTGCTACTTAGAACCTATGAGGGCATGCAGCTCTATATGCCTATTCCTGTAAGTAATGGCGCAATACCTAAGTATCGGTTTGGTTTTAAATTGCAAGCGCAATACGTCTGGAGTTTTGATTCGGGGCCAGATCTATTTCTTTACTATTGTTGGAAGACTCTAAAAAATCCATCTAATATAAATATTACAGGTTCTCAGCACGATGTTAGTATTGAAGACTCAATTATTCACTCATTGTGTTTTTTACCAATGAATCAGGATTATTGGAATTTACCTTATGCTTGCCGTTGTTTTGTTATGAGTGTTGAAGTGTATAGGCTAAACGATGAAAGTTATTCGTTTTATAAAAAAGCATATGATCAGTTAGAGGCAGACAACTCTATTTTTGATCCAATTGCAGTACAATTGCCTAGCAACTTGAAATGTGTAAGTAATTCTAACAAGAAAGTTCTCGGCTTTTTTGAAGTGTCTTCAATATCCAGTTCAACATACTACATACTTGAGGGGAAATCCTCAACGGTTACTTGTGTTAAGAATTCGGATTATCCTTGGAGTATTGGTGCTGGGTCAATTCTGAACTCAACGCCTTATTTTTGGTATTCCTATTATATAAAATAGTTAGAATATGACCTTTGAGAAATTTATCATAATTAGTATAAGTTTTTTTCTTTTTAACTTTAACGCATATGGCTCTGTTGGTGCCACGCATCCAAATGAGTTAAATTATAGAAATATTGGAGAATTCATTTATGTTCATACCGATAGAGATATTTATGTTGCGGGTGAAAATATCTTTTTTAAAATCTACTTACTAAACAGTCTTAAGAAAATAGAGATTGATAATAGTAAAGTCGCATATATAGTAATAAGGAATGGCAATCAAAAAAGGATAATAGAATCTCGTCTTTGGCTCGATAACAAAACTGGCTTTGGCAGTATTAGTATTCCAGATACACTTTCAACTGGTTTTTACCAAATAGTTGCATTTACCAATTGGATGAAAGAAGAATTTGAGCAGGATCGGTTTACTAAAGAAATTTATATTGTGAATAGATTCGATGATAACATCTCAGGAGTTACTAATGAAGACTTAAGCAATAAAACAAATATATTTGATTCGGAAGATTATGGAAAGGACTCTAGTGGTCGCTTAAATATTAGCCTTCCTAGAACAATTTACACTCAGAGGTCAAAAGTATCGTTAGATGTGCTTTTTCAAACAGCTGATTTAAATGATTCAATTGCAGATGTTTCAATTTCTGTGATGGACTTAAACTCCTTACTTAACGATAACGTTAACAATATTGAGGAGGTATGTCGTTTTTACAAAAGTGAAAAGGAGGATCGTCGAAGGTTTATAAACTACAAGAGTATAGAAACAAATGGTCTCATTGTTTCAGGTCGAGTATTAGATTCTATTGGTGTTAGAATTTCTAATCAGAAGGTCTTTTTGTCTACACCTGATACCGTAGTCAACTTGCAATATGTTATTACTGATTTGGATGGTACTTTTCAGTTTATGTTGAACAATTACTACGAAGGAAAGACTCTATTCTTAGGTCTATTGAATAACAATAATGCGAAAAATTATCGTCTATTAATAGATGATAAATATGTTTGTTCCATACCTTATAACCCGAGTGGAAATTCAAGGGGAGGAGTACCTGCCCATTATCTTAAGAGGCTGCAAGATGTTGCAACAGTAAACAAAAGTTTTGAAGTAGATTTTACAGTGAATGCTTCTTCAAACTTCAACTATTTTTATTGCCCTCAACTGTATTCAGTTCCTGAATACAAAGTCTACACATCAGATTATCTACTTCTAAATAGACTTGATATTATGCTACAAGAAATGTTCTATGGTATTAAGATTAATAAGAAAGATCAAAATTCTGTTAGCATTGCTGATCCATTGACTAATCAAGTTTACGATAATTCATTTGTATTTCTCGATGGAGTTCCTTTTTTTAACATTAATGATATAATCGGTTATGGTTCTGATAGGATAAAGAGAATAGAGGCTATTCATTCTGCTTGGGTGTTAGACGATTTTTTATTCAAAGGGATCCTTTCAATATTTACATATAATTCAGAGATTAATAATTTTAAAAACGCAATAAACCATGTTGTAATTCCTGCTGGAGAATATTTACCTAGGAAGAAATTCTTATCTCCCGATTATTCTGTTAATGTTCAAGAAAATAGAATGCCAGATTTTAGACAGGTGCTTTACTGGAATCCGCAGGTAAGGTTAGACAGGAATAATGCTAAGGAGATAACCTTTTTTACGGGAGATTTATGCTCTGATTATCTGATTAAGGTTGAAGGTATTTCAACTAGCGGAATTCCTTTATCATCTAGTTTTTTAATAAAAGTTGTAAACAATTAAGGTTGTAGTGATGAGAATAGATTATTGTTTAATTGTTATTGTTACTCTTGTTGTTAGATCTAAAATCGCGTTGTGTCAGTATCAAGACGGAAACGTTTTTGAACCCAAACTTAGCGGTAGGCCATATGTCCACACCTCAAATATTTTAGGTAGTCAGTTTTACTTTGACAATTGGTATAAGGGCGACATTAAGTTTAAAAATGGCATCATTTTAAAAAATAAGGATTTAAATTACAATGGCTATATCAATAAATTTATATGGGTTAATAATAACAATTTGCCCGTAGTTCTCGATGATTATTTTGTTGCAGAAGTTCATATTAATAAGGGTCAGGAAATCCTTTCCTTTTATAGAATACCATATAAGAATGAGCAAAATAATGATACAATCCAAGTGTTTGCTCAACTATTATCGTTTAATAAGGTTAAACTATATGCTTATAGACAAGTAATAAAAGACCGAAGCGTAGAGGTCTCTAACAAGAATGGAACTTACCAAAAGACGCTTGTTATTTATAATCCAGTATATATTTTTATTTTCCCAGATGGCCGGTGCATTAGTACCAATCGATTATCTTCAAGGAAGTTGATTAGTCTATTTCCCGAGAATGAACGAAAGGATATTAAGTTGTTATTGAGAACTAATAATATGGATATAAGGAATGAAAAAGACTTGATTCAATTTAATGAGATTCTTAGTAAAGGTTTTCTGTAAAAAAAACGGGCAACGCCCGTTTTTTTAATAGTATCTCTAAATTTATAGTGTTTGTTTGCTTTCAGCAGCTACATTCCTGTCAACTTTCTTAATTAAACCTTGAAGCACATTGCCTGGGCCAAGTTCTACAAATGAAGTTGCACCATCGGCAAGCATATTCTTAGCGGTTTGTGTCCAGCGTACAGGCGCGGTTAGTTGCGCAATCAAATTTTTCTTAATTACCTCTGGGTCGCTGGTTGGCTTGGCATCAACGTTTTGGTAGATTGGACAAATAGGCCTGTTAAAAGGTGTTGAGTTGATAGCAGCCTCCAGTTCTTGACGCGCTGGCTCCATCAGTGGAGAGTGGAATGCTCCACCCACAGCAAGTTTTAAGGCGCGTTTTGCTCCAGCCTCAGTAAGTTTTTGACAAGCAATGTCAATTCCTTTTATTGATCCAGAAATAACAAGTTGGCCAGGGCAGTTATAGTTTGCAGCAACAACAACTTCATCAATTGAGTTGCAAATCTCTTCTACTTTCTCATCTTCTAGTCCAAGAACAGCAGCCATGGTTGAAGGTTCTTTTTCACAAGCTTTTTGCATGGCCATTGCGCGTGCAGAAACAAGTTTTAATCCATCCTCAAAACTTAATGCACCTGCTGCAACTAATGCAGAAAACTCACCCAAAGAGTGACCAGCCACCATTTCGGGTTTGAAATTGTTTCCTAAAACTTTCGATAGGATTACTGAATGTAAAAATATTGCAGGTTGGGTAACCTTTGTTTGCTTCAAATCCTCGTCGGTACCTGCAAACATTAAATCAGTAATACGGAAACCAAGAATTTGATTGGCTTTCTCGAACATCTCCTTGGCAAGAGGTGAATTTTCGTATAGGTCTTTACCCATACCTACAAATTGTGCTCCTTGACCTGGGAATACGTATGCTTTCATAATTAATTGGTTAATGATTTAGCAGGGCAAATGTACGCCAATTTTCAATACCTTCTATTGGGAATGGAATTTTCCTTTTAATAACATTTATGGAGAATAGTCAATTGAGTTAATTGTCCAATGGGTTGTACTTTAATCCCAAACTAATTCATCAACAGGAATATTGTCCAGGATTTCGTTCTTGTCCGTGATTTCAATTTGCCCCAGGGTATTTTTAGTATCTAAGCTATCGTAAAGCTTATTCCCAACAAGTAAGCAAATAAGAACTGTAAATTGCTGATAGCGGAGTGAAACTACAGGTGGTTTAATAACTGACTCAATTTTTTCGAAAAGTTCATTGGAAGGCATCTGGTAAAAGTCGATATCCTCAATTGAAACAACTATGCTATATTTTTGATTGCACAAAGAAATAGTGCTAAGAACAACTTTTAAGTATTCAAGGATATTCGTAACGGATAGTTTTGGTTTTTCAATTTGATTAGCAATATTCCAACTCTGCAAAGTACCATTAAGGTATATTGTATCAGTTCCGTTGTCTAGTATATGGTACTGAACCAGTGGTGTAAAACTACAGTCGCAAATACGGTATAACCTAATGTTGGAATAAAAACTTAACTCAAATTCTTGGAGTGAACAGTTTTTGAGACTGATTATATGAGAACCAAATGTACAATTTACTTTGGCTATAAGCCTGTCAAGAAGTTTTTTGTTTTTTTCGTCTGGTTTCATACATTTTCCATATGTAATTCAACTAGTTGCAATTATATGTAAAAAAAGCAATTTAAGTCAACATTTAAACTGTTAAAGTTGTAGCGCTTTTTGGCGCATAAATATTGAATTGTTTGTGATTTAAGGCGATGACAATCAGTGTAATAGTTATTAACAGTTGTTTAAACTATTGTTGGAATTGTTTTTTGAACTACCTAATTTGTTGTAAGTTTGTACAAACAAACATTTATTAATTAATAAATAGATAGAGATGAGACGATTACTATTATTGATGCCGTTTTTATTGATGTTTACTAACTCCGAGGCACAACTTTTCAATGTTTTTGGTCACGATGTAGGATTTATTTATGTTGGACCTAAGGTGGGTATGAGCATGTCAAAATTGTCGAATTGGGATGTTGCAGGACTTGATAATAAGTTTAAGTATGGCTATGATTTTGGGATTGTTGGTGAGTTTGGCTTTACAAATAGATTCTCAATTAATGCCGAGCTTAATTTTGTTTCAAAGGGAATTAAGCAGGAAACGGATGGGTTTTCATCTGAGTTAAAAGTGAATTACATAGGCATTCCTCTGTTGGCAAAACTATCGTTTAATGCATTAGGTTTAAAAAAGGTTTATGCAATGGGAGGTACCTATCAGAATATCAGAACTGGGGGCGAGTATAAAATGGAGTCAGGTGCTTTTACCCAAACAGAGTCTTTGGTTGATTCCAGCTGGACAAGAGCTGACTGGGGATTGATGCTTGCTGTTGGAGCAGAATAT
>JAEXVC010000018.1 GCA_023406715.1 Bacteroidota bacterium | reverse complement strand
CAGTCACTTCAGCCGTTGTGCTTGGCATTTGACTTTCGGACATCATTGTTGGGGGAGTTGATTTCAGAACAAAGTAGTAAAGTAGAGAGGATACGCCAATGGTTAGTACCGCAACAGCGGCTACTCTGTAAACCACCTTTGGATTAAGCCAAGAAATTCGTGGCATAGTCCGCTGGTCGACCATAGAATTCAATTCTGTCTCAATTTCAACAATTCTCTCTGGTTCCAAAAGATTCGTCAAACCTTCAAGTTCATCGCTACACATCTCACACTCCAGCAAATGCCTCTCCACAAGGTTCCTCTCCTTACCCGAAAGTCGACCTTTCAAATAATCAAGAAGGATATCTTGACGGATACACCCTGAGTTAATATCGAATATGTTACTGTTTTCTTTCATTTCCAACCATAATGTTAGTCAAGTTTCGCTTGCCATTCTGAATATAACTTTTCACCTGATTCAGCGAATAGCCTGTTTCATCTGCAATCTCCTGATAACTTTTATCCTTCAGGTAAAAAAGCTCCACACACACCCTCTGCTCCTTTGAAAGGTTGCCCAACTCCCGCTCCAACTCAACAACTCTATCTTCCAGAACATTTACACTATCTTGATACAAAAACAGCTGATTTTCCATAACTTCCTCCTCGGAATTTGAAAAATCTTTCATTTTCTGATTCTGATACTTTAAATCCCTTAATATATGCAAGCACTGATTCTTGGTCACCGAATGCAACCACGATTTAAAGTTTGACACCTCATGCTTGCGTAAATCAACAAACAACTTCTCAAAAATATGCATCACAGCATCTTTGCTGCTCTCCTCATCCTTTAGATACTTCATGCAAACCGAAAACACAAAGCGGGTGTACCGTTTATATAGTTCACCAACAATCTGCTTATCGCCGTCTTTTTTGTAAAGGGAGATAAGTTGCAAATCACTAAAAGCAGAGATGTCTTCCTTGTCTTTATTCACTGTTAAACTCTAAATACCAATTAATTGAAATAAAAATACAAAAAAAAGTAGTCCTTTTTATGGAAAATTCCATCCCGTTGTATCCACTAGATAAACAATCACAAGTTTAACCTAATTAAAAATAACATGAAAACTTTAATTTCAACAATCGGAGTGCTACTAATCAGTTCCTTTATAACTATTAGCGCACAAACTGGAATGATATCGGGATTGATTACCGATAATTCTAATTCAAAAATAATTTCTGGTGCAAAAATCCAAGTATTCCAGAATGGAAAAGTAGTTGCGGAAAAAACAACTAGCACCAGTGGTGCTTATGCCCTATCAGTAGCCATTGGGAAGTACGACATCAAAGCGTCGGCGAATGGTTATGATATTGATGTAAAAAAGAACATCGAGGTTAAAGCAAATTCAGCCACAAGGGTAAACTTTGCACTGAATCCTATTCAACAAGTAGAAATCGTAAAAGAAGAAGAGCGTAGCGCAAAACTATCAAAAATGATGGTAGTTGCAGAATGCTCCGCCCCTGTTTCATTGGCTGGAGGAGTTGCTTACGATTACGATGCGACAGAAAATTTCAACACCGAATCGTACGATGTAATCAATGAAAACACTTTCAAGGATGTACTGAATAATCCTCTATCAACCTTTTCGGTTGATGTTGATAGGGCTGCCTACGCTAATGTCCGCCGTTTCCTTACCCAAAATCAAAAACCTGTTAAAGATGCAGTAAGAATTGAAGAACTAATCAACTATTTCGACTACGATTACCCCCAACCTACCAATGGTCATCCTTTTTCAATTACCATTGAAGCCGACAAGTGCCCTTGGAACAACAAGCACCAACTTTTCCTTGTCGGACTTAAAGGTGAAAACATCAACGAAAACGAAATCCCTGCAAACAATCTTACCTTTTTAATTGATGTTTCTGGCTCAATGAACTCTGCCAACAAACTACCATTGCTTAAGCAAGCATTCAAGTATTTGGTTGAGAATTTACGCCCACAAGATAGAGTGGCAATTGTGGTTTATGCAGGTGCTGCAGGCGTTGTATTGGAATCAACTCCGGGAAATCAGAAAGAAAAAATTATTGCCGCGTTGGATATGTTACAGGCTGGTGGCTCAACTGCAGGTGGCGAAGGAATAAACTTAGCATACAAAATTGCAAAGCAAAATTTCATCAAGAATGGAAACAACAGGGTGATTCTTGCTTCCGATGGTGACTTTAACGTTGGAGCCAGCAGCGATGCCGAAATGGTACGATTAATTGAGGAGAAACGAAACGATGGTATCTTTCTATCAATACTAGGATTTGGAATGGGTAACTATAAAGATTCTAAGATGGAACAAATATCCAATGCAGGAAATGGGAACTATGCCTACATCGACAATATCCTAGAGGCTAAGAAAGTTTTTGGAACCGAACTTTGGGGAACCCTTTACACCATTGCCAAGGATGTTAAAATTCAAATTGAATTCAACCCTACCAAAGTTAAAGCATACCGATTGATTGGATACGAAAACAGAATACTTAACAAGGAAGATTTCAACAACGATAAAAAAGATGCTGGCGATATTGGTTGTGGACACACCGTTACTG
>JAEXVC010000008.1 GCA_023406715.1 Bacteroidota bacterium | reverse complement strand
TTCTTATCCCTCAAGTTGCTGTTTTTTTCGTTTTTCTGGGTTGCCTCATTTTACTTACAAAAGGCTACTATAGTTTTTCTGCACACCTGATGCTAGTATCAGCATTGTTGACTATTTGGTTGGTTGTTTTTTTCGATAAAAGTGATGCTCTTGGTAGGCTTGATACCCTCTTTTATGTTTTTGCAGCATTATCTATGGCTCCACTATTAACGGGGAAAAAGAGCACTAGTATTTTTATTTACTCTCTGATTAATATTGCTTTAGTTGTCGGGTTTGTTGTTTTTTTTAAAGCAAAGTTGAATATTGGGGATGCTTCTGTTCGAAGTTTCCTTTTAGATATTGTTGTTTCGTTGATATTTGTTGGAATTGTTGGTTACAATATTTTCAGAATTAATAAAAGGGCACTCGATAGAGCCGAAAAGGATATCAAGGAGCGAAAGGAAGCAGAAGTGGCGTTGGCTCAGAGTGAGAGGAAATTTAGAGAACTGGCTGACTTGTTGCCACAAACCGTTTTTGAGGCCGATTTAGCCGGCCGATTTACTTATGTTAATAAAACAGGCTACGAGCTCTATGGTTACTCAATAGACGATTTTAATGAGGGGATAAGCGTTTTTTCTACTATTTCTTCTAGTGAAAGAGATAAGGCTATGAGTGGCTTTAAGACTGTATTAAGCGGAGGAACAACTAAAGGAATGGACTATACTGCGGTTCGGAAAGATGGTTCAACTTTTCCTGTCCAGATATACTCAAATGCAATAGTTGAGGATGGCCGGATTGTTGGTGTCAGAGGAACAGTAATTGACATAACTATTCGTAAGAATTATGAAGATGCCTTGAAGGAAAGCGAAGAGTTATTCAGAACAGCCATAGAGTTTATGCCCAATTCAGTAGCAATTACAGATGTTGATGGTAGATATTTACTTGTTAATAGGTCGTTTACTAACGAAACTGGCTACACTGCGCAGGATGTGATTGGAGAGTCGCAGGAGGATATAAACCTTTCCATCGACCCTATGCTTAAGGAGTTAATTAAGAATAATCTTTCAACATCAGGAGTTGTAGAAAACCTTGAGATGAGGATTTTGAATAAATTTCAACAGGAGGTTTTCCTTTACTATTCTGCTAGAGTAGTTCAATTGCAAAATCAGGTGGCAATCCTCAGTTCAACAGTTAATGTAACAGAAAGAAAAAAGATTGAGTTGGAGTTAGAGCAGTACAGGAATCATTTGGAAATGCTTGTGAAGGAGCGTACAGAGGAACTAGCAACAGCAAACGAGGAACTTTTGTCGATAAATGAAGAGTTGCATACTCAGCGCGAGGAACTGGAACGCACTCTGGAAGAGTTGCGCAAAGCTCAAAAGCATTTGGTCCAAACTGAAAAGATGGCATCGCTAGGTGTTATGGCTTCCGGGGTGGCACATGAAATCAACAATCCACTGAATTATATTTCCGGCGGTGTTTATGCCATCGACGATTATATCCGAACTAATCTTAATGAGCATGCGGAAAATCTAAACCCTCTTATTAGTGCAATAAATACTGGCGTTCAACGTGCAACTGAAATAATACGTGGATTAAATAGATTTAGTAGACAAACTAGCAATATTGAGGAGCGATGCGATGTTCATACAGTAATCAATGACTGTTTGTCGGTGCTGAATATTCAGTTGATGAATAGGATTGAAGTTGAAAAGAGCTATGTAACTGAGAGTATCCTTGTTTTGGGGAACGAGGGTAAATTGCATCAGGCAATATTCAATATTCTATCCAATTCAATTCAGGCAATTGATGGCGATGGTTCTATTAAAATTGCGACAAAAGTTGTTGATGGTTTTGTTGAAATAAGAATAATCGATTCTGGATGTGGATTTAGTTCGGACTCTTTAGGGCAAATTTTTGCCCCATTCTATACCACCAAAGACCCTGGCAAAGGAACAGGACTTGGGCTAACAATAGTTTACGATATTATTAAGGAGATGTCCGGCACAATTGAGTTTGACTCAAAGGTTGGGTATGGAACAACTGTTGTTATTAAATTACCTAAAATCATTTGATTTCTGATAGGTTCATTAGTGCGCGCCTGTATGGTAAAAGAGTGCACGCGTCTAAAGAAGACGCGTGCGAACAAGGTAAGGTAAAAGTTTCTTTATTTGCATAACCGAAATCCCAGAAAAAATCGGGTGCTTCACTGCAAATAATCAAATAGCACCAAAGAAAGAAGTAAACTCTCTCTTTGGCAAATAACCAAATAATCAATTATCCTTGACGCAACGGACTGATAACCCGTACTCCATGGCGTAGCTGCCACGGGATACATTCCTGTTGTCGTAGTAAATGTAACGCGTCCAAGGATTCGTAGTACCGGTGCTAGTCCACCATGCACCGAAGTAGCGCAAATCGTAGAAGCCACTATCGAAGTTGAGGCGGTAGCCCCCAGGAAGAGCCGAGAAGCCGTATTCGTCTGTGCCGTTACCGCCGCTATACCAGCCGCTTGATGCCTTTAGTTTGGTGGCAGCAACTGATTCCCCGCCAACGTAATCTGTGAGCGCAGTCCACTCTGCATCAGTGGGTACGTGCCAACCCATGGGGCAGAGGTCGCCTGTGTTTACAGCGTGCCAGTTGTACAGAGCACCGTACGTATTTTTGTAGTTTGCCTCATTGTTATTGTACCAAGCGTATGCACCTGACCTAAGGTTGCCCCAATCAGTGTTGTTTGTAACATTTGGTATTGGTGTGCCGTCGTTGTATTTGGTGGTTTTTAGGTTCTCTGCGAACCATTCCTGATTACCTATAACAACAGTTGTATAAACATTTCCATCAGCATCTGTAACTCTTTCAAGTGTCGTGAACGAAATGATATTACTGTATCCAGTGCCCTCACTATTAGTGGCGTAAGCCCTAACATAGTACGTAGTGTTGGGTTCTGAGCCCGTTATACTACTTGTAAAACTCCCTGCACCCTTTCCATCTTCGGTTTTGCTATCGTTAATGGTTGGGTTTTGGCTTGTACTCCAGCATACTCCTCGGGTTGTGATGGTTGCACCACCATCATCGGTTATATTCCCGCCTGTCATTGCTGTTGTTTGGGTAATTTTTGTCACCTTTGTGGTGGATAGAACAGGAACGTTTTTGGCATCAACATCGTCTTTTTTGCAGCTGCTAAAAAGCATAAACATTGCCCCAATAATTGCAAATGCGCAGAACCAAAATTTATTTATTGTGTTCATGATCAATTGTTTTTGTTTTATTAAAATTGTTTGAATTCGTTAAGAAATTAAATGATAAATAGTTAGTTTAACCAAGGCTCTTTTGGCGGCAAGGGGTCATCCCGTGCGTAGGGGTAGCCAAAAGTGCCTGTGAGTGTGATGGTTTTCCTTTATTCATGGTGCTTAGATTATTTAAACTGTTATTCCTGTTTCTATTTTTTAAAAGAGCTAAATTATTCTTTTTCAAAGCTTAATAATCGTTTACGTTTCGACCTACACTTGTTGCCAACGGTGAAGAATTTATTCAACTTTTGAAAAACTTAAAATTACTCCGCTGTTTTTTGCCATATGAATATAAAACTCATTTCCCTTTTTTAAGTAATTGTAGGTTCCCTCTTCAACTTCGTGTTTATAATCATTGGAATAAATAAAATATTTTTTCTTTTCATTCATTTTTTGACCCCATAACCTAGGGAATAATTCTCCTAAAATTGGAATGTACAAATTTCCACTACCTGCTTCATGCGATTTTTCCTCAACCTTTTTGTCAACGGTTCTTTTTACTAATTCTTTTTCGTTTTCTTTTAAGTCAAGGTTAATCTTGTAGTTTATTTTATAACACGTAAAATAGCTTAACAACAATATTGCTGTATCAATTATTCCCATTATTAAGAAATTGGGTTCGTTGTTTGGCATAACAAAGTATACCAAATTAAAAAGCCCTCCAAAGCATAGTATCAGTCCTGATAGGACATAGCCAGCTCTTTTTTCATATTTTAAAACCTTTCGGTCTTTTTCTGTCAAATAATGGGTCATTTTCTTTGTCTTTTTGCCGTTGTTTGTGGACAATTACAATCCACGTTGTTTTTTTAAATTTAAAAGATGCACGGAAAGAATTTTTGCGCGGGCAAAGGAGCGCTATTTATATACGACGAAGTTGCGTTACGCTAAACTTTGCTGAACATGGTTTCAAGTTTTTCAAATTGCGTTTATATTTCTAAATAAACTAATTCCTCTTTTTTGTTCAAATATTTTATTGTCATATCATCTAGCTTAAACTCCTTGAAATCTTTTGGAATATCAATTATTTTAATCTCCTTATCAATAAATTTTAAATCCTTAAATCCATTAATCTTGTAGCAATACAATTCCTTGCCCACTTTAGCAATAAAGAACTTCTTGTTTTGATTCTTAATTTTCCCAGCAATTATTTTATCTGGTTTTGAGAATTGAAAATTTTCGCAGGAACTCTCCGAGGAATAATCATCCAGATACATTAAGTCAATGAATATGCCTTTGCCCTCTCGTTTATCTAAGTGAATAAAATTCTTATATAAAACCACGCTCATTCCCCATTTTAACGATGATTCTCCAAGTTTTCTAAATTTATCTGCGTCTTTAGTTTCTATTTGCATATCTACTGCTGTGCCTGTTGTGTGAGTGTCGAAATAATCATCATCTTTGGATAACTTCACTAAATGACCAGGTGCAAATCCCTCAATAATCCTTGTAACACTATCTTTTTTATTAATTTGGAAAATCATTATTGTAGGTGATTGCCTATAATGTGGAAATGTTTGAAGGAATACTTCTGTATTTCCATCATCATCAATGTCAATTATCTGCCAATCAATTGGTCTGAATTGGTATGGTTGGTTCGCGAATAACTCCGGATAATCCTTTTTTAGTAGATAGTCAAATACGAGTTTAATCTCTTTAGGAAAGTTATTATCCTGTCCGTTTGCTAAAAATGCTATTAAAATTAATGCTCCACTTAAAAGTGCTTTCATTTGCAAGTCGTTTTTTACATGGTGTATAATTCACTTATCTGTTTTGTGCCGTTCGTCGGTTTATTACACTGTGGAGTATCTCTCCATTGGTGTTATAGGCTGCTAAGCCAAAACTAAAATACTAAAAATTTCCATATCTGTATCATCAGCCCCATTGAAAGGAAAAGCCTGTTAGGCACAGTTTTTATTGTTTAAAAATCATCATAAATTTTTCTTTCAGTATTTCAATTTGTCGGATATACCATATTATTTGAATAATCGTACCTATTAAAACAATGCTTCCCAGTAAGAAATTAAAAAGAATAAGAGGAAAAGAAAAAATCAATGGCATAAGATTGTTTATTATAATCAACCATAAATACGGAATACTATATTTAAAGGATACTTCATTCGAGTCATTAACTTTTCCATCAATTCGTAGCAGAGTGGTTTTATTTAAAAAAAAGTTTTTTATTCCATAAACAGTAAAGTTTCCAAATTCAATTTTTCCAAAAAAAGATCCACGAGTTTCAATTGGACATCTAAATACTAAATCGAAGTTTACAGAAGTGTCAACAATACTATAGAATCTTTTGTAGAATAAATCGATGTTTTGAAATTTAAATTTTTTTATTTTGCTTTTCATTGCATCATCTATTTCTAAGGATTACCCTTGCTCGGCATTCTAAGACATATGCAAGTAAAATTGAATATGTCTTAGAATGCCGAGCAAGGGCGGCGGTTTTATCACTACCGAACCCGTTTCGTTTATTTTTTACAGCCTCAGTTTAACTAAGAGCTCTGTAAGCAAACCACCTCTATTTACTTGCGAGTTAAAACAATGGGTTGATTGAAATACTTTACAATTTGATCCAAATAGTGTTTTATTCGAGAGTATTCATTGGCAGCATAAGTCGATTTTTTAAACTTGTAATTTCCTTTTACATTCAAAATGCTGCCCTCAAGTGAGTAGGTAAGATGTATTTCTGCTAGTTCATTTTCAAGATGGTATTCTGCTGGAAGTTCAGGCAATGAAAATTCAGCGGGTATTTCCAATGTTGATTCAAATTTATTCTCCCATGGGTAAATAAAATCCACAGGATATGTTCTGTTCTGTTTTATTAAACTATTTTTTGATAAAGGAAGATTTAAAAAAGGTTTTATCACAACGTTATTGCCGAGTTTTCCTGTTTCATACCTTGTCTCAAAGTTCATAGAATAAAGACGATTTGTAATTTCGTACCCTGTAGTTCGCAATTTTTCAATATCGCCAATTTTATCAGTATAAAACTTCTTGATTCTCAAAGAATCATTCTTAAATCCATTTCGCGCCAAAAATGCCTCGTATTCAGTGTTTTGTATACATGTCTGTGTTAAAACATCCAGACTAATAGTGTCAAGCCTCATCTTTATTTTACTCATTTCAGTTGAAAGAGTATTATTATCTAGCCTTATCCATTTTGGTGTATCTTCTTTTTCAACAACTAGCCCTTTCTCATTGTAACATCTTATTGGAAGTTTATTATATGGTAGTAATTCTTCTGTGCCATCTGCAAGGAAAGTTGAATCTGTGACTACCAAAGCAAGCACATAATTCGTGAAATGATCGAAAGGATATTCGTTTGAAATTTTTCCGTGATTTCTTGTGCTTAGTATTATCGGTTTGGTGTTTATTTCGGCTTCATTAAGAAGAGCAATCATGAACAAATTGATATCGGCTGAATTGCCTTTTTTCTTATTGAAAAAAACTTTAGCCGATTGCGATGCATATTTACTGTTGTAACCGTCCCATTCAAAATTATTTTTTACATAATCAATTATTTCTTTCGCTTTCTGCTTATTATCCTTGTTCACTAAACTTAACTTTTCTGAAAGAACTGCCTTTGCGATTTTTGAACTACTTTTTAAGAACTTACCAAATTTCTCGTTCTTGAGTAGTGATACATTTAAAGCAGGCCAGGTGGATATAATATCAGAGGTGCCTCCACCTGGATTATGAAATTTAGCCAGTTGAAAATCCATTTTGATTATGTAATCATTAATAGAAGAAATATAGGACTCATCATTAAATGCCGGCACATCCTTCAATACATATGTGTGAACATAATCGTGAAATTCTATACCATTTCCAAGATTTTGCCCGTATGACATATTGATATTACCCCAAGTTCTTTTTTCTTTAGCCTCCACAGAATTTTGATAATCAAACTTAGATATACCTTGAACAAGAAATACATATTCATAAAAAGGAATCATGCTAACTTTGTATTCACTATAAATAGTTGGAATCATGTCTTGAAAGGTCCAATCCGGTAAATTAAAATGAAATGGTGTTTCTAAAATATAGCGATACTCAATAATTGAACCATCCTGAACGTCAGGGAAGACGAATTTTTTGTTATACCATTGTTCATTAATTCGCTCTTCATAAATTGTTGACGGGTCTAATCTCTTTTGTGTTATTATACCATCTTTGGAATTATAAGTAATGGCTTCAATGGATTTTACAATTTCAGTTCTTCCCGTTCCGTCAACATAGTAGGGTATGGAGATTTCAGTATATTGAGATTCGGATTTGTTGAATATTTTGATTCTTTTGTGCCTTGTAAATCTAATATCATAGCCTTTATCTGTGTCGAAAAAAATCGAATTCCCTTTGTCAAAAAGAATTACAGCTTTTGCATCTTTATCTTTTTGATAACTTTTCATTTCTATCTCATCCTGAGATATTTTGCCAAATTCTATTTGAGGTTTTTGAGAGTAAGCATAATGGCTTAAAAAGAAACAGATTATTAATAGATTTTTCATTTTATAAGTATTGTTGTTTTTTTCCTGTAAGAGTTTATGGAATTTATGAACTTGTATAAATTCTCATATTTATCTATTGAAACTTTATTAGCATATAAGATGAATTTCTCATTAACTACTAATTGATTGTTTTTTCTATGGAAATCAGCATAGTATTTGCCATATTCATTCTCTATTCTGATTCCAGCAGGAACTTGAATTTCTTTTTCTTCGAAACTTTGTAGATCATATATGCTTTTATCGGATCTATTAATTGGAACATTGATTACAACCTCTAATTTTCGTTCCTTAGGCTTTTCAAAAATAGGTAATTCTATCCTGAGAGGATTGATTACTTTGAATTCTCCTATTTCACGAAGGACTGAAGTGGATATCCCATCAATGTCAATGTTTAAAAAAGTGCTATCCCTATGGAAATCTATGATATTCCAGTTACCAATGATGAAATTTTCGACTCCGTGAAGTCTATTTATTTCATCATTTTCTCTTTCTTTATCTTTCTGAGAAATGAAATGCCTGAAATTTTCAAATGAATTTCCTCTTAAGATTAAATCAAGATCAATTTTTACCTCAAGGTTGTTTCTTATTAGGAAATTATAATTTCTCTCCACTAGCACATCATCGATCGAAAGTTCAGGCGTCTTGACCAAGTGACTATTTTCGCCATTAATAACTAAAGCATACCTGTTTTGAGTAAAAGTTCCGAGGTAATTAAAAGGTAAGGTACTGGATGTATTTTCAAGCCATATTGTGTCTTTTTCTGATGGAATCATAAGAATCATATGGTTGAACTGTTGACTTGGGAGATTTATATCAATTTCATTGTCCATTTCACCAGCTCTAATAATAGTGCAAAAAGATTCAATCCCTGTGCTTTTTAGCATTGCTTTCATATATGTCGTCAGAGCTTTGCAGTCTCCATACTTATTTTCACAAACATAGGAAGCGGGATAACTTTTTAGTCCGCCTACATCTATAGCAATATTGACATATTTAGTTTGATCTTGTAGATAATAATAGATTGATTTAATTATTTCATTACGATCTTTGATGCCATTTACCAGTTTTTCAATTGTCGATTTTTCTTGTAGTGTTAGTTGATCTGTGCCTTCATTTAGCTTTCCTAACCAATGTCCGAAGGATGACCATGAATCCGCATTCCCATGCACGCCATAGTTGAAGTTAATAGGTACAAGTTTAACTATAGGTATTAATTTCTCAGTTCCAGGGGAGAAAATTTCATCATGGGGCTTGCTTACCATGTTGGATTGCCAAGTCAGTGTTTTTCTGCTATCCACTTCATACTCATCGAAAGTCACATTATCTGTATTTTGAAATTTTACTCTAAAATCAGATGGTAAGTTGACTTCTAATGAACTTTTAATTGTTGTTGCATTTTTAAAAATTAGAGGTGTCCACCATGCAACATATAAATATTCTTTCTCCTTAATAGTGTAAGTGTATTCAATTCTGTATGGATACTGGTTCCAGTAGAGATCAAATTCAGTAATTAAATCGTCTTGATAAAAGGTTTGATAGGAAAGATTACTACGAGTTATAAAATCTTTTTTTTTGAGTTTCCTAAGAGTATTTCCTTCCATATCCAGTATGTAGGCGTACTTAACAGAAAACTCTTGATTGGGGCTGTGCTGCAGTTCGATGTGAGATAGCCAGTTTTCGTCTTTATTATTTATTTGAATCAAAACAGTTTTTTCGGTAATCTTTTTACCATCGCTATCAATTACAACTTTGGTTTTATAGTTCATTACTTGACCATATGTAAGTTGAACTGATGAACCAATGAGGCTAAATAAAAGATAGTATATGAGTTTATTAATCAAAGTAAAACTTTTTAATTGTGACAATTAAGTTCACCTCTCTTGTCTGTGAATTATATTGCCTTAATAGTGAGGGCTTTATGATATTGCCCAAAAGTTTATCAATATAGCTTTATGGTAATATAAAAGTATAAAAATAGTTAAGTAAAAAAATAGAGTATAAAAGTTTTTTTTAAAATAGTTTTAAGGAGGGGTAAAGCCAGTCTTAAAAATGGCTTTACCGATATCAAAATATGAGTTATTCCTACTGTTCCACCCAACGTTTTACATCGTCCATGCTTGGGTTTGGTAGGCCAAGTTTGTTCTTCTTATTAAACCCGCAAATGTCGTTGAATAGTTTGCCTGGGGCAACATTTACCAACGAGGCCACTGTGTTGAATCCCATTTTCTGTAGCACTGGAACCCAATCGACTGGGATACCCATGCTGGTGTATGCTTCAACTGTATCCTTCTGCGCTTTCTTCTCGGGGCGCATTTGTGGGAAGAATAGTACATCCTGAATGGATGGCTGGTTGGTCATAAACATTGTTAGGCGGTCAATTCCAATTCCCATACCCGAGCAGGTTGGCATACCGTACTCCAATGAGCGCACAAAGTCAAGGTCAATAAACATTGCCTCGTCGTCGCCCTTTTCGCTTAAGCGTAATTGATCCTGGAAGCGGTCCATCTGGTCAATTGGGTCGTTTAGCTCGCTGTATGCGTTGCAGAGCTCCTTACCATTAACCATTAGCTCAAAGCGCTCGGTTAGTTCAGGGTTGCTGCGGTGGCGCTTACATAGCGGAGACATCTCAATTGGGTAATCCATAATGAATGTGGGCTGAATCATATGATGCTCGCACTTCTCGCCAAAAATTGCATCAATTAGCTTGCCTTTACCCATTGTTTCGTCGGCTTCAACTCCTAAATCCTTGCAGATTTTGCGAAGTTCGTCCTCCGTTTTACCTGTGATATCAAATCCTGTATGCTCCTTAATTGCATCGGTCATGGTTAAGCGGCGGAATGGACGCTTAAAGTCAACCTCCTTATCGCCAATGGTTACCTTGGTTTTACCATGCAGCGCAAGTGCAACACGCTCAAGCATCTCCTCGGTGAACTCCATCATCCAGAAATAATCCTTGTAGGCCACGTAAATTTCCATTACGGTGAACTCTGGGTTGTGGGTGCGGTCCATTCCCTCGTTGCGGAAATCCTTTGCGAACTCGTAAACACCATTAAAACCACCTACAATAAGGCGTTTTAGGTATAGCTCATTGGCAATTCGTAGGTACAATGGAATATCTAACGCGTTATGGTGAGTCATAAACGGACGTGCAGTTGCACCGCCTGGGATTGGCTGTAATATTGGGGTTTCAACCTCAAGGTAACCCTTTGAGTTGAAGAAGTCGCGCATTGTGTTGATAATCTTTGAGCGCTTAATAAATACATCGCGAACCTGTGGGTTTACAACCAAATCAACGTAACGTTGACGGTAGCGTAGCTCGGCATCGGTAACCGCATCGAAAACCTGACCATCTTTCTCCTTAACAATAGGAAGTGGTTTGATTGATTTCGAAAGCAGTGTAAATTCCTGTGCGTGAACCGACTCTTCGCCCATTTGGGTGCGGAACACAAAACCTTTAACACCTACAATGTCGCCAATATCTAAAAGGCGTTTAAATACTGTGTTGTAAAGCGTTTTATCCTCGCCAGGGCATATATCATCGCGTTTGACGTAAACTTGGATTTTACCTTTTTCGTCCTGTAATTCAAAGAATGAGGCACTTCCCATAATACGGCGAGCCATAATACGGCCGGCCACGCAAACACTGGTTTGCTGGGAACTCATACTCTCAAAATTGGAGATAATATCCTCGGTGGTGTGCGTTACCGGATACATTGCAGCAGGGTAGGGGTCAATCCCTAAATTGCGCAACTCGTCCAACGACTGACGACGGATAATCTCCTGTTCGCTAAGTTCTTCTAGTATTGCCATTTGTGTATTTTGTTTTATAAATCGTGCAAATTTACACGATATTTTCGATTGAACAATTTGATTTAGGACATTAGGTGTCAGAATCGTGATTATTGACTTCTATTATAAAATTAGTTTAACAGTTTTCCCCCTTAAGGGTTTTAAACCCTTGAGGGGGTAGTTGATGGCAGAGAGTTCATTCAAGGAGTATGGTGTATAACAAGAAAAGCCGCACTAAGGCGGCTTTTCAGGGCGTATTCAATTGACCTTAGTATAGTTCCTTAAAGTTTGCCTTTTTAGCAATTCTATTTGATTTTCGGCGCTGCTTGCGAACCGCTCTCGTATGAATTAATAGGTACATCACAGGAATTAATATCAATGTAAGGAATGTTGCAAAACTTAATCCGAATATGATTGTCCATGAAAGTGGACCAAAAAAGGCAACGTTATCACCTCCAAAATGTATATGTGGGTTAAGTTCAGTGAAAAGGGTAACAAAGTTGATATTCATACCAATTGCCAGCGGAACTAGTCCAAGTATTGTAGCGGTTGCGGTAAGAACAACAGGCGTAATACGCGTTTTACCGGCTTCAATAATTGCTTCACGGGTTTTCATACCTTTTGCAATTAGAACATCGGTGAATTCCACCAACAGAATTCCGTTACGAACAACAATACCCGCCAAGGCAACAATTCCCATACCAGTCATAATAATCGATATTGTCATATCAAATAACATATAGCCCAGTAGTACCCCAATTATACTGAATATAACCTCCGAAATGATAATAATTGGCTTTGACATTGAGTTGAACTGGGTTACCAGTATGAACATAATTAGGAATAGTGCAAGTAGCATCGCATTCATTAAGAATAGCATAGATTCCTGTTGATCTTCCTGTTCACCGGTAATTTTAATATCGATGTCGGCCGATTTTTCGAAATTTGGAATCGCTTTTTTGATTTGTGGTATAATTTCGTTAGCGGTGTAGCCATCCAATACGTTAGATGATAAAGTGATAACACGTTTTAGATTAAGCCTGTTGATTTGGCCATAGCTATTCACGTAATCAACCTTAGCAACCGATGAAAGTGGAATTTGACGAAGTATTCCACTATTCATATCTCGGTAGGTGATGGGTAGATTCAGTAGTTGCTCAATATCGTTACGTTGGCTTTCGTCGAATCGGAGCATTATAGGATACTGCTCTTCGCCTTCACGATACTTGGATATTTCGCTACCGAACAGGGCAGTGCGAATTGCACCCCCAACCATTCCTGCAGAGATACCTTCAATGTTTGCTCTTTCTCTGTCAAGGTTGATGATTATTTCAGGTTTTGTTGTTGCGAAGTCCGACTTTAGTTCCTCAATTCCATCAATACCTAAAGAATCGATGTGGCGCTTAAATCTATTCGTTGTACTAACCAAATCTACTAAGTCCTCTCCAGAAATTTCGATGTTGATTGGTTTTCCGGTAGGAGGTCCCATTTGGTTTTTATCAACCACAATTTCGGCGCCGGGAATATCCTTTACAGCCTTACGCAATTCGTTCAGGTATTCGCTGGTGCTTTGGCCATTGCGTTTTGCATGCTCAACAAAGTTTACTGCAATTTTTGCAAGGTGCGATGATTTTGTGAAGTTATCGAACTCATCCTCTGATGCAGAGAATGCAACGTTTGTAACAACAGACTCAACAATAGGGTTGTTTTCGCCTAAAACCGCAACTACTCTCTTTTCAACAATTTTTGCAACAGAATCGGTTGTGTTGATATCAGTGCCTACGGGCATTTTAATGAATGTGTTGACAGTGTTCGGCTCGTTATCGGGGAAGAACACAACAGGAGTATGCACTATATTGTTCAGAATCATTGTTACAACAAATAGTACAATCATCCCCCACATTAGTTTTACAGGACGCTTTCCTTCAAGAACCCATTTTAACAAGTTCTCGTATCTGCGCATCATGGCTGGAATAAATCTGTGCTGGAAATTTCTAAGCATTTTATAGCCATAGATGTTGTGTAGCCCAATTATAATGCCCAGCAGAACCACAAAGTTGGCAATGCCAAAGAATCCAGCCACATAAAGTAGCACAGCGCCAATACCCATAAAGGTTAGTATTCTGTATAGAGTTTTTCTGGGGATTGGATGCTCGCCCTCGTCGTGTTTCATAAAATCAACCGCAAATACAGGGTTGAAGAAGTAAGCCACAATTAATGAGGCAAAAAGTGTTAGCATTAATGTTATGGGGATGTAACTCATAAACTCACCAACAACACCAGGCCAGAATGCTAGTGGAAAGAACGGTGCAAGAGTTGTAAGCGTTCCGGAAAGGATTGGAACAAACACTTCGCCTGCGGCAAACTTGGCCGATGTTTTAATATCCATGTTGGTTTTCTTGAAAATACGATGTGTGTTTTCAATAACCACAATGGCATCATCGACAACTATACCTAATGCGAATATGAATGAGAACATTACAAGCATATTCATTGTAAAGTCCATGTGTGGCAAAACAATGTATGCTAGCGCCATGGATAGAGGTACCGATAACGCTACGAATAGAGCATTTACAAGACCCATGAAGAACATCAACACAATAGTTACAAGTATAAAACCAATGATAATTGTATTGTTAAGTTCATTTAGGGTGTTGCGAGTATAGTGCGATTGGTCGCCAGTAATCTCCACTTTTAGATTTGATGGGAAATTGTTTTTCGACATATCGTCGATAATTTCCTTTATTTGATCCGATGCGTCGAGTAGGTTCTGTCCGCTTTTCTTAACAACGTTTAAGTTAACCACGTTTTTGCCATCAAAACGAGCAAAACTCTCTACTTTTTTAAAGCCATCCTTAACGGTTGCAATATCCTTTAGTTTAACTTGAGCTCCGCTAGATGTATTTACAACAATGTTCATTACATCGTCAATGCTCTTAAACTCACCAACAACACGAATTGAGCGGCTCATTCCTTGTAGGTCGATATTACCACCAGAAACAGTTGTATTGTCGTAGTTTACAGCTTGCTCAACATCTCTGAATGTTAAACTTGCTGCTCGCATTTTGTACATGTCAACATCTATCTGTATCTCCCTGTCGAGAGCTCCAACAATGTCAACTCTTGTAATTTCCTTAAGACCTTCAATCCTATCTTTCATATCATCGGCGTAAATCTTTAGTTTATCCAATGGTATATCGCCCGATAGGTTTATGGTCATAATCGGAATTTCACTTAGCTCAACTTCAGCCACAACTGGTTCAACAAAAAGTTCGTCGGTAGGTAAATCCTTTTTAGTTTTATCTACCGCATCGTTAACTTTCTGTTTGGCATCCTTTAACTCAACATCAGTGTTGAATTCAACTATGATTGCTGAGAAATCTTGTACTGAACGAGAGGTAATCTTCTTAACTCCACTTATGGATTTCAAGTTTTTCTCTAAAGGTCGGGTAACCAAATTCTCCATATCAACAGGAGAGGTACCTGGGTAGATTGAGTTCACAATAATCATTGGAATCTCAACCTCGGGCATCTGTTCTTTGGGTATTGTTAAGTAGTTAATAATACCAAATACTGAGATTATGAAAACCAGCACATAAACACTTATTTTGTTGTCTATGGCCCAGCTGGTAACGAAAAATTCTTTAAATTTCTTTTCCATGGGTATGTTTTTTATCCCATTAATCAATTATCTAATTAAAATCTAACAGATTCGCCATCAATTAACTCCTGAAAACCTGCGGTAATAACCTTATCGCCTACGCTTAATCCGTTAACCACTTCCGCAATTCCATTGTAGCTGTATCCAAGTTTTACGCCTTGTTTTGATGCAGTCCAGCTGTTATCCTTTTGCTTTAGAACAAATACGTAGTGTCCATTATTGTCCTGTTGAATAGTATTCATGGATAGCGTAATGGCATTCTTGTTCTGGTAGTCGTTAATCTGGATTATTGATACCATGTTGGCTTTTAAATCTTCATTATTGCTGTTAATCTGGGTCTCAATTAAGAATGTACGGTTAACAGGGTTGATGTAGTTGCTTACAAAGTCAACGGTAGAAGAAATCTCCTTCTTAATGTCGGGGAAGAGAACAATAAGTTTATCTCCCTTTTTAACTCTGGATGAGTAAGTCTCAGAAACCTCAGCTTTAACTCGTAGGTTGTTAAATGCAACTACGCGGTATGCAACTAATCTTGGATCGGGCGAAACAATACCACCAATTTTAATATTACATTCCTCTATGGTTCCGGAAATTGGTGATTTAATTTTGAATTTATCGATCTGCTGCTTTAGTGAGGTTATTTGTTGCTCCAGTGACTCCTTATTGGTTTTTGCTTGAAGATACTGTATTTCGCTTCCAATCTTCTGCTCCCAAAGTTTTTGTTGCTTTACGAAAACATCTTTGGCAAGGTCGTACTGAGTTTCAAGACCTTGGAGTTGGCTCTTGTATTGAGCATCGTCAATTTGGGCAAGAACTTGACCTTTGGTTACGCGTTGGCCAACATCTGCATATTTTGCAGCAATTGTACCGGGCGTTTCTGCTATAACCGCAACGTTTTGATCGCCATCTAACGATCCTTGTACTCTCACATAGTGATTAAACTCGGTTAACTTAATTTCTGAAATTCCAACAAACTTTGTTTTGTTTCCTTTGTCAGTTGAGTCTCCTTCAGCTTTTATTTCGGCTTCTAATACCTTGATTTTTTCAGCAATTTGATCGTGTTGTTCTTTCAACTTTGTAAGTTCCTTTTTTTTGTCCGAACCACATGAAAGAATTCCGAAAACTAAAGCTACTGTTGTTACTATTTGAATGGCTCTCATATTGTTTAGTATTATATTGACTATTATTGTTTTACGTATTTCTTTAAAATCCTCTCTAGTTTTGCTTTGTTTTGCAATAGTTTGAGTACTGAGTCGAAGTAGTTCGATTGGGTTGTTAGGTATTGCCCTTGGTTTTGAGTTAACTCAAAACTCGATGCAACCCCTTCGGTGTATTTAATTATTGTTTTATCGTATATTTTTTTACTCAACTCCATACTTTCCTTATTCATATTGTAGTTACTAAAGGCTGTTAAGTAATCGCTTTTTGCTTGGTCGTATTCCATTATTAAGGATTGCTCTACATTGGTTCTGTTTAGTTGCGATTGCTTTAAAGCAAGTTTTGCTTGACCTACTTTTGCCATCTTCATTCCACTTGAGAATATTGGTAGACTAATAGATATGCCGCCAATATTCTTCATCGTAAAGCTGAACGATGGTTCTTTTAATTGCTCTTGATGTTTGTAGAAGCCGGAAACGGTTGGTAAAAAAGTCGACTTTTCTCTCTTTAAACTTAGTTCGGAGAGTTTAACCTGGGTATTTATCAGTTGCATATCAACGGTGTTTTCAACGTTGAACTCTTGCGTTCCAATAAATCCTAAGTTGCACATCTCTATAACACTGGATAGTTTTTCGGTTAACAAAATCTGTTGGCTAAAGTCCAATCCAAGTTGAAGTTTTAAGAGTTTTGTAAGAATCTCCTTTTGTGCATTCAAGGAGTTAATTAGTATTTCGATGTTGGTTTTATTAATTTTGATTTGATCAACATCTGTCTCCTCATTAAATCCTACTTCGTTCATTTTTGCAAGGTCGTTGTAGGTCTTATTCATGACCACAAGACTTTGCTTTAAAACCGATATGTTCTCCTCAACAACCTGAATCATGTAGTACGTATTGGTTACGCTCTCCATGGTTTGGTTCTCTGCCTTCGCCAAGTTTTTTTCCGATAATTCTTTGAAAACCCTGGAGGCTTGAAGGCCAACAATGTATTCGCCACTAAAAATTAATTGAGTTACAGTGACATCATAGGTAACATTGTCTTTTACTGCCATGGTTAACTTTTCAGTAGCACCCGGTATTGGGAGGCTGATTTCGGGAATTGTGTCGAATATATGTTGGTAGTTTGCAGAAAAACTTACCTGAGGCAAACCAATTGCTGTGGTTTCCCAAACTTTCTTTTTGGCAGATTCAACATCAATTTTTGCTGATTGAACAGTCCGGTTGTATTGAATTGCATAGTTCTGCGCATCGGTTAAGGATAATTTTAATGTGTCACTTTTAGTTTCCTGACTATAAGTGCAAAAAGAGATAAAAACCCCAATTAAAACTAATAATCCGTTATAAATCCATTTCATATAATTTAAGTATTAAATATTTACACTATAAGTTATTTATATCCTCTATGTCGAAGTTCTGTAATTTATTCTCAAGGAAATCTATTCCCATTTGGTTTGCAATTCCTCTGATGTGGTAAACAAAAATCTCCTGGAAGAATTTAGTGGACGTGAATTCCTCAACGCTGAAAAAATCGCTATCGATGATATTTTCAATCCTCGATATTTGTAGTTTGGCAATTATGTTTTCGTCCAAATCGTTCCGGTATAAACCTTCTTCTTTACCTTTCCTAATATTGTTGATGATATTACTATGCATCTTTTCCCTACGAGCATTCAAGAATTTGGAGTAATGCTCGGGGTAATACTTCTTTAGGTCGTATATGGTGCCAGGGTTCATGTTCTTCATCTTATAGTTAATCATCTTGCTAACTATAAGTAGTTCCTCAATGGCATTAAGACCTGTGTCGCATTTACAGTCCATTTCGGAGCGTAATACTTCAATTTGGATATCAATTACCTTTCCTACCAAATCGTCCTTATCACTTACATACTTGTAAAGTGTTTTTTTTGAAATGCTCAGGTGCGATGCAACATCGTCCATGGTGATGCTTTTTATGCCATACTTTATGTATAGTTCGCCAACCTTTTCTAGTATTTTTTTTAGTTCTTCGTTCATGATTACACATAGGAAACAGTGGGTACAAAAATAACAAAAAACGTTTCCGTTGGTTTAGTTTGTTTTGTTAACTTATGCAATTGAATTCCTAAATTAAGTTAAATGCATTATTTTTAATGATTTGTAAAAGTGCATGCATATCTGTTTGCTAAAAAAAATAAAAAGATGAGAGCGTGTAATTAAGATCTGAATAAAGTTTTTTTAAGTATTAATCTTTTTTATGGTAGGGTATTTGTTTATGAAGATGTATTACTAGTAAATAGTTTTAACCTCAAATTTGAATATTATGAAACTGATAGCTAAAACACTTGGAATAGTTCTTTTAGTTGGTTTGTTTGCTAGTTCAAACGCATTCTCGCAGAAGGTAGTTAAGGTGAAGTCTAATCCACATCACAAAACAGTTGTTTTAAAAAACAAGAATGGTAAGGTAAAAAAGGTGGTTTATCGTCCACATTGGGCTCCTAAGCGCACATACTACCATCGCTGGGTATATTTCCCTCGTAATAATTTTTACTGGGACAATGTTAAGCGCGTTTATGTATACCGAAATGGTGTAAAATGGGTTGCTGTGGCAACACTACCAGATGTTTATGCAAAGGTAAATATTGAGCAGGAAAAGAGCGTTGAGTTAACCGAGGCTGATGATTCTACCGAAACAGTTTACGATAAGAACGAACAGCATATTAGGGAGCTAAAGATTGAATAGTTGTTTTAAGAGTTGGAAAGGAAAAGGGATATCGTTTTTGATATCCCTTAATTTTTTTATTCTATTTTGAACTTTATACTTTCCTCTGTTTTATTACCCAGTTTATCAGTTACACTTATATTTAATGTATAGGTTTTCCCCGATGTTAGTTTCTCAATCGGACTCCTGTATGCAATTGGTTTGCTTTGGTCAATGGTATAGTTAATGTTCACCTCGCCCGAAAGATTATCGGTTGCAGCTATGAATATTTTTACATCCGAGGAGTAAACATCAAGCGTTTCGTTGTTTTCTGTTACTTGTTTGTGCGGTTTAACGCTGAAATGGTAGAATAATTCAGGTGCAACTTTGTCAACGCCAACCTCGAACGAGAGGAAGTTTAGGTTATCAACATTATCGAAACCAGTGCATTTGACAAGGAAATATCCGTTTTGCTCTATTGTGAAAGGTGTGGAGTAATCAGTTTCTGCCGATTTATTTATGCTGTAAACAACCCTGCTAACTCCAGCCTCGTTATCTTTTGCATTGATATGGATTTTTGTTGAAGGACCAATCCACATTGTATCCCTTTGTAGGAATTTAGGCCCATCGAGTTTGTAGGTTAAAGTAGGTCCAGTAATATCGATGGTTGGCATACTGAACGATTCGGTGCTTGCTCCCGATTGGCTGCGGTTGTTTACATTATCAACTGCGTACGATTTAACGTTCATTGTTCCCATTATGTCCGAAAGCAATACTGGCTTCTCGTATTTAATGAATTCGCCATTGTTTAGCGAGTAGAAAATTTCCTTAACCCCAGCTTTGTTGTCAACCGCCGCAACTTTTAGTTGGCTTCTTCCCGACGAGAACTCCCTATTACCAACCATATATGAATTTCCTACAATCTCCTCAAAAACCATAGGCGGAGTTTTGTCCACAAAGAATGTGAATGTTTGCTCACTCTCTATATTCCCAACTTTATCGTTTGCAAACCATGTTAGCGTGTGCTCGCCTTCGGTTATTCTTGCTGTTTGAATTGGTTTTTGGTAAACTGCAAGTTCCGAAGAGTCAATTCTATACTTTATATTATTTACGCCAAAGGAATCAACTGCAGTTAGGCTAAGGATTGCTCTTCCCGAAAGAGTGTTTTCGTGCTTATCGCCTTCAATTGATAAGGTTGAGGTGGGAGGTGTGCTGTCTACAATAAATCTTCGTGTAACCTCATCTTCCTTATTTTCTAGATTATCGACTGAATAAACTTTGATTTCGTACATTCCTTCCTTGTCGAAAATTACTGGTTCGGAGTACTCTTTGTATGGCTCGCCATTAACGGAGATGAAAGTTTTGTTCAAACCCGCATCGGCATCCGCTGCATTAATTTCAACAATGCTTCCGCCCGATAGGTAGAGTATTTCCTTTGAGTCTTTTTGGGTTGATTTGTTGAATATTAATTTTGATTGTGGTGGAACGCCATCTGCAAATAGCTCGAATTTAATTTTACGACCAATATAAAGGTCAAGGTGAGTCATTTGTATTGGACCATGACCATTCCAGTAGAGTGGGTCTCCTTTTTTGTCGATACCAATCAGTTTAACTGCATTTAATCCATCGGACGTTGTACCAACGTAAATATTTACAGGAGCAGTGGGCGATACAAAAAGACGATTTGTTGAATCAACATAAATTGTTTTGGTCTCCTGCTGACCAAATACGCTTGTTGTCAGCAAGGTTAAAACGCCTATAAAAGAGTATCTATATAATTTCTTCAGCATAATCAATTCAACTATTTAGGCAACGAAAACTTAAACTCAACCCTACGGTTTTGTTTGTGTTTGGAATCGGGACAAGGAACACCTTTTACGCAATCGTTTAGGATGTTTGAATCGCCCAATCCTTTTACTTTTAACCTTCGAGCCTCAATACCTTTTGATGTTAGGTAGTTGGCAACGGATTGCGCTCTACGCTCCGAAAGTGTTTTGTTCGATTCCGATGAGCCACGGGCATCGGCATAGGCTCTAATCTCCAGAATTAACTCAGGGAAATCTCTCATCAATTGGAGCATTTCCGCTAAATTATCCAACGATTCGTTAAGTAGACGTGCGCTACCTGTTTCAAAGTAAATATTGTCAATCTTAAATATTGCTTCGGGCGATACTACTATTTTGAATGTTGATGTGTCGCCAATATTGCCAACATTATCAATGGCATAAACTTTCAGTTCTGATTCTCCCTCCTTGTTGAAGGATATATTTTCAGTGAAAAGGTTGAATTTCTCACCATCAACTGAATAGTAAAGTTGCATAAGTCCAGAGTAATCGTCTTTGGCGTCGATTGATAATTTCGAATCGATATCAACATAAAACCTATTTCCTTTCCCGAAAAGTAATCCTTTTTCCACCTTAACCTTGGGTTTAGGCCCTTTGGCATCGGCTAAAATCAGGTAACGAATTCTTTCACCTTTATTGGCGTAGACAAAATAGTGCTTGCCAGGTCCATCAAAGTACATAGGATTAGCCAAACTGTCATTGCTAGGGATTAATGCTTTATTGCTAGGCTCATTGCTAGGCGATACAAAAAAGTATATGGGAGCATCTACCTTAACGTATATTTGGCCATTTGCATCGATGTAAATGTTGGGGTTTGCTTCTTGGGCAAATAGGCTGTGGTTGGTTGTTGCAATAAGAATAAAAAGACAAAACCTGTAAAAACTCATAGATTTTCTGATTTTAAATAGCAAAAATAACAAAACAAACTATTCGTAACTATTTGTGCTTAAATATTATTTGATTTTAAATCCGAATAGGCTTACCGCTTAGCCTAAATCCTACAATTAGGACATCATCAATAGGTTGATACTCTTCACCTCGCCACTCTTCAAGGGTAGTTTCTAGTATCTCCTGCTGTTGTAGCATTGGTAAATCGTGAATTTTCATCAGTAACTCCTTGAAGCGTTTAGATGAGAACTTTTGTCCATCTTGCCCTCCAAACTGGTCGATAAATCCATCGGAGAAGATGTAGAAACTTGTTGGTGAGTCAATGTTAATGGTATGCAAAGTGAATTCGCGTTTCTCTTCCTTTTGCAAACCTCCAATTGGCACTGGGTCACCTTTAATTTGGAATAGTTCTCCGTTTGTTATATAGTAAAGTGGGTTTTTTGCACCAGCAAACTCAATGGTTTGACCGTTGTTCTTAATGTTGCAAAGAGCCATATCCATACCATCGCGGCTGTCGTTGTTCTCCTGTTTTAATAGGTAGCGGACGTAGCGGTGCATTTCGTTAAGCATTTCGTTTGGAGATGTTATTCCGCTACGAGCCAAGGTGTCGAGTAGGTTTAATCCAATCATACTCATAAAAGCCCCTGGCACTCCGTGACCAGTGCAGTCAACTGCAGCAATCAGAAATCCACTTTCGTTCTCAGCCTTATTAGGTAATTGTATAAAGTGTCGGTTCGATGATGTTTTTGCCGTTTTACTGCCAGTGTAGCCCGAGAACCAGTAAAAATCGCCACTAACAATTTCTCTGGGATGAAACAGAATGAATGCGTCGTTTATTGTAGGTATCAACATATCGTAGGTTGGCAGCAGCGCCTCCTGAATTCTTTGTGCGTAGTTGATGCTGCTTGTAATATCCCTGTTTTGCTTCTCAATTTGTTGCATAGCAACTAGCAGTTCATTGCTCTTTGCCTCAATCAAATCGCGTTGTGCGGCAATTTCTCGGTTTTGCTTTTCGAGTTTTTCGTTCGATTTCTTTTTCTGCAGGTAATACCGTGTAATCATAATGGCAATACCTAAAACAGCAAGAATTATGACAATAAATATATTGCGTACAAGTTTTTGATTCTTTATAGTGATATCCTGCAGTTGCTTTTCCTTGTTAAGGAGATTTATCTCCATTTGCTGCTCCTGAGTCAACTGCTCAGCTTTGGCTAGGCTATCCGATACGGTTTCCAGCGCTTGTTGCTTTGCATGTAACTCTTGTTCTGTTAACTCCTTTTGGGTTTTTATTTCGGAGAGTTGGCTTTGGGCCTGGTTTACCATTTCCTTTGCCTGTGCTTCTTTTTTCTGAACTTCGTCGCGTTGGATTTTTCGGCTGAATGCGGTATAAAGCGAGAAATACTCAGCCGATTTGTTGGCATCGCCCAGTGCATCGTATATCTCCGATAGTAATGAATAGGTGTTTCGGAGAAGTTTTGGATCGTTTATTTCTTTGGCAATGGTATTTGCCTCTTCGGCAGGTTTTAATGCTTGCTTTGGTTGGTCGGAATCCTTGTAGGCATTAGCTATATTAATTAGCGTTGATGCAATTTCGGGTTTACGGTTCTGCTGTCGGTTAATGACTAAACATTTTTCGAACGATGATATTGCCTCGGAATAATTTTCTTGGTCAACATCAATCATTCCGATGTTTGTATAGAGGATTTTTAGTGCATTGTTGTTACCAATGCTTTGGCTAAGGTTTATTGCTTTTTGGAAAAGTGTTTTGGATTCGGTTGTATTTCCTGCAACCCAGTAGGTTGTGGCTGTTTTTGTGTAAATTGATATGGCCGAGTTGAAATCGCCTGAGGCTTCTAGTTCTTTGGCCTGATTGATGTTATCC